>JBFWMN010000003.1:0-95849 GCA_050251555.1 Pseudobdellovibrionaceae bacterium | reverse complement strand
CGGTCACAAAACCGTTTTCGATACTGTTCAAAGGGCGAACAGGTGTGACACCGAGCTGATAGCTCAACAATGTACCTTGTTCGAATTTCTCGGCTTGAATGCTACCAAGCTCCTGATGCAGACGGTCTTCCACTTCGGAAAACGCCATATCGCCCGTCGGGCCGTAATCCGCCATCAGGCGAATGTATTTTTGTTCAAGTTTCATGGAAAACTCTTTTGCTCCCTTAAGATTTTACAAACATGAACCTCATGTTTTTTCAGAGCAGATGTAGCCGCCGCGCAATAAAGTTGCAACTTTTTTTTCGAAAATATTCAGGAGTGTTTGCCGTCCTCAAGAAAACCTTTCAATCCGCGCAGGGCGATATAAGCCGTATCAATAAGGCGCACGGGCAGTTTTTCGAATTTTTCGTCAATGACGGGAAAACCGCTCGGGGCGGTCAGCGCATGCTCAAAGGCCGGAAGGTCAAATTTTTTCTGGTCGACAATTTTTTGAATGAGACCACCATCCATATACACACCGCCATAGGCTTGAAGCGCCAACACCGCCGTCTTGGTAAAAGACCCCAGCAAAGAGGAAAAATGCTTATACATTGAGGCGACAATCGGATCGGCAGAGTCCAGTTCCAGAATATCTTTTGCCGTACCATTAAAATCATTCTTTCCGTGAATGAGGCTGATTGCCTTATAAAGGGCAGGCAGACCGCGCCCTGCGATCAAATCTTCATAGAAGAGATAGCCGGGAGCTCCGGGACGAAAACGCTGCGCCGTACGCACAATAAGGGCCTGCTCATCATCAATTGTTGCCACAGGCATGTGACCGCCGAACGTATCACAAACATGCCAGCTTTTATCCTTCATTGGGATCGCATAAGCCAGCCCCAACCCTGTACCGGGCCCCAATGCGGCAATCGGCATATGGGCGATGCCCGACCCGTGGCGGATATAACGGTAATCTTGCGAGGTGAGTTTGACGCAACCCCGTGTAGTCGCCACAAAATCATTGACCAGCAGAATCGGATTGAAGCCGCCTTGTGTCAGCACATCTTTGGAATTAAGCCAGTTATCATTATTATGCGTCAACCAGTTCCCGTCTTCACCGACCTGCCCCGAGGACGCAATCGCCACAGACGCTGGGGTTTTCACGCAGAATGTTTCAGCAACCGCCTGAAAACAGCTCAGGGCATCGGCATAATCGGCAACGGGCAACAAAACGGGGTCATGAATCAGTCCGTCATGATACAGGCCGAAACGCGCATGCGTTCCCCCGATATCAGCCAACAGAACCGCATCTTTGGGTGTCTCCGTCATCTCTCTTATTAAATCACGATTTTCTTAATGTGGCGTTGATCAATCGGACTGCCTGCGGGATCAACATGAATCATAATCTCTGCAAGCGGGAAGCTTTTCAGGATATCGCGCTCTACATCCAGCGCAATCTCATGCGCCGACCACAGAAGAATATTTGGATCGACCTCAATATCGAAAGAAATGATGGTTTTCATGCCCGAACGAATGGCGCGCAGATCATGTACATCCTGCACTTCTTTATGTGAGAGGATAATGTCTATAATGGCTTGGCGGGTATCTTCCTCCACCTCTCGGTCCAGCAGCATATTGACGGCGTTCGTGCCCACCTCATACCCCGTGCGCCCGACATAAACGGCAATCCCCAGCGCACAGACGGAATCGATCCAGTACGGCGCTCCGTAATAGGTTGCAATCAAAACGGTAAGTACGCTGCCGTTTAAAATCAGGTCGGTTTTATAATGCGCATGATCGGATTCAATCGCCAGTGACTCATGCTCGCGTAAAGCCTTCTTCTGAATGGTCGTCAGAATAATCGTAAGGATCAGGCTTAAAATAATCACACCCGCAGCCAGCCCCTGATCGGTCAGCTTCTCAGGTTCGGCAAGGCGCAAAAGCGCATTCACAACAATCACCGAGGCACCGCCCATAATCACGACGGCCTGCACAAGCGCAAACAGCCCCTCGATTTTACCGTGTCCGTATCGGTGACCTGAATCGGCGGGCTTCAATGACATTTTCAATGCCATCAGAGCCGTGCCCGACATCATAATGTCGGCCAGAGAATCAATCAGAGAGGAAAAAACGGCAGCCGAACCTGAAAAGAGATAGGCAAGCCCTTTGGCAAAAATCATGATGCCGACAATCACAATCGCTGACCATCCGGCAAACAAGGCGGAGGCGGGTTTCGGAATTTCTTGTGCGGGAATTTCAGTCATCTTCCTTATTCATAACCGAAAAGTGAGATAAGGCAAAGAGGAGACAATCCGTCTGTCCCCTTACGGTTTTTCGGGTATTTCCCTCTTGAAAAGTGGCGGTAAGTGGCTCATCTTTCCTAGGTCAAGAATTCTCACATCAAGGAAAGGATATATCTTCCTATGAAAGCTCCCGTCCACGTCGCTGTTACAGGTGCTGCCGGTCAAATCGGCTACGCCCTTCTCTTCCGTATCGCCGGAGGCGACATGTTAGGCCCCGACCAGCCCGTCATCCTGCATCTTCTCGAGATCACCCCTGCGCTCGGCGCACTGGAAGGGGTTGTTATGGAACTCAAAGACTGTGCCTTCCCGCTGCTGCACGATGTGATTGCAACGGATGATCCCGCTGTCGCATTTAAAGATTGTAACTATGCCCTTCTGGTCGGCGCGCGTCCCAGAGGCCCAGGTATGGAGCGTAAGGACCTTCTGGAAGCCAACGGCGCAATCTTTGCGCCACAAGGCAAGGCCTTAAACGATTATGCCGCACGCGACGTTAAAGTTCTCGTGGTCGGAAACCCCGCCAACACCAATGCGCTAATTGCCCAGCAAAACGCGCCTGACCTTGACCCCAAATGCTTCACGGCTATGGTGCGTCTCGATCACAACCGCGCTCTGTCGCAATTGGCAGACAAAACAGGCACGGCAACAACGGATATCCGAAAAATGACGATCTGGGGCAACCATTCCTCAACACAATATCCCGACATTCACCACGCCACAGTAAATGGCAAGGCGGCGACGGATCTGATTGACCAAAACTGGTATGAGTCCGATTTCATCCCGACCGTTCAACAGCGTGGTGCTGCCATCATCAAGGCACGCGGTGCGTCATCTGCAGCCTCTGCAGCATCTGCCGCTATCGACCACATGCGCACATGGGCACTCGGTACGGCTGAGGGCGATTGGGTCTCGATGGCTGTGCCTTCAGACGGGTCTTACGGTATTGCCCCCGGCATTATTTACGGCTACCCCGTCACCTGCAAAGGCGGCAAATACGAAATCGTGCAAGGTCTGGAGATCAATGATTTCTCACGTGCCCGCATGGATGCAACCGACAAAGAACTGCGCGAGGAACGTGCAGGCGTCGAGCACCTCTTCACGAAAGCCAAGGCCGCTTAAGAGCGCTTTTAAAAAGAACTGACATATAAGAAACCCGCTTGGATAACAGGCGGGTTTTTTCATTCATGTCTTTATCTCTTAAGGGATCATCTGGCCTGAAGGTGGCGGGGGTGGGGGAGGCGTCTCGGCCGGCGCTGCCTGTGGCGGAGGAGCGGGCTGGCTCAATACAGAACCTGTCAGTCTTTCCAACACGGGGTTAGCGCCATCCGTAGCTGTCAGTGAAGAAAGCACCTGTCCGCTTCCCTGACCGAAATTCCCGAGAATTTCCCCGATTGAATCCGACATGACTTCCGCAAGGCCGCTGAGCATGCCGTTCAACATACCGCCCATTTCCGAATTCAGAAAGTCGCCTGTCAGATCATTGCCATCAAGACCTAACTGGCTCAGAAAATTCTGTCCGTTCACCATACTGAAAATAGACGTGAGACCCGTTGCCGATGCATCGTGATTAGGGTTGCCGCCATTAGGCGTTTGCACGGTCATATTCTCTTTCCCCCAAGATAAAGGCTCTTGCTTGTAGGAAAAAGAATAACGGGAAAAGATTAATATTTACGTAATATTATAGAATGAGAGCGCGCAATTCTTTCTCGGCAGCGGCGCGCATGGCCTGTACGCGAATGCGGTCGGACTGCGAAAGTGACTCTGTTTTCAGAACATCTTCAAAGCCTTCAGCCAAACCCATATAGAAATGGGCTTTCAAACCGTCTTCCAGATTATCGGATACAGCGCGGAATTGGGCAGGGAAAGGTTTTTGTAATGCCAAGGTATGACCCATATGCTTAGCCAGCCCCAAAGCGGCTTCGTGATATTCTTCATGAAGACTCGGGTCGGCGACAATCGCACTCAGATATTGGGCCGCTGCATTAAAACTTTGCGGTGCAGAAACTTCAGTTTCCATCTTTTTTATACGCTTTCCTATAAGGTGACCGCCCTTGTACGGTTTTCGCTCGACTTATGTCAAGCTTTTTTCTTCGCCTTTCTGAGGAATTTCGACCTCTTCATATTTGTCCCAGAAAGCCCGTAAAACAAAGGGAACGATCAGACAAGCTAGAGCCATTATTCCCCAAATCCAGACGATATTTTCAAAACTGAGAAAAGAAACGCGCTCGGCGATTTTATCAAAGTCGCCAAAGCCGTGCGATCCTTTCTGTTCGTAATAAACGAGTCGATAGGCCACAGAGTTCAACAGCCCTTGCGCATTGATAAAAACCTGTAAAATCAGGCCCCAGCCGAAATAGGCATTTAAAAAGCGTTCAAGGTTGCCGCGAGGGGCCACATCAAAGAGAGCACGGAATAAAAAGAATGCGGCAATCAGCGGTTCTGCGGCAGGTCCCATAAAATCGGCAACCGACATATATTGGTCCGTGAAGGAAAAGCAGAGGCTAATCGCCAGCAGTAGCCCCAACCCCGCCTGTACAAGGCGGTTAAATTGGAAATGCCAGATGCCATATGCCAATGCCGCCCAGACGGTGATCAGAATAACAATATTCTGCCCCCCGAAATACCAAGCCATCCCGCCACCATGGACAAAATCAAAAGAGGGTAATGTGAAATAGCCAAACAACCACAGGAATAGCGTGTGACCCAGCTCGTGAAAGAACGTCGCCATATAAACCATCCCCGCCGAGAGCCACCCCAGCGGAAAACCCATTATGGCGGGCCATTCTTTGCCGTGAATCCAGCCATAAAACGGCAAAACGGCTAAGATCGCAGCAATCAGCCCCAACGCCATAAATTTGAAAGTGGAAGAATATGTATGCCCCATCTTAAAAAGAATCATATCACAGGAAAAAGAATTTGTGTGTGCCCCTTCAGTGCGTTAGCGTGACAGCCATGAGCACACTTCCCCCTTGCCCCGAATGCGGCGCCGAATACACATATGAAATGCAGGACAATCTGGCCTGCCCGTCTTGCGGACATGAATGGTCAGCAAGTGAGGGATCACAAGGTGATAATGCGATTGTCATTAAAGATGCCAACGGCACACCGCTTGCCGATGGCGATACGGTCACCGTCATCAAGGATTTGAAAGTCAAAGGCTCGTCACAAGTTGTGAAGGTCGGGACACAAGTCAAAAATATCCGTCTTGTCGGCGGCGATCACGATATTGACTGCAAAATTCCCGGGATCGGCTCGATGGGTTTAAAATCCCAGTTCGTCAAAAAAGTGAATTAAAGAAACTCTTCGCGATCAACAAGCGCATAGATGTCGTAGGCAATCTCTTCGTATGGGTGTGCCGCCGTCATCGCAGCAATCACGCCCTTCATTTTATCTTTGGCAACGATCACTTCAATTCGCTCTTCCTCGACAGCCTCTAATTCGCCTGCCTTGCCGATAAAGGGATTGGTGGTTTCATCGCCTTGGAAGCGTCCGATCCCTCGCGACGAAAAAGAACAATTGGAATAAGCCGAGATATGCCCCGCACCCGCATTCCCCAAAGCTTCGCGTACCGCATCGGCATGGGTTAACGGGACAAAGACAACAAGCTTATAGTTTTTCGACATCAGGCCTTCTTAGCAGAGCGTTTTTCCAATCGGTGTGGCATCTTGCGGCGTACCTGCCTGCGCGACAAGTCGCAAGTCCGCACGACCCGTTCCGCTGGACAGAATATTCGCGCCGAAACCTATACTTGATGGCTGTTCGGAGAGACTGGACTGTGCAACTTTGAGCATCTCAACCACCTGATCGGGATAGATATTATCAGCATCCATACGCTCAAGCATATGACGGACATCGGCAAAGGCACCGATTGTTAATTCGCCTGCTGTCGCAATACTTTTGGGGGCTGCCTGTCCGAAATACACTTTAAAGGCGCGAGCTTTTTGCGCGTCATTAAGCGGCTTCAATTCAACCCGGTCAGAAAAGAGACGTGTGAGCCTTTCAGGCAGCACAATTTCCTTCATCTGCGACCCGACAAAAAACGGCAAAGAGTGGGTACGGGCACATTTGATAAATGTTTCAAAAAGCGAGCCTTCCCATGATTTGCCGTCACGCGGGTTGTGGCTCAGCGCCTCGATATCGGGGACAATCAAAAATGCGCGGCTGTCGACTGCCTTCGTAAAGGCACTCACCAGCTTATCTTCTGGGGTCGCCATCGCACTGGGCTCGCGGATGTATTTCATCTCCGCGATATAGGGTGTCATCACCATCTCTTCAGCCAGATGATAGGCCAGAGATTGAACACCTGTACCGCGTGCACCCGATGCATAGAGCGAGAACGGTTTATGCGCAGCCCCCCTGGCAGCCAGTGTATCAATATCGAAAGGCTGCGGGGATTTCGAAGCATCAATATTCAACAACCCACGATCAAAGTATTTATTGACCGCAAAATCATCAATGATGCTTTCACGTGATCCATCGGCAATTTTCGAGCTGGCAGACAAGACGCGTTCAATGGCTTTCACACCACCACCCGTCAGTTTCGCACAACGCACCGCCTGCGTAATCTGGCGCGGAGCGGCATCATAGCGGCGCGCAATCAGGTTAATGTCTTCTTCGGGCAACTCATACCCTTGAAGTTCACACTGTTTTTTCCAGATTTTCTGACGGATCAGAACCGGCATGTCTCCGACAAACAAGGAAAAGGTAAAGCGCTGACGGACAGCCTGATGGAATTTCTCAGGATCATTCCCGCACCAGATCATTGGGATCGGGTTATTTTCCAGCAATCTGTTCAGGCCGATTTTGCTTTCTACATCGGGGCTTTTGCTGGAGTCAGAACCTTTGATCAGCAAGTCTTCAATTTCATCAAACAGAACCAGAGCATTGGGGTTTCCTTCCAACAGACCTTGTGCGCGGTGCAGAGCCGCAAGGCGTGCCTTACTGCTGGAAACATTTGCCCCGCCAATCTCGCGTGAGCCGCTGATATCACCCTCATCATCGAAAGTCGGAACCTCAATGACATCGCTCTCATCTTCATTTTCTTCACCTACCATATAAAGCGACACATCCTGCGAGGCCGCTAATGCTTTTGAAAGCTCGGTCTTCCCGCCACCTGCTGCGCCATAAATCAGGATATTGATACCCTTTTCTTTTCGGGCCAGCGCTTCGGAAAGGATCTTTGTCAGATAGTTCAGATCACTGCCCAAATAAGAAAAATCTTCCAGCGTCAAATCCGTTTTCGCAGGCTTCCCAAGAAGACGGTCAATGAGATCGGATTTTTCCAGACCCGGCTTTTGTAATGAGACGGCTAAAACCGGATCAAATTTGGGAATAACCTGCCCGTATTCGCGGACATTCTCGATAATGCCGAATTTGAAGAGGCGGCCTGTCGGCGCAAGGCTGTTGACCAGATGTCTATATTGCGCTTCGCCGCCGATCATTTTGGTCAGAAGTGCGGGAACGCCGGGCTGAGAATTGGCAACATCGGACACAAATTTATTCAGCCGTGTATCGGCTTCGGCGATATAAACGAATTTAAGCAGAGCCGCATCTGACTGGCTAAAGCCAAGATATTCGCCTAAACGTACGAGGTTTTCATAGAAGGCCGGCATCGGCACATCGGGCGCATTAGCAAGTGAATCCGCGCAATGTTTCTGGATACGTTTCCAGTGAGCCGGCTTTACGGCATTGCGCTGCGGGTGCTTTTTATAGGTATAGACCATTTTGTATTTGGCCTCTTCGTCATCGTCCTCATTCTGGACTTCGGCGGCACGTGTCTTAGCGAAACCCTGTAATCCGGAATTTTGAAACAGCACATCAAATGCGTGGGCCACATGATAGGCCAAAGGTGAAGCGGGGTCGGTGCTGTCGACCAGATTTTTCAGGTAGGTGTAAAAGACTTTTTCGGTAAAGGCGCTCTCGCCCGAGATCAGTGCATCAATATCAACATTGTCTTGAAGAATGGGTGTGTCGCCCGTGATTTTACTCGCAGTCATAAGTTTACGCAGCCTTTAAATCGCTAATGGAAGAAGGTCTCATAATACGTAAAGTAACTCCTTTTGCAAGTCTTGAATCCATCTTATCCGATTGATTTTGCCTTTGTATGCGCTGCCAAACTTTGCTAAGACTTTGTTCATATGAAAAACAGGACAAACCAATTTCTGCTGAGCTTCCTGATCGCACTTGCCTTTCTGGTCAAGGCGATGCTGCCTGCGGGCTTTATGCCCGAGGTCAAAGCGGACGGGTTTATGACCGTTGAAATTTGCACAACAGACGGCATTGTCAAAAAACTGGCTGGTGGTGACGTTCCTGCCACGCCCTCTCACGACGAAAAGACAGCAAAATGTCCCTATGCGCCTGTGCTGAGCTATGGCGACATGTCACACACGCCGGACTTTGCCGCACTGGATATTTTTGCGCTTCCCCCTTTATATGAAGCAAGCCACGCGCTTGTTACCCATGCGATTCCCAAAGACTGGTTTTCTACCGCCCCGCCTTTCTCCGTTTAAAATCTCGACCCTCCGACAGTTTTAAACAAAAGCTTGCTCTTCCATTTTTAGGGCAGCAAAGAAAGGATATAAGACGATGTGCAGATGGCATAAAGTCACCGCCAAACATTTGGCAACCGACCCGCAAACAGGTGCGTTCGATGTCGGACGCTTTGCAATTGCGCTCACCGCAATGGGTGTTAATCGCGTCGAACAGAATAAATGGGGCCTTGCCGGCCTTTATGAAATTGACGGCTTCAATCCCGAAGAAATTCTGGAACCCGAACGCCTCGCCGTTTATCAAAATGCGCCGTTCTATGAAGAGCGCGATCTCGACACGATCTTAAGTGATTTACAGGCGCACGAAGAGCATTTACGCGCAGCCCTTGATGTAACAGCCGCCTGCTGTGATATCTCAAAAGAGGGCCTTGGCATCACGGATAATGTGACGGCTGACGGTTACAAGAAAACGTGCTGCGCCCCTGCCAACCCGCGTGAAAACGGCCCGTTTCTGGATGCCGCTGTCGTCAATTTGTTTAAAGGATATGACAAGGCCGACCGTTCCCATGTGAGCGGCGAGCTGGAGCTTGTCAGCTTTGATGAGCTGATCAACATGACAGATGACGAAACCGTTGCCGAACATGACCGTCCTTATCTGCGTCAACTCACAGGCGTTCTGGCTGCCACTGAACATTTCATGTCGCAAGACGGCGTAAAGGACTCTCTGGATGCCTGCTTCCGTCACTCCGTCGATTTCATCTTTGCCACTGCGCAGAGCGATCTTGATAACGGATTGGGCTTAAGCGGACCAAGTGACTGCATCATGTGCGAAGGTGCCAAGGGACGCAAAAGCGCAAATCCCGCACCTACAGCAGATTAAGGCCGATACGACATGCGACTTTTTTCCGTTGATTTTATGGGTGCGGCCCTCGCGGGCTCGGCCCTTCTCCTCAATAATCCTGCAGGGCATACGCTCATGCAGGAAATGGGACTTCGTATCGCCTTTCACGAAGCTCTTCTTGATGCCCGCGTCCGACTGAATATGCCGAACATGGATTTTGAGACGTTCCGTGAATTGGCACCCATTGCTTTGGCAGGCACTTATGCGGATATGGAAGATTACAAAGAGGCTGTTGCGGCGCTCTCACGCGGCAGCACGCCTTTTTGTCTTCCGACCTCTGATGAGAATAATGGGAAAAGTCCGATCCCCGGAGGCGACCAGCCGCAAGCCTGTCACGCCGTTTGTGCCAGACACGATGATGAGGATTCTGATGATGAGGGCAATACGAAAAACAGGAAGCCCGATGGCTCACCCTCTTTGTAAGATTTCATCGGCTTTGCGCGCATTGTGCGCAGAGCCCATGGATCTCGGTATTCCAGTATTTCATTTGGAAATTTTGCGCGGAAACTTGTTGATTCAAGCTTTCGGGCAAATGGCACAAATGGGTCTCGGCAATGTCCCCGCACGAATCGCAAACCAGAAATTGCGAGCCGGGATGCGCATGGTCATTGCGACAGACCGTGTAGGCGTTCAGACTTTCGATCTTATGAATGAGGCCCGCTTGCAGCCAGAACTCAATGGCGCGATAGATGGTCGGCGGTTTGGGATTGTCGAGCGTTTCACGCAAATCTTCAAGCAACTGATAAGCACCCACGGGTTTCTCATGAGCAAGAAGGGCTTTGAAAACACTCTCACGCACGGGCGTCAGCCGCAAACCTTGCTCTTGACAGAACTGCTGAACGGCTTCGAGTTGCGGTTTGGTGTTACGTGTCATGATGTAAGCAAGCTTAGCCTAAAGACGCGGATTTGCAAATATCGACCTTACACAGGCGCGCGCGCTCAACATTTTGAACTGCATGCTGCGCATGATGGTGATGGTCATGCACGGCAGTGTCATGGGGAATAAGCGCATGGGATGCCGCATAAGTTGCCAACATGAAACTGAAAGACAGGCCGTAATCAAGTATGCGGCTGTGCGGGGTAAGTGTGTTGCCCTTCCATTTATGGTAAGCGCGTTCTCCCTCAACGGCCCCGATAACCAGTGCAGAAGTCAGGGACAGCTCGAAGACAGGATTATGCGCCGGAAAAACGGCGTGGCGCAAAGCAGGAGACAAGGACATCCAACAACAGGGTTGCGTCAGAATTTTTTGGTACAGAAAGCGTCCCGCACTCTGAAGGAAAGACCGCTTCGTCGGAGTGACATTAGGCTGGTGTATCGTATCGCGAAGCTGGGTCACGTGAGCCCCTTAAAAAATCGATTGAAAAGGACTCTTTTGTTATATTATAACATAACAAATTACAAGGGCTGGGATTTTCAAAAAAACAGGTTTTTGAACATTCCCTCTTTTTGCAGTTGAGAACCATTCTCAATTTGTGCTAGGAGAAAGTCACGGCGACATAAACTCCCTAAAAAAGAAACAGATAAACAGGATAAAAAATATCATGCGCATAGCATTCTGCGGTAAAGGCGGCTCCGGCAAATCAACACTGGCCTCACTCACGGCCCGCGCTCTGGCAGCCAAGGGCAAACAAGTTCTGGTCGTTGATGGCGATATCAACCAGCATCTCGGTGAAGCTCTGGGTTTTGACGAAGAGACTCTTCGCACCCAGCCCAAAATCGGCATGGACACAAAACTGTTTCTGGAAACGGTCAAGGGCAAAAACCCGCGCATTTCGTCGGTGAATGCCATTACGGAATCAACGCCTGCCGGTCGCGGTTCGGGTTTTCTTTACATGAACACTCCTTCTCCCGTCTGGGACTATTATGCCCGCGAAAAAGACGGTATCCGCTTCATGGGTGTGGGCTCACATTCGGACGAGGAGGTTGGTACAACCTGCTTCCATAAATTCACAGGTGCTTTCGGTACTTTCCTGAACCACATGATTGACCAGCAGGGTGAATATCTGATCGGCGATATGTGTGCAGGCGCTGACCCGTTTGCCTCTTCAGGTCTAGCAACCCGCTTTGATGCCGTCTTTCTGGTTGTAGAACCGACCCTGAAATCGACAGGCGTTTACACGCAGTGCAAAGCCTACGCCAAACCCTTTGGTACCAAAATCTTCGTGATCGCCAACAAGGTTGAAACGGCTGAAGACGAAGCCTTTATCCGCGAACGCATCGAACCCGCCGACTTCTTGGGCGTCTTTGCCAAATCGACTTATGTGCGCAACATGGAAAAGGGCATATTTTCCCCGATCAGCGAATTGGAAACGGATAATCTTGCCGTGTTGGATCGCGTGATCGCCACGACAAATGCGCTGACACGCGACTGGGATCTGTACCAGAAAAACGGTCTGATTTTCCATGAGCAAGCCGCAAAAAGCTGGGCAAATGATCTCTATGGCGAAGATTTGATGGAGCAGGTCGACCCTGAATTTTCATACGCAGATGTGATGAACCCTGCCCACACAACACAAAAGGCTGCATAAAACATGTCACACGCAGAACTCAAAATCGTCAAAGCACAAAGCGCAGGGAAATTGTCTCTTCCTGCGAAAATCCATCCTGCTATTGAAGGTTTTTTAAACGCGAATCAGGACACGATTTTCAATCTGGCGGATGCGTTCGGCTCGCCGCTCAATATTATGTTCCCGCAAGTGATTTCGGAAAATATCGCGGCGTTTCAGAATATTTATAAAAAACACGGCATTACGGGTCGCGTCTTTTTCACGAGCAAACCCAATAAATCACAAGCCGTCATTCGTCAGGCCGCCATGCAGGATGTGAATGTCGATGTGTCCTCTGAGCAAGCCTTGAAAAACATCTTAGGCTACGGATTTGATGCCAGTCGCATCGAGTGTACGGGCCCAAAAAACTCCGAATATCTGACCCTTGCCGTTCAACAGGGTACGATCATCAATGCCGATAACATGGAAGAGATTGATCGTGCTTTAGCACTCCATGAAACCCTCGGTAAGCAAGGTAAGCTACGCGTCTTTTTACGCCTTTGCGGTTTCCATTCCGACCGCGTGAAATTCACATCACAAGACGGCACATTCGGTGTGCATGTCGATCGCGCCGATGAAATGCTCGCCTTCTTGCAAGAGCGTATTCACAAAATCGACTTCTTGGGTTTCTCATACTACTGGAGCGGCGCATCCCAAGAACAACGCATGGTCGCCATTGAAAACGGCCTGCAACTCACCCTTCGCGCCGTGGAGATGGGCCTTGCCCCCAAGGGCTTGAATATCGGCGGCGGTTTCCATGTGCAATATGCCGCAGACCGCGAAAGCTGGCTGCGCTATATCGACAATGTCAAACTCTCGCTTCGTGATACGGACAGCTCCATGACATGGAACGATAACGGTCTGGGCTATCGTAATGAGGGCGGCATCATTAAAGGCGCGCCCAACTATATGGACCATTGTGCACCCTATACGGGCGCTGCCGATTTCGACCAGCTATTGCAACTGCCGCTCGCTGCTTTTGACGGTATGACGGCAGCAGATATTTTGCGCGATTGCATGCTGGATTTGTATATCGAACCGGGCCGTGCCCTGCTTGACCAGTGCGGCGTAACAATGGGACGTGTGAACTTCACGAAGCCATCCACTCATGGCGAGACACTGGTGGCGCTGGACATGAACCGTTCCAACATGCACTCAACACACCAAAAGCTCCTGACCGATCCGATTGTTCTTTATCGTGACGAAGCATCATGCGACGAGGCCGAGACAGGCGTCTATTACTACGGTAATTTATGTGTCTCCTATGACATCATCACCTATCAAAAAAGTTTCCCGCGCAAACTGCCTAAGAGCGGCGATCTGGTGATTTTCGTGAATACCGCGCCTTACATTATGGACTTTATTGAATCAGAGACGCTGCATCAAAACACCGCTGAGAAAGTCGCCATCATTCAGGATGGTGAAAATTATCGTTGGTTTAAGGATGCGAAATATCGTCCGTTGGAACACAATCCGCTATCACAAAAACAAGAAGGATAATCCCCCATGATCGTTGAAAAAATGACCGACCTGATCGGCAACACACCGCTTGTCAAAATCCCTTCTGAACTGACAGGGCTTCAGAATATCGAGCTGTACGGCAAGCTTGAAATGATGAACCCGTTCGGTTCTGTCAAAGATCGTGTCGCATGGGCGATGATCAAAGATGACCTTCAAGACATCAAAGAAAAAGGTCAGAAGGTCTTTGAAAATTCCAGCGGTAATACCGCCAAAGCGCTGGCTGCGATTTGCGCCACACAAAACATCCCTTTCAAAATGGTCTCCGCCATTGCCAAGGTACGCGAACCCAAAGATATGCTGCGTTTGCTGGATGCCGAGATCGAGGAATTTGCCTCAGCGAGTGATTGTTTTGACCCATCAGACCCCAACGATCCGCAATTCCTGATTGAAAAGGCGGTGAGAGAGTCAGGCGGCAAAGTTTACTTTACTTCACAATTTACAAACGAGAAAAACCCAGCCGCTCACGAAGCAACCACATGCGTGGAAATTCTTGAGGATCTCGGCACGGTTGATTATCTGGTCAGTGGCCTTGGGACCACAGGCTCAACCCTCGGATTATTGCGCGGGTTCAGAAAAGCCAATCCGAATTTCAAAGCCGTCGCACTTGTGTCCAAAGGCGGGCAGATGATCCCCGGTATCCGTTCACTCGATCAAATGTGGGAGTCGGGTCTCTACCAAGAAGGTTCATACGAACATCATTGCGTTGTCTCTGAAAAAGAAGCACTTGAAGCCATGCTGGAATTGAACCGCCGCATGGGCATTTTGTGCGGTCCTTCGGCAGGTGCCAACTATGCGGGGGCTTGCGCATTCCTGAAAACCATTGATGCCAAAGTCGAAAAAGGCACGAAAGCCGTCTTTATTGTGTGCGACCGTGTCGAGTGGTATCTGACCTATATTCGTGAGCGCATGCCCGAAATTTTCGGCGAACAGCACAAGCCCGACTCGCTCTTCAATTTTGATCTGGAAGCAGTGGGCGGCGCGCCCGAACTGCCTGCTGCGAATGTCGAGGAGTGGATTGCAGCCAATCAACCAACCGTCATTGATACGCGTTCACCTCTTGCATACAAGCTCTCGCATTTGCCGGGTGCCTTGAATATCCCCGTTGAGATGCTCGGGCGCATGATTGATGGCGCAGACCCTTTCCCTAAAGACCGTCCCGTTCTGTTGATCTGTGCAGTTGGTGAAAAAACGCGCCTTCATGCGGGATATTTGAAATCCCGTGGCTATGAGGCCTATTCACTTGAGGGCGGAATGTTGGGCTGGAAACAGGCGGAAATGGCAAAGGCCAAACAAGCCGCTTAACTGACGTAAAGCCTCGCGCCAAAGCTCCAACTTTTTCTGCCATGCCGCAGGTAAAAACAACGCGCCTTATTATTGGGTGCTTATTAAAAAGCTTTGAAAATCATTAGGATCCGGAATTGCGTATTTTGGATTCTGTATGCAATTCATACGCCAAACGTCCACTCGGCACGATTCTTGCTTGTAGGAATGGAGGATTTTAAGCATCGAATGAAGAAAGGATGATCACCATGACAGTAGTAGCCGGGACTTCTCAGAATTTTAATTTTAACAAAAGCATGTTTTCCGATCCCACCATGCAACCCCATCTGGAAAAATATTATAATGAGAAATACGACGCGCTACGCGAAACCCTTGCCGAAAGACAAAAGGCAGAAGAAAATGGAGAATTTCCAACCAGTATCCAAACAAAGGACGGAAAAACGCTTACGGTTATTAGCGCCTCTAAAATGGCTGAGGCCATACCCACTTTTGATAAATGGCTGGATATACAACAAAATGTCATATCCCCTTTTGATTTTGCCAAACAGACAGAATCCATGCTTGAACATGCGCGGGAAAATGTGGCGCGGATAGAGAATGACTTAAATCCGGACCAGCCATCCGGTGTCAGAACCGTGTTTTCCGATGGTAATAAAATTCTTGGTTATATCAATAAAGATGGTGGCCTTGTCACACATCAAGGCGGCGGCATTTTGCAAAAAATCGCAGAAGAAGCCAATGCCTTAAACCTGACCGGCGAAAGAAGAATAGCCTATATTCGTGAACATGGCACAGAAGCACTCTCCCGCCGAAATGGGAATCTGCAGGTTACTAATTATACATATGACAATATGCCCACTTACCGTGAATTTGCAGAAAGCTGGTATCCATATCATGATGTGGATGCCGCTTATCAAAGCCAATTGCAAGAAGCCAGAGCGAGTCTGGAGCAGCACGAGGCCATGTATAGACAGCAGATGGAAAACCTAAACAATTTCCGCACGGCTTTGATGGACATCATGGAAGAAGCACAAACCGAACAAATGGTAGCGTAAAATATTAAAGGCAGGATTCCAAAACGAGAGCTGATCGCCAAAGCTCCAACTTTTCCTCATATCGCATGCGCGCATAAGCGGGGCTTGGCGAAGGGACGCGTTTGTAAATAAGCTCCTTTTTTAAATCGGGCAGAACGTGTCGCGTATAAATTTTCTCGGCTGTGAGACTGTCAAAGACGACACGTTCGATAGAGGAATAGCTTTTAAAAAACGCGGAAAAATCATTGACGATGGGGTTACGGATATCTGCATCCATGCTCCCTTTTCTTTGACATGACAGAAGGACATCCCATACAGCAACACCCTTATTTTTAAGAATGCGGACGCGCTCTTCATAGGGAAGATCTTTTCCCGCCCCAAAGATATCTCCCATAAATTTCCAGAACTGATTTTGCGGATGCCCGTAATACTGGTTTTTCTCGAGGGATTTCACGCCTGGCATCGTCCCTAAAATCAGAATACGCGGAACTGTGGGGATAATCGGCGGGAAGGCTCTAGTCTGCTTGTCCAACTCCAACTTGGTCTCTCCTTTCCATGATCAGGAGTCTTCATCTAAACTTTCTCATGTGAAAAACTAGCATCTTTCAAGCGAAGGGTTATATTGCTTTCAACGTATATCACTTATGAAGCCCGGTTTCCTGATGCAAAAAAAGCTGTCCGTCCTTTTCCTGACCTGCCTGCTTTCCCTTTCTTTTTGGTTTTCTCATACGGGCTTTGCCCAAGTTAAGCAGGATAAAAAAGGGGCCATACCTGCCGTCAATGTCATCACAGCCCCCGTGCGTGAAGCCGAATTTTCAGACCGCGTCGAGGCTTTGGGAACGGCTCTTGCCAACGAAACCGTCGTCATAACCGCAGACACAACCGAGAAAGTCAGCGCCATCCATTTTGAAGATGGGCAGGAAGTCGCAAAAGGTGATCTGCTTGTCACGCTGGATAAAAGCGAGGAAGAGGCGGATTTAAGCGCGGCTGAAGCTCAGCTCACAGAGGCACGTTCGGCCTATAACCGCGCACAGGATTTGCAAAAAACCAGCGCCTTATCCAAAGCCACATTACAGCAACGTCTGGCAGCTTTAAAGCAAGCCGAATCTCAGATTGAAGCCATCAAATCCCGCATTAACGAACTGACGATCACCGCCCCTTTTGACGGGATTTTAGGATTGCGCGAAGTCAGTGTCGGCGCACTCGTGCAGCCAGGTGACACAATCACGACGATTGATGATCTCAGCAGAATCAAAGTCGATTTTGATGTGCCATCCGTCTTTTTACCGTCGCTCCAAACCGGCCTGCCCATTATCGGCAAGGTCGACGCCTATCAGGACAAAGACTTCAAAGGCGAGGTACAAACCGTCAATGCGCGTGTTGATCCTATCACGCGTACGGTGCGTGTGCGTGCCATCCTGCCAAACCCTGATGCTCTCCTCAAGCCGGGCTTGCTGATGACGATTACGCTGTTAAAGGATGCGCGTCAGGCTTTGCTCATCCCCGAAGAAGCCCTGATTAAAAAAGACGACCGGAATTTCGTCTATGTTGTGAAAGAGACTGATGCCAACACCAAAGAAGCTGTTGAGCGCGAAGTAAAAATCGGTGCGCGTGAAGAAGGCCATATCGAAATTCTCGACGGCTTGCAGGAAAATGAATCTGTCGTGATCCACGGCACATTAAAGCTGCGCGATAAGACACCCGTTACAGTTATGGCGGTGCAGGATAAAGGGCAGCGCCTTCCCGAACTTCTCGAGCAGGCACAAGAAAGTCGTCAAAGCGGAGTTGCCGACTGATGTTTCTTTCGGATATCTCCGTCAAACGCCCCGTCTTTGCGTCAGTCATGCAGCTTTTGCTGATTGTGATTGGCATTGTCTGCTTTACGCGTCTGCCGTTGCGCGAATATCCCGACATTGATCCGCCCGTTGTCTCGGTTGATACGTCCTATCCGGGGGCCTCCGCCAATATTGTCGAGACACGCATTACCGAAGTCATCGAAGACAGGATCGCAGGTGTCGAGGGAATCAAGTTTATTTCTTCAGTGTCCGAAGATGGACGCTCGCAAATCAATATCGAGTTTGACGTCGACCGCGATATCGAAGCCGCCGCCAACGACGTCCGTGACCGCGTAGCAGGTGTTACAGATGATCTGCCCGACGAAGCCGATCCGCCTGATATTCAAAAAGCAGATTCCAGCGACGATGTCATTCTCTGGCTCAATCTCGCCAGTGACAAAATGGATAGTCTGGAATTAACGGATTATGCCCGCCGCTATCTGGAGGATCGCTTTTCCGTGCTGCCCGGTGTTGCCCGTGTCCGTATCGGGGGTGGTCTGGAATACAGTATGCGTATCTGGCTGGACCGCAACCAGATGGCTGCGCGTGGCCTGACGGCAGAAGACATTGAGGACGCCCTGCGCCGTGAAAATGTCGAGCTTCCGGCGGGAAGTCTGGAATCCGATCAGGTGCAGTTTACCGCTAGAATCGCCCGTATTTACGAGCGCCCCGAAGATTTTGAAAATCTCGTGATCAAGCGTGAAGGCGATTATCTGGTGCGTATGGGTGATGTCGCCCGCGTTGAAAAAGCCGCGATTGAAAAACGCACTATCTTTCGCGGAAACGGCGTACCGATGGTCGGCATCGGGATTATCAAACAATCCAAGGCCAATACGATCGCTGTAGCCGAAGCGGCAAAGAAAATGGCTGACCAGTTGAGCACGTCCTTGCCCGAAGGCATGCGGATTATTCAGTCTTACGACACATCGGTTTTTATCCGCGAAGCCATTTCCGAAGTTTACAATACTCTTGGCATTGCCATTCTTCTTGTGATCGGCGTGATCTATGTTTTTCTGGGGTCGGTGCGTGCCATGCTGATCCCCGCCGTGACCGTTCCTGTCTCATTGGTAGCGACCTTCATCGTCCTTTATGCACTGGGCTTTTCGATTAACCTCCTGACCCTGCTGGCTCTTGTTCTGGCAATCGGGCTGGTTGTCGATGATGCGATTGTCGTTTTGGAAAATGTCTATCGCCGCATTGAAGAGGGTGAATCTCCTTTAAAAGCCGCTTATTACGGAACACGTCAGGTTGGGTTCGCGGTTCTTGCGACGACGGTTGTTCTGGTCTCCGTCTTTTTACCCATCACATTTTTGGAAGGGGATTTGGGACGACTTTTCTCGGAATTTTCAATTACGATGGCGGCAGCGGTGTGTTTTTCAACCTTCGTCGCCGTGACATTTTGTCCGATGCTGGCATCTAAAATCTTAAAGAAATCCGAGAAGAACAGCTTTAACCGCAAAGTCGACGATCTGTTTGAATCCTTCCGCAAAATTTACGACAAGGCGCTGGAACGTCTTCTTGCCGTGCGCAAACTCGCCCTTCTGATTTTTGCACTTCTGGCGGGAGCAAGCCTTCTTCTCTTTAATCTGCTGCCGTCCGAATATTCCCCTAAGGAAGATCGCGGTGCGTTCTTCCTGATGGTGACGGGACCCGAAGGTGCTTCGTATGATTACATGAAAGACTATATGGCTGAGATTGAAAATCGCCTGATGCCTTATACGGAAAGCGGTGAGATCACACGCCTTCTGGTACGTGCCCCGCGTTCCTTCGGCACGCTCGCAAGTTTCAATGACGGGATTGTCATTGCCGTTCTTGATGATTGGTCGGCCCGTCGTTCCGCCTTTGTCATTATGAACGAGATTGCAGGCAAACTGTCCGATCTTCCCGGTGTCAGAGCATTTCCCGTCATGCGTCAGGGTTTCGGCGGCGGAACAGGCAAGCCCGTCCAGTTTGTGCTGGGTGGAGGAACCTACGAACAGCTTGCCGAGTGGCGCGATATTCTCATCAATAAAATCAACGAAAATAATCCCGGCCTGACCGACATCGACAGCGACTATAAGGAAACCAAACCGCAACTGCGCGTCGTGATCGACAAGAATCGCGCTGGCGATCTGGGTGTCAGTGTCGAAACAATCGGAAGTACGCTGCAAACCATGATGGGTTCGCGTCGTGTGACCACCTATATCGAAGAAGGTGAGGAATATGATGTTATTTTGGAAGGTGACCGCGAGACGCAAAACACACCGACCGACATGACGAATATCTATGTGCGCTCGGAAACGACCCAGCGACTGATCCCGCTCTCCAACCTCGTTCGTATTGAGGAATATGCCGATTCAGGCGCGCTCAACCGTTATAACCGCGTACGCGCCATCACAATCGAAGCAGGATTGAGTGAGGATTACACGCTGGGTGAGGCCCTCGATTATCTGCGTACCTTGGTGCGTGAAAATTTGCCCGAGAATGTACAGATCGATTACAAAGGGGAGTCACTTGATTACGAGAACAGCTCGTCTTCGCTCCTCCTGATCTTCCTGCTCGGGATTGTCATGGTCTTTCTTGTTCTGGCGGCCCAGTTCGAAAGTTATATCCACCCGCTCATCATTATTCTGACCGTGCCGCTTGCGATTACGGGGGCCCTCTTTGGTCTGTATGTAACGGGCAACACGCTCAATGTGTATTCGGAAATCGGGCTGATCATGCTGGTGGGGCTCGCTGCTAAAAACGGTATTCTGATTGTCGAATTCGTCAACCAGTTGCGTGACGAAGGTATGGAGTTTGACCGCGCCTTAAGAGAGGCCGCCCATATCCGCCTGCGCCCGATTTTAATGACGGGGATTACGACTGTCGCAGGTTCTATCCCGCTCATCCTGTCTTTTGGAGCAGGTGCGGAAACACGCATAACCATTGGTATCGTCATTCTGTTCGGTGTAACCGCCGCAACCCTCTTCACATTGTTTATCGTGCCTGTTGCCTATGATCTCTTGGCACGCAAAACGGGTTCTCCGGGTGACGTGGCGCGGGAACTGGAACGGCAGGAAAGACTTGCCCAAGATCATCAGGGAGACCTTTCTCAATGACCTATTCGCAAATGACGGTAACCGCTTGCGCGCTGGTGCTCCTGACATTGTCGTCCTGTTCCGTCGGGCCTGATTACAACGCACCCGATACAACCCGCTATGAAGGGCAATGGTTGAGCGAGTCCGGAGCAACCAGCACCAGCGCCCCCGCGCAAGTTGCATGGTGGGAAATTTTCAAAGATCCGCTCTTAAGCAAATATATCGAGGCGGCAGCAACACATAATAAAAATGTCGAGGAATCGCAGGCCAACCTGCTTGCCGCCCGCGCTGCACGCGCTCAGGCCGGCGCATCTTTTCTCCCCTCTATAGATGCGTCAGGTCAGGGAGTTCGTGGTAAATCAGGCGGTGGCTTGAATGGTGGCGGCACAGGCGGAAATATCCGCAACGTCTATGACGCGGGGTTTGATGCCTCATGGGAAATCGATATTTTTGGCGGTAACCGCCGTACATACGAAGCGGCAGATGCCCGTACCCAAGGTGCATTGGCAAGCTATCAGGACGTACTTTTGGCAACGCTCTCCGAAGTCGCCCGTACCTATTACGAGGTGCGCGGATTGCAAAAACAAATTGCCATCACACGCGACAACACGAAACTGCAAAAAGAAACCTATGAGCTGATCCGTGCCCGCCTCGAAGCAGGAGAAGCCAGCGAATTTGATTTGACCCGCGCTCAAGGTGAATATCAGTTGACGCAATCACGCCTGCCCAATCTCGAAGCCGACATGAAAAGCGGCATCTATACGCTCTCCGTTTTGCTCGGTCAGCCACCCGAAAGCCTGCTTGGCGAAATGCAAGAGGTCAAACCTTTGCCCGCCCCGCCCGATCTTGTGCCCGTGGGCTTACGCTCCGATATTTTGCGCAGACGACCCGACATTCGCATGGCTGAGCGTGAGCTCGCAGCCTCGGTTGCGGATATCGGCGCACAGCAAGCCGAGCTTTTCCCGAAATTTTTCCTGACGGGCAATGCGGGGTCGCAAGCAAGCACCTTCGGCGATCTCTTTACCGCCTCTTCGGGGGTTTGGTCGCTGGCCTCTTTGCTGCAATGGTCGATCTTTGACGGCGGCGCCATTCGTGCAGGTATCGATATTCAAAAGGCTGAAAGCCGTGCGGCCTTTGCCCGTTACGAACAATCAGTGCTTGAGGCATTGCGCGACGCGGAAAGCGCGCTTACACAATATGGGCAGGAATTGGAAACCCGCCAGCGTCTTGAGGAAAGTGTGCGCACACGGCGTAAATCCGTTTCTCTGGCGCAAGAACTTCTTGATGCGGGCGAGACGGATTACCTTTCCGTACTAGATGCCGAGCGTGAATTGACCGCAGGTGAAAATGAGCTTGTTCTTTCAGAAACGCGCTCACTGACCAAACTGATTGCCCTGCTGACGTCACTGGGCGGCGGCTGGGAAAAATTCCCTCCGAAATAGAGTCTGGATCATGGATTGGGGAGCAATGAGGTGTTGTAAGGACTTTTTCTTACATCCTCGTAAAATAGATTTTAATATCCGTCAAAATAACGCCCATTAAGCGAAGAGATCAATCATGTCAAAAGATGGCACTCTTATCAGTATTGGGGAAATCAATGAGCTTCTGTTTAATGAACATTTTTGCGTTCCACCTTACAATTCCGTCAATGGTCAATGGATCACAGAATGCTTTGAAAAGATTAATACTGGTGAACTTGATAAATTAAAATTTCATGTAACAAAAGAAGTGGTTTTACCCTGGAGGAGAGCTTATCAAGCTACATATTTTTATTCGACACTTGCTCCATTCGAAGAACTAATAAAAGTCATAGATGCCGCCACTATAGCCTACTACGAGGACAATTGGTTTTGCTCCTATATGACTCTAACACCTGTTATTGAAGCTGTTATTGATCGTTGGGGCAAATCAGATATTGCTGATTATAATGAGCATAGCCCTTTAGCCAAAAAAGCCGAATCTGTATTAGGGTACGTCAAAGCAAAACTAAATCCTGAGATATATTGGCATCAACATCTTTTACTCCAACATAAGTACGTGGCTCATATTTGTGAAAAAGTGTTTTTTATAAATGGAACGCGGTATAATTTATCTAATCAGGACGGGTTTAATCGTAATGTTATGCTTCATCTACTTTCTGTGCCTGACATATTTATAAATAATCTTCATACATTAAGGCTTTTCTTATTATTGGACATCTTGGCAATTTTATATGTCGCGACTCATCCAGAGGAGTGCAGCGAAATCAATCCTGTATTCGATGCAACTCATAAACAAGACTTAATGGATAGTTACTTTGGCGTGTATAAATCGTGTGCCATACGCTCTATAAAGCAAGGCAATTACAACATCACTTTGCAAAAAAGAATATATGAGCCTTACAATATGTAATTTAACCAAAAAAATCCCGCTTTTTTAGGAGCTTAATAAATCTTCTGATATTTGGAAAAAATGGTGGTGTATTGTAGCTCATCATTCTAACTTGTCTAGAATTGGCTAATATATTGTTATTAAATAACAAAAGCGACCCACCAAAGTTTTGGACTTGAAGCCAGCAATGTTCTGCCATATGCTTTTGGCAGGAATCGAATTGCCCCAGGTGTGAGCGCCCGAAAAGACGATACGACTGCAGACTACCAGCCCTTTGGTGAACCTTTGTTAAACCGCTGGCATGGTTGTGATTGAACGCTCACGACAACCGATTTAAAGCCCAGTGCCACTTAACGGAGGTTGCTTATGCAGCACGATATCACAAAACTTTGCGCGGATTCATTACGCGCTACCACCCTCGAAAAATATGGCGTCAAATTGAAGTCCGCCCATGCGCACGAACTTGGGGCGGCATTCTTTGGCTACCCCTCTAAGAACACGATGCTGGCGGACACAAAATATCCTATCAGCAATCTGCATCTGGCCAAGATTGTCGTCATGGCCCCCGATGACCTGATTGACCAGCGGCGCAAAGATCTGGAAGGCCTGCACCCTGAATTGCCCGATAGCTACGCCCTAGGTGAAGGGGTTTATGCCGCCTTGTTTGCGAATGTTCAATGGGCAAGTGCCTTTCCACCGTTCAGAAGCTTTTTGAGCCTGGTAAAGTTCATGGCCGAAGACAGAGGCCTGATTGAGAGTGGTAATTTATATAATATCCCCAGACATCATATCCTGGATGTGAAAGATACGGATGACAGCGTATTCTTGATCGTCAAGCATGCCTATAAAGCCGATGATGGGAACATGCATGTTGATACTGTTACCACGGTAGAGCTTCCGCGTGTCGCTGGACGTATTGGATTTGGCCTTGCCAAGATTTCCGAGGAAAGACGCACAGGCGGCGCACGGGAAGTTCTCGTGCCGCTTAGCGCGTGAGGTGTGCCATGACAGAAATCAGCGTACAGGACTGCCAGCGCGAGGTGGATTGCACCTATGATGATGAACGCTATTCCGTTCGGGATAACGGGGCGGTCATGCGCCACCCCCGCGCAGGTAAACGCCCGCGTCCGACCGATAATCAATGGACTTTCGGCAAACCGAATAGCCAGAACGGCTATATGTATATTTCACAGGTGCGCATCCACAGGATCGTAGCCACGGCCTTTCATGGGGAGCCGCCGACACCGGAACATGTCGTCGATCACATCGACACGAACCGGCGCAATAATCGACCCGAAAATCTGCGCTGGTTGACGCGGCTGGAAAACGCGCTGCTCAACCCCATCACGGTTAGTCGGATCGAATTCATCTGCGGCAGCATCGAAGCCTTTTTGGCAGACCCCTCGATTTTGCGCCATGGCAGCCTTGACCGCAATTTTGAATGGATGCGGACAGTCAGCCCCGAAGAAGCGCAGGCCTGCCGAGAGCGCATGCACCTCTGGACGAAAAGCGATAAACCGGCTTCTGGCGGCGGCTCTTTGGGAGAATGGCTGTTCAAGCCCGTTCCTGCCAACCCACCCCTGAAAACCGTAATGACAGCTCAGCGCATGGCACGCGCCGCAATGCCGCCACGAGAATGGGCAGCTCCGCCAGAAATCTCTGATCTGGTCATGGCGAAAACCCCAGGCGCAGCCCAGCGCAAATGGCGCGTTCCGAGCGAATTCCCATGTTGCCCACAAAAACCTGAAGATCATCCGATTGCGGCGTATGCCGCTAATCTGGTGGCAGGCGCTGTATTTTCGCGCAACGACCTTTCAACGCATACGGTTTTAGAATCCGCACTCATCGACGACGGCCAGTCCGTCTGCGTGATGTGTGAATCGGGTGGTTTGAAACCGTGGTCGCTTGCGAAAATCAGCTTTGAAGATGGGTTGTATGTACATACAAGTATCAGTACATTTTTCAGCAAGGAAGGCGTAGAAAAACAATTCTGCCTTGCTCGCGGCCTTGAATGGACTGGTGGCGATTCCATTGATGATTACTGCTGACCTGCCCAATTATTAGGATGTATGAACATGACCAGCAAAACTAAAATCAATACTGTCAGCGTACCCTTTGCTGAGCTTTTGAAATTCGCTGCAGCGCCCAAAATGAAACGGATGCCGCGCGGGGTAAAAGGCCATATTGAAAAGCACACCATTATCGAATTCCACCCAACCTTCCTTGTGGTCGATGCACCTACGCAAAGCAATGTCATCCAAGTGAAATGCGGCTTCCGGCAAAGCGTAAAAGTCGGTAGCCAGCATCTTGCCGTCACTCTTCAAAAGCTCCCTAAATCCGAAACCGTAGAGCTTGGCTATAATCCAGCCAATAATTCCCTTATCGTCAGAAGCGATGGCATGGAAGTAAGTCTCGTGGCCGAGAAATAAAATCATTGGTCAACGATCTCATAGCATCCTGTTTTCTTTGCTCCCACAAAGCGAATTCTTCCAGCGCTTTTTAAGGTTTTGATATCGCGCCTGGCAGTTTTGATGGCCACGCCAAAATGGTCAGAAATATCTTCCGCGCGGGCCTTTTGCCTTCGTCGGACAAGCAGCAAAAACCATCGTTGTCGTTCATTAAGCGATTTTAATGGGACATTTAAAGGGGCATTTTTAGTGATAGATTGGTCACTAAAAACATGAGCCTCTGGTTCCTCCACGTCCGGCACGGCATGACCCGCCAACAGCCTGAAAGCGTCCCATAAATCCTCCCCACCAATCTGCATGAGGATGAATTTCAGAATGCTCGGTGACGACCTTGCGAGTAATAATAAATGGCCAGAAGATGGCGCGTTTCGCGCTTCATACCAGTTCTTAATAGCCCTCAAATTTGCATTTGTGAGCTTGCCAATTTGCTTGACCGCAGAGGTCATTTCACCGAAGTCCTGCCGTAACGCAGAAGCCACGATTTTCGCCAGTTCGTCATCTGAAATAGCACGAGGTTTGATAGGAAAAAGTTGGTCTTTTTTAGCTTGTGACATTTACACCGCTCCTTGGTTAAGATTCCAAAGAGCGGTTTCCTGAAACTGCAGGTGAGATGTGTGTCTAAATCGGAAAGAGAAAAACGGATGGAAGGTCAGAATAAATCAGAGGGGTCAACTATTGGCGCACAGATGCGCCAACGTGCGGCAATGTATGTCCGCATGTCGACCGATCACCAAAAATACTCCACCGAAAACCAGGCCGATGCGATCCGTGACTATGCCGCTCACCGTCAGATGGACATCGTCAAGACCTATGCCGACGCCGGTAAGAGCGGGTTGAGCCTCGACGGACGTGAAGCCCTTCAAAATCTGATTGCCGACGTTCAGTCGGGGGTAGCGGATTATAGCGTGATCCTTGTACTGGATGTCACCCGTTGGGGCCGATTTCAGGATGCGGATGAGAGCGCCTATTATGAATATATTTGCCGCCGTGCAGGTATTGAAGTCCAGTATGTAGCTGAACAATTTGAAAATGATGGCAGCCCTGTCTCGACAATCGTCAAGGGCGTGAAGCGAGCAATGGCGGGTGAATATAGCCGTGAATTATCGGCGAAGGTTTTTGCAGGACAGTGCAGGCTAATTGAGATGGGTTTCCGGCAAGGTGGCCCAGCAGGATACGGCCTGCGCCGCGTGCTAGTGGATGAAAACCGTGAACCCAAAGGCGTACTAAAGCGTGGCGAGCATAAGTCCCTGCAGACGGATCGCGTCATTCTAGTGGCTGGGCCGGATGATGAAGTTGAGCGTGTGCGCTGGATTTATAAGACATTTGTCGAAGACACCATGAACGAGACAGAAATCGCCAATCGCCTCAACCAACAGGGCGTTCTGACCGATCTTGGCCGAGAATGGACGCGCGGTGTCATTCACGGCATTCTGACCAATGAAAAATACATCGGTAATAATGTCTTCAACCGCCGCTCCTTCAAATTGAAAAAACGGCGCGTGGAAAATGACCCAGAAATGTGGGTGCGTTCTGACGGTGTTTTTGATGCCATCGTTGAGCCGCGCCATTTCTATACGGCGCAGGGCATCATCCGTGAACGAAACCGCAAGTTTACCAATGAAGAAATGCTCGCGAAACTGCGTGCGCTGCATGAGCGCCAAGGCTGGCTATCCGGCATCTTGATTGATGAAACGGATGACATGCCGCCTAGTAGTGCATACATGCACCGATTTGGCGGCTTGACGGAGGCTTACAAACTGATTGGATATGATCCAGGACGTGACCTCCGCTTTATTGAAGATAACCGCCATCTTCGCAAAATGTATCCAGGCGTGGTAGAAGGCGTAATCAATAAAATTGCAGATCTGGGCGGCCATGTTCACCGCGAGGTCACCAATGATTTCTTAATAGTGAACAACGAAATCAAGGTATCTCTGGTTATTTGCCGATGCTCCCAAGCACCAAACGGCAAAAACCGTTGGAAAATTCAACTTGATACCAGCCTTATGCCGGACATCACCATCGCAGTGCGTATGGACGCAAATAACAGGGATATTCTTGATTATTACCTGATCCCAGCGATTGATATTGAAGACCCGCAAATCCGCCTGGTCGAAAATAATCACTTTGCTCTGGATGCCTATCGTTTCGATAGCTTGCAGACATTCTTCATGCTGGCCGAGCGTGTAGCACTTTCGGAGGCCGCATGACAAAAGGCAAACGCGCTTCCGAGATCAAGCTAATCCCGATTGAGAAGGTCAATATCCTAAACCCCCGTGTGCGAAACCAAAAGGTTTTCCATGATATAGCCACCAACATGACGCAGGTGGGCTTGAAACGCCCTATCACCGTCACGCCGTGCCGCTCCGGTGCTGTCGGCAAAGACTATGACCTGATTTGCGGGCAAGGCCGTATTGAGGCTTTCATGGCATGCGGTCAAACTCATATACCCGCCATCATTATTGATGCCAGCGAAGAACAAGCCTTGATTATGAGCCTTGTTGAAAATCTGGCACGGCGGCAGCATCGGGCGACCGATCTGTTGCAGGGCGTGGAGATTCTACAAAAACAGGGATACGACGCCCGCGAAATTTCACAAAAGACTGGTCTTACTCTCGACTATGTTCAAGGCGTACTGAACTTAATGGAACGTGGTGAAGAGCGCCTGCTGGCTGCCGTTGAATCTGGCCACATGCCAATCAGCCTTGCTATCCGCGTGGCAGAAAACCCCGAAGATGAACAGCGTGCGCTTCAAGAGGCCTATGAATCAAAACAACTACGAGGCAATCGTCTCTTGATGGCGAAGCGCCTAATTGACACTCGAAAACGACGTGGAAAGGCTATGATTGGCGATACGCGTCCCCGCCGAGCTGCTAATGAAAAGCCTATAACAGTTCAGGATGTTCTGAAAGTTTACCAGCGCGAGGTTGATAGAAAACGGCTTTTAACGCGCAAGGCTGATGTTGCCTCCAACAGGCTTCTCTTTGTAACCGAAGCATTACGCCATTTATTAAAGGACGACAATTTCAATACACTCCTCCGCGCAGAGGGACTGACAACATTTCCTAAGCCGCTGGCAGGCCTCATGGATGAGAAAGGGCGTCGCCATGGCTGATCGCAAGAAGACACGCCTACCCAAAACCGAAATCAAGGCTGGCTTTGATAGTACCACCATAGACTTAGCCATCGATAATATCATACCGCTGAAAATCGTTTCAGCCGCAGCACGCAAGAGCCAGAAATTCTTACAGATTGCCGCCTCCATCCGCGAGGTGGGCGTAATTGAGCCGCCCGTTGTTTCCCGCGACCCGCAATCAAGAACGCGTTTCATCCTCCTTGATGGTCATATGCGCCTTGAAGCGCTCAAGGACATGGGCGAAACGGAAGTCACCTGTTTGATTTCCACGGATGATGAGGCGTTCACCTATAACAAGCATATCAACCGCCTGTCCACTGTGCAGGAACACCGCATGATCCTGCGGGCTATTGAGCGCGGCGTGCCAGAAGAAAAGATCGCGCAGGCGCTAAATATCGATGTCCGCAGCATTATCCGCAAACGCGATCTTCTAGTCGGGATATGCTCAGAGGCAGCCGATCTCCTTAAAGATAAAATGGTGGCTGTAGCAACATTCCCGATCTTGCGCCGCATGAAGGCGTTTCGCCAGATCGAGGCTGTCACCCTCATGAATGATGCAGGGGTGTATTCTAAGTCCTACGCAAACGCCCTGTTGGCCGCCACACCCAAGGATCAGCTGACCGATCCAGAGAAGCCCAAAAAGGTAAATGGCCTGGATGAAGAGCAAATGGCGCGGATGGAGAGCGAAATGGAAAGCCTCCAGCGCGAATATCGCTTGATTGAAGAGAATTACGGACGCGATGTCTTAAACCTGACCCTGGCCAAAGGCTATCTTGGTACACTCATGGGGAATGCACGGATTGTCCGGTATTTAGCCCAGCATCATGCTGATATACTTGCACAATTCCAAAAGCTGGCAGATTTGACCTCTCTAAATAAGGAGGCAAATGCATAACAAGCCAGCCTTAATAAGGATTCACCCTATTAATGTTTAATTCTCTAACCTTTAATAATATGCCGCTGGCTTAAAGGGTGGCTCGTTATAGGCACGCCCCAATTTATTAACTTTTGCCATTAATAAAAGACTTCACTATTCATGGAATAATCGCTATCCTTTAATAACGTCAATTCATATTAAAGGATGAGGGCTGCCTGTGGGCAAGGTTGAAAAGAATACCAGACTAGGGTCATACGTACCTCGCAGTGCTGCTGGAGAGGCATACAAATCATATGTGCCAGCGGCTCTGCCGCCGTCGCCAGCCCTGGACATGGATCGCCTGTATAAATCACTCGACCAAGCCATGAAGGCTTTGGGCGCGTTGGATGGGCTGGCCAAGCTACTGCCGGATATCAGTTTGTTCCTTTATATGTATGTCCGTAAAGAAGCGCTGGTTTCGTCACAAATCGAAGGGACACAGTCCTCCCTCTCCGACCTTTTGCTTTATGAGAACGATGAATCGCCAGCTGTTGCTGTCGACGACGTTGAAGAGGTTTCAAATTATATAGCCGCACTCAATCACGGCTTAGCGCGTATGAAAGACGGCTTTCCGCTTTCTGTTCGCTTGATCTGTGAAATGCATCAAATCCTACTACGAGGCGGGCGTGGCTCTAATAAGGCCCCTGGAGAATTCCGCCGTTCGCAAAACTGGATCGGAGGCATTCGTCCTGGCAAGGCGCGTTTCGTACCACCGCCACCAGAAATGGTTGATGATTTGATGAGCGATCTAGAAAAATTCGCTCATGACGAAGAAATGAAAATGCCTGCCTTGGTTAAAGCGGCATTGCTCCATGTTCAATTTGAAACCATCCATCCGTTCCTTGATGGTAATGGCCGTCTTGGCCGTTTGCTGATCACGCTGCTGCTATGTGCAGATGGCGTATTGATCGAGCCAATTCTATACCTCAGCTTGCATTTCAAGGAACACCGTCAACTCTATTACGATCTGCTACAGGATGTACGGCTCAAAGGTGATTGGGAACGCTGGTGCGAGTTTTTCTTGGATGGTGTAACAGAAACAGCTACCCAGGCGGCAGATGATGCCAAGAAAATTATTGAGCTGCTTGAAAAAGACCGTGTGCGTATCGGACAGATCGGTAAAGCCGCGCCGACCGCACTAAAAATCCACAGCTATCTGGTTAAGAAGCCTTATCTCTCTTTGACCAAGGCTGCAAAGGAACTCGATATTTCCGTTCCCACCATCACGAATACCGTTGCCAAACTGGAAGAGATCGGCGTCTTGAAAGAGCTGACTGGGCAGGCGCGTAATCGCTTGTTTGCCTACACGAATTATCTAGACATCCTGGCTGCAGGAACGGAGCCATTGAAATGAACATCGGCCAGATAGAAGAGAACCTGCAGAAGCTCCTTCAAAACTTTTCAGAAGAAGAGTTTATATATGATTTGCTGTTGGCATATGGCCTGCCCAAAAACACAATCACCCTTTTGAAAAAGGGAAACCGCAATCTGTCGAAAAAAGATGGGCAAATTATCCTGAAGAAGAAGCTGTTCTTCCAAGCCATTGCAAATAACGATCTGCATTCCACGATTGATACATTGCGCAAAACCGAAGAGACCTTCCGCCACGATCCACGCTTTATCATCGTCACGGATTACAAAACAATCCTCGCAATTGACACGAAAACTGAGGATACGCTTGATATTTCCATCAAGGAAATTACCAAGCATTTTGACTTTTTCTTGCCGTGGGCCGGAAGAGAGAAAACGCAATCTAAAACAGAAAACCCTGCTGATGTTAAAGCAGCAGAGCACATGGCTCGCCTATATGACGAAATTCTAAAAGACAATTTATTTAAACAGCCGGAAGATCTTCATAGTCTAAACGTATTTTTGTCGCGGCTTCTTTTCTGCTTCTTTGCTGAAGACACAGATATTTTTAATAAAGGCTTGTTCACAGGTTCCATTGCATCCCATACTCAGGATGATGGCAGCGATTTGGATACTTATTTAAATCGGTTGTTTGAAATCCTCAATACCGAGCATAGAACTAACGAACCAGAATATTTAACTGCCTTCCAATATGTTAACGGTGGATTATTCGGACATAAATACTCTGCTCCTAAGTTCTCCCGCAAATCACGAAAAACGTTGCTGGACTGTGGGAGCTTAGATTGGTCAGCGATTAATCCTGATATTTTTGGCTCTATGATCCAAGCCGTGGTTCATCCCGATCAACGCGGCGGCATGGGTATGCATTATACCTCCGTCCCCAATATTATGAAGGTGATCGAGCCGCTATTCCTTAATGAATTAAAAGAAGAATTTGAGAAATACCACGACAATAAAGGTAAACTAGAGCAGCTTCTGGCTCGCCTGGAACGCATCCGTGTTTTTGACCCCGCTTGCGGTTCGGGGAATTTTTTGATTATCGCCTATAAAGAACTACGCAAACTGGAAATTGAAATTTTCCAACGCATTAATGAGCTAAGCTCCACACCACAACTTCCCTTGTCTCGCATCAAGCTCTCTCAATTCTACGGAATTGAGCTGGATGATTTCGCGCATGAAGTTGCAATTCTTTCTCTCTGGTTAGCTGAACACCAGATGAATGTAAAATTCAAAGAAATATTTGGAAAAACGATCCCTTCTCTTCCTTTGAAAGAGGGAGGAAATATCACACGGGGCAATGCTGCGCGGTTAAGCTGGGAAGAAGTTTGCCCTAAAGCGGAAGATACCGAAATTTATATCTTAGGAAACCCTCCATATCTTGGGTCTAGCCTCCAAGATAAAGGTCAGAAGGAAGATATGGCCATCGTATTTGATGGCATCCATGGCTATAAAAATCTTGATTACATAGCATGTTGGTTCTTCAAAGGGGCTAACTATATTACTGGCTGTAATGCACAGTTTGCATTTGTATCAACAAACTCAATCTGCCAAGGGGAACAGGTTGCGTTAATTTGGCCGCATATTTTTAGCGCTCATCTAGAAATTGGATTTGCTCACACAGGCTTTAAATGGACAAATAATGCAAAGTTAAACGCAGGTGTTACATGCGTAATTATTGGCATCAGGAATCCATCCAAGAAAGATAAGAAACTATTTTCAAACGATACGGTTGTTTCTGCCGAGAATATTAACCCTTATCTAAGCCCAGGCAATAATCTCATCATAGAAAAGCGCAGCAAACCAATTTCCAAGATACCGCCCATGGCGTATGGCAGCAAAGCTGTTGATGGTGGGAATCTAATTCTTAGCACGGAAGAAAAAGATTCTCTTCTGGCAATATATCCTGAAGCCTGTCAATTTATAAAAAAATTCACGGGATCGAATGAATTTATCAATGGCCTTGACAGATGGTGTCTATGGATAACCGATGCAAGCGCAGTGGAAGCCCTTAAAATTCCCGATATAAAGCAGCGCATAGATGCAGTGAAAAAAATGCGTTTAGAAAGCGATAAGGCCGCAACACAAGAGTCGGCTGAACATCCACATGCTTTTGGAGAAATACGTTATAAGGCTGCAAACTCCATTATAATTCCATCTGTTACATCCGAGCGGAGAAAGTACCTTCCAATTGGTTTTCTTGATGCTGACACTGTTGTCAGCAATAGCGCCCATCTTGTGCTTAATGCTGAGGCTCACGTTTTTGGACTGATAGTATCTAACATGCACATGGTGTGGGTAAGAGCCACTGCTGGACAGCTAGAAACACGAATTCGATATTCATCAGCTATATGTTATAACAATTTTCCAATCCCAGACCTAACGAACAAGCAAAAAGAGAACATCACACAGCATGTCTACAATGTACTGGATGAGCGTGAGGCACATTCGGAAAAAACCATAGCAGAGCTTTACGACCCAGATAAGATGCCAACCGGCTTGAGAGAGGCTCATCACAATCTCGATATTGCCGTTGAGCGTTGTTACCGTTCACGTCCGTTTACAAGCGATGATGAGCGCCTAGAATATTTATTTAGACTTTACCAAGCCATGCTTTCTGGTGAAAACCCACAAGGAGAGCTGCTATGAGAAATAAGCTCTGCTTCACGGATTTGATGCTTCTGAATGCTCTTCAGCGCATGTACGAAAATGATTTCGCTAAAAAGCAAAATGATAAAACAGGCTTTTATGTCCCCATCGATTGCAAACGGTTGGCGGAAGAAATGAAGGTTGATGCTGAGATGGTCTTTCAACGCCTTAACTTTCACTTGAATAAGAAGTATTCATACAAACAGGATGATGGTTCCAAGGTAGAGTTTTTTGCATTTGAAATCGGCGGGATTAAGCATTGTATTAATTATCCTTACCTGTGTGCAATCCTGGCACAGATGGAGGATGATCAGAAAGAGCTTCGCCATACAAAGATCATTGCTATAATAGCAATCGTTATATCCGTCCTTGGATTATTTGTGGGGACAGAAGTTTTCTCGGATATCGCGCAGGATGCATATTCAAGAATTGTTCAGGCCATTGAGCAACCATCACAGGAGGGTGCGCAATGAGCAACTACGATGTCGGAAAAAGCTATGAAGATTTTGTAGAGACCGTTTACAAGGCAATTCTCGAAGCCGAACGCCGCAACGGCAATATCGGCCATGTGACCCTTGAAAGAAGAAAGAAGATTACTTCAAAAAGCGGTACGCCTGCCGAAATTGATATTTATTGGGAATATACTGTGGCTGGCATCAAAAATAGCGTTGCCATCGAGTGCCGTAATTACAATAAAAACGTCGACATTCCAGGCGTGAGAGATTTTGCCCGCAAGATATCGGATATCAGCGGCCTCAAAGGCTTGATGGTCACGAAAAAGGGATATTCACAAAACGCCATTACGGAAGCCAGCGCCGATAATATCGACCTGCTGGTGATGCGTGAGCATGAAGCCGAGGATTGGGATGGTCGACTTAAATCGATAAATATCAATATTCACATCCTGGACACATCCAGAGCTACTAGCTTCAAATCATTCGTCAATAAAGAATGGGCTGCACAGAATAGCTATGAAGGTTCAAAATGGTCATCACAAAATGACATGGTGACTATTGAAGATAGAAAGACAGGCTTCAAGCATACATTGTTAGATCTGGAGAAAAAAGATTTCTTTGAAAACAAAGACGTTGGCGCTCACGTCTGGCACAAAGAGTTTGAGGATGGCTGGGTTTCACATGGTGAAGATGAAATCAAGGTCGATAAGGTCGAGATTGGATACTTTAAGCCACCTGTTTCGAAGCAAGAGATCAATATAGATTTTGAGAAATATGTACTTGCGGTCATGGAGTACGTTAATGGCCAAACAGGCAAATTCGTGGTCATGACATCAGGTGAAAGAAAGGAATACTAATGCCCAATATCGTAGACGTCACATACGCCCAGACAGGCGAAAGCACCAGCATCAATACCATGGGCATGCGTGAAATGCAGGAACGCGCCTATTCCGCGCGGGATGCACAATATCTTTTGCTAAAAGCGCCACCCGCCTCCGGTAAATCGCGAGCGCTCATGTTTATTGCCCTGGATAAACTGCACAAGCAGGGTATCAAAAAGGCTATCGTGGCCGTTCCTGAGAAATCCATCGGCGGGTCATTTGGTATGACTGATTTGATGTCGCATGGCTTCTTTGCCAATTGGGAACCAAACGATGAGTATAATCTATGTACACCAGGCGGTGATGGTAGCAAGGTCAAAGCCTTTAAGCGCTTTCTGGATAGCGATGAGCGCATTCTGATTTGCACCCATGCCACCCTGCGGTTTGCCTTTGAAGAACTGGATGAAGCAAAATTTAGCGACACGCTCTTGGCAATCGATGAATTCCATCATGTTTCAGCCGACAAAGAAAACAGTCGCTTGGGCAGCCTCCTGCATTCCATCATGACCAGAACAAATGCCCATGTCGTTGCCATGACAGGGTCATATTTCCGTGGTGACGGCGTCCCCGTTCTGATGCCAGAAGACGAGGCTAAGTTTACTAAGGTCACTTATAACTACTATGAGCAGCTCAACGGCTATGATCATCTGAAATCGCTGGGTATTGGTTATCATTTCTATCAAGGGCGCTATACCAGCGCGATTGATGAAATCCTTGATACCGATAAGAAAACAATCCTGCATATCCCCAACGTTAATGCTGGTGAATCGACCAAGGACAAATATCAGGAAGTTGATACCATCCTGGATCAGATTGGCGATGTTTTAAGCCAAGACCCCATCACCGGTATTATTTCGCTGAAACGCCGGTCAGATGGCAAAATTCTAAAAGTCGCCAATCTTGTGGAAGAGAATGGCCGTGACCGTGTCGTTGAATACCTGCGCGGCATTAAAAAACCTGAAGACATGGATTTGATCATTGCCTTGGGCATGGCAAAAGAAGGCTTTGACTGGCCGTATTGCGAGCATGCGCTGACCGTGGGATACAGAGGCTCTTTGACCGAGGTTATCCAGATCATAGGCCGCTGCACGCGTGATAGTGCCAATAAAACACATGCCCAGTTTACAAACCTTATTGCCCAGCCCGACGCGGCAGACGATCTGGTTACGCTGTCCGTTAACAATATGCTGAAAGCAATCACCTGCTCCCTGCTCATGGGACAGGTTTTAGCCCCTAATTTCAAATTCAAAACCAAAATGTCCGACGATGATGAAGCACAGCCTGGCGAAATCAAAATCCGTGGTTTCAAAGAACCAAGCTCAAAACGCGTCAAAGACATTATTGAATCTGATTTGAACGACCTGAAGGCAACCATCCTGCAGGACGACAAAATGATCAAAGCGCTGCCAGGCAACGTTGATGCTGAGGTTATCAATAAGGTGATGATCCCTAAAATCATCAAGATCAAATATCCTGATCTGTCTGATGATGAAATTGAGCAAATTCGCCAATATGTTGTCGTTGATTCTGTGATTAAGAATGCCGAAATCAAGGAAACTGGCGATCAACGCTTTATCCGTATGGCAGGTAAATTCATCAATATCGATGACCTTAAAATCGATTTGATTGACCAGATCAATCCCTTCCAGAAAGCCTTTGAAATCCTCTCAAAATCCGTTACGGCAAGGGTCTTCAGGGTCATTCAGGAGGCCATTGAGGCGACGCGCATTCAGATGACGGATGAAGAAGCGTTGCTCCTATGGCCCAAAATCAAGAGCTTTGTGCAAAACAGCGGCGGGCAAGAACCCAATATTTCATCAGTTGATCCATTGGAACGCCGCCTGGCTGAAGCCCTGATTTATATTAAAAACCAGCGCCGTGCGCAGGGAGTGTAGCCTTGGATCGTGAAGAACTCCTCAAATTGATTGCTGAAGATGATTTGGGTCTGCTGAAGGTAAAGCCCAAAGCCTCTGCTGCTGCCAGCGCAGATGAGCGGTTGGTGGCCTCTTTCCACGAAATCAATCAATTTGTTAATGAGAATGGCCGCGAACCAAAACCAGGAAATGGTGTGCAGGAACATCAGCTATATTCCCGCTTGAAAGCTATCCGTGAGAATAAAGAAAAAATCCAGGCATTGTCCGATCTTGATGAGCATGAGCTTTTACCAACGGAAGTGAAAGAGATTACCTCTATCGCGGATATCTTCGCAGACGATGATATTGGAATCCTTGATAACGAGGCAGAAAGCATCTTTACCATCCGCCATGTGCCGAATGTACAAAAAGAAACGAACATGCCGGATTATATTGCTCGAAGAAAACCGTGTCCTGATTTCAGTAATTTTGAAGATAAATTCAGGCAATGCCATGCGGATTTGGTCAGCGACAAAAGAAAGCTGTGGCCTTTCTCAAAAGGATATCAGATCGAAAAAGGTAATTTTTTCGTTCTGAAAGGGATTCTTTTATATATTGCTGAGGTGGGAGAGTCCGAGGTTGTTGACGGGCGCGTAAATGCTCGCCTGCGCTGTATTTTTGAAAACGGTACTGAGGGCGATATGCTTTTACGCTCCTTGGCGGCAGAGTTATATAAAGATGGCCGCCGTGTCACGGAACATGAAGAACGCCTCTTGGATGGTTTTAGCAATGTCACCGGCGACGATACGGAAACAGGATATATCTACGTTCTGAAATCTCAAAGCCCCAGACCGGAAATTCAATCGATCCACAACCTATACAAAATTGGCTTCTCGCGCGTGCCGGTGGAAGAACGCATCAAAAGCGCCGCAATAGAGCCGACATACCTCATGGCCGCCGTATCTATCGTGACCGCTTTCCGATGCTACAATATGAACCCTCAGAAACTGGAGCTTTTGCTGCATACATTCTTCGGTTCGGCATGCCTAGACGTGGATGTGTTTGATGCGGCAGGAAAACGATATGTGCCGCGCGAATGGTTTATCGCGCCGTTAGAGATTATTGAACAGGCAATCCACTTTCTTATGAGCGGTGAGATTGTCGATTACAGATACGATCCTGAAAAACAAGAGATCGTGGGGAGATAAGATGAGCATTGTAAAAGAATGGCCTCGTGGATCAGAATGGCGCAGATGGGATTTGCACGTTCACACCCCTGAGTCTCAAGGTTTCGCTGGAGACTGGCAGCAATTTATTATTCAGCTTGGCAATGCTGACTGCGATGTCATTGGCATCAATGATTACTTTTCTGTTGCTGGATACATGGAAATTATACGCAGGCTGAACGATCCTGTTTCTGAAACCGAGGGAAATAAACCTTATCGTGAAGCGTTAGAAAAACTGCGCACAAAGACCCTGTTTCCGGTTGTAGAATGTCGCATGAACAATGTCTTATTGAATAAAGATGGTAAGTCGGGCGTTCGGATAAATTTTCATGTTATATTTGACCCTTCAGTTGCTGCAGACGTTGAGAATTTTATCAAAGGTCTAAGCGTCAACGGCGCTACAATATCCAGCAAATATAACGACAAAAAACATCTCCTTGAAAATGTTCAAGTCGATTTTAATGACGTATGCAACAAACTTCGTCAGGATGGAAACTTCAAGGATAAATTCATTATCTGGATACCATACGACGAATATGGCGGGATTGATAATATTGACCCAAATAATGATGCTTGGTTTAAGCAGGGGCTTATTCGTGACGCAGATATATTGGGATCGTCGAATAAAGCGCAGTCTGATTTCTTTCTCTGGCAGCACAAAAAATTTACGTCACAACAATTCAAAGAATGGTTTGGAAAGAAAAAGCCCTGTATTAAGGGCAGTGACTCTCATAATGTAAATGATGAGCTAGGCAAGCTAAAAGATGAGAATTCTCAACCTACAAACAAATACTGTTGGATTAAAGCCGATCCGACATTTAACGGTTTGCGTCAGATAATCAATGAACCGGAAGACCGCGTTTTTATTGGGCGCGTCCCCCCTAAAATGGAAGAGGTTCAAAACAATAGTACGCGTTATCTATCTAGCGTCAAAATTCAAAAAACGGCCACGGCAGACATTGATGATGAGTGGTTTGACTGTGAGGTTCCCTTAAACTCTGACATGGTTTCCATCATTGGAAATAAGGGAAGCGGGAAAAGCGCTCTGGCGGATATTCTAGCACTGGCAGGTAATGCCCATTGCGATCCAGCGCATTTTTCTTTCCTTACAAAAGACAGATTTTGTGAGAAGAATGGCAGGATCGCAAAGAATTATAAGGTTGTATCTAGCTGGGCCGATGGCACAACTACCACAATAGCCCTTAATAACAAGCCAGACCCGAATAGCGTTGAGCTGGTAAAATACATTCCGCAATCTTACCTGGAAAAGGTCTGCACGGAATCCATACCAGGAGAGAGAAGCGAATTCCAAAGCGAACTGCGAAAGGTGATTTTTTCTCACATTCCTGACGCAGATAAGTTGGGGAAAGAAACCCTAGACGACCTCATCGAATATAAAACCGAAGAGCTGAGGGCGCAGGTAACTCAATTCCGTCAGGAGATTGAGCGTATCAATATCGATATTTGTAAGTTCGAAACCAAAACAACCCCTGAGCATCTTGCCCAGCTGCAATCCAGTTTAAAACTGAAACAAAAGGAGTTGGAAGCACATATTGCTAACAAGCCTCATGTGGTTGAGCAGCCCAGCAGTATAACGGATGAACAGAAGGCTGCTAATCAGGCCATTCAAGATCAGCTTGAAGAAGAGCGCAAAAAACTTGCCGCTGCAGAAGCGCAGATCACAGAGCAACAAGCCAGACAAAAAACCTTGGCTGATCAGGCCGCGACTGCCCAAAAACTGCAAGGAAAATTCGATAATTTCAAATCTGAATATGACCGTTTGATAAATGACACCGCCTTGGACGTGAACAAATTGGGGCTTGATATATCCAAGATCATCTCCTTATCCGTTGATAAAACTAGCCTAACGGATAAACAGGCCGCCCTGGCGACCGAGAAAGCCATAGTGGACAGCGCCCTTGCTGAAACAGGCGAGAGCAGCCTCATTATTAAGAAATATGATATTCTGGCTCGAATTAAGACCCATCAGGATAAGCTTGATGCGCCCAATAAGCTGTATCAGGCATATACGCAGGCTCTGCAAAATTGGGAACAAGGAAAGAAAACCATCGAAGGGAATCAAGAAAAGCCTGAGCCTGATACGATTAATTATTTCCATGCACAGATTAAATTTGTCCAAGAACAGGTTCCAGTTGAGATTGAAAGATTGGAAGTTCAAAGAAAAGAAGTTTCCAAAAAGATTTATAAAGCTATCAATGCCATTAAGAATGTGTACGTGGAGCTGTTTAAAGCTGTTCAGGAGTTGATTGAGGGAAGCATTATTATCAAGGAAGGATTTAAGCTCACGTTTGACAGCAGTATTATTGAGCGAGATTTGCAACGCGAATTCTTTGATAAATACATTTCACAAGGGGTTGCTGGTTCTTTCTGCAATAAAGAAAAAGGCGCTCAGGTTCTTGAAGAAATTCAAGATGATTTTGATTTCAATAAAGAAGATGAGGCCCTTGGTTTTGTTGAAAAAATCACGGATTACTTGAGGCATGATAAGCGCACTGCACAGAATGGAAAAATGACCATTGAGTCACAGCTACGCAAACATATCGAGGTGAGAAACCTTTATGATTACCTGTGGTCACTCGAGTATCTGAAACCGGAATACTCTCTCAAGCTTGATGGCAAAGACCTGAGCCACCTTTCCCCTGGCGAGCGCGGGACTTTGTTGCTGGTATTCTACCTGTTGGTCGACAAGAGCAACAAACCTATTATCGTTGATCAACCTGAAGAAAACTTGGACAGTCAGACAGTTTATCGCCTACTTATCCCCGTCATCAAAGAGGTTAAAAAGCGCCGACAAATTATCATGGTAACCCACAGCCCCAACATCGCGGTTGTCTGTGATGCTGAGCAGATTATTCATTCTAACATTGATCGTGCCAACAAAAATAAGGTTATCTACACTCTGGGGGCCATTGAAGCACCGCAGACAAACAATTACCTGGTTGATGTGCTAGAAGGAACGCGCCCAGCTTTTGATAATCGCGGGGCAAAATATTACAACTAAAGGCAACCATTCCGAATTTGAATCCTTAGCAAAGCATAATCCTGTACCGCGACTGGAAAAGCCGCATTGGATGCTGCCGCCTCAATCTCATCAGCCAGCTTGGTTTGAAACTCGCGGCTGTATTCTTTTATCGGTGGGCAAGCTGTGGCAGGGTTAGAATTTGCCCCTGCGCAGGCGGTCAACAAGCTCACCGCGATTACGGGGAGCGTCCAGTGTAGCACGAAGTTGCGCATCTTTTACCTCTATGATTTTCTTGAGTTGATCGTTGCGTTCGGCATTGCGTCCTGCCTGGCGTGCGCCAAGCAGGACGGTCAAAACCGAAAGTCCTACCGCGACCCATCCAAGCAGGCGCAACACATGATTGGATAGCCAGCTTTTCAAAATAGCGGCCATCAGCGCAGACCTTTCCGGTGGTCATCGATCCGCGCCCACAGCATCACGCCAATACCGACTAGTGTAATGATCAGCAACGCCCATTTAGCCATATCCAGATAAGGTGCAATGGCCATCAACGTCGTCGTCGCAGGCTCCAGCGTTTCCTGCAGAGCTTCGATGGTTCCAGCGCCTAACGTGCCTACCGTGGCGGCCTGACCACCTTTAACGGTGCGGGATGCCTGCAGGCTTTGCTGTTTCGGCTCCACCCCAGCCAATACCAGCGCCTTGGTGATTTCAGCGTCGCTGTACGGTTGTTGGCCATTCTCATGCTGAATGATGGCTTCCACCACCGGCTTCAGATGTTCGAAGCGATGCATGTCCAGCGTTTGGAGCGCAGAAAACCCCGTGTTCCGTGCCACCGCTTGAATATATGAGGCGGTATTATTCTCAATGGCCGGCGCCCAGCGCGTGATAATCCCCTCGATGGTGCAAAGGCCATACTTATCCTGATAGGTAATCAGCAGCCGTGCCAGAGCGCGGATACCATAGACGGCAGATTGGAACCTGAAGAATTCACGGTCGTTCTGTTCTTTGGAAAGACCCTGCCAAGGATCATTATTACGCCGTATATTGCCTGGGTTGTTATTGCGGATACCGCGCGGCTGTTTCGTGGTCATGGTTTCTCTCCTTTGTTGAAATGAAAAAAGCCGCCTGTTGCGGGGCGGCGTAAAAAGCGTGTCTGTAAGTTTGTCTAGCGGTGGAAGACAATCCCTCCCTTGGCGGCAACGCCTGCCACCAGCAAGGCCAAAAGCCCGACCGTTACCCAGCGCACCAGCGTTTGCAGAAATGTCCGTTGCATGACTTTGATAGAGCCAGCTAAATCACGAAGTGTGCGGATATCGTTGGCGGCATCCTCGTCAGCAAGGCCGACTTCCTTCAGGGCTTTTCTCGCACCTCGACATGCGGCTTGCTCCAGCAGCGTTTCAAATTCACTACGCGGTATGACAATCATGTCCTCCCGCTGCGGCGGTTTTGCAGCAGACATCACTTTTCTCCTTTTACTTTTATTGGTCAGCGGTATGGACGAGTGGGTTTTCTACCACCGCCGATATTTCAATGATTTCCCCGCGCGGGCGCACGGCCAGAACCCGCGCCAGCACGCCCCAATGCTCACCGACGCCGAACGAAAAATGTGTGCGCTCTTCTTCTGTGCCTGTGTAGGGCGTAAAATCGATTTCCTCCAAAAGCTGGAGCTGGTAGGCGTTTCCCCCCGCAGAAACCATCCACGGGCCGCTTAAAGAGCCATCCTTCCGGCGCAGCACCACATAATGCGTTCCAGCATCGCCAAAGGTCACAGGTTCGGACAGGGACAGCACGGGGGCGTTATAAGCCAAAATGTCTCCAGCTTCTCCCCAGCGCGGCATGTCATGGGAAATGGCAATCAGGTCGCCATAGGTTGGGATCATCCCCTCAAGTTCGGTGCGGAATGACACAATACGCCGCCGATAGCGGTTGGCCGCCGCCATATACATACCCTCGCGTAGGGCGTGATTTTTATCGGTGCATCCAAACAGTGATACACTTGCGGGCTGTTCTCCAGCACTGTCCGGCAGGCTGGCAATGATTTCATCCTGTTTCCATGTCTTCTGGTTGAAAAACTCGACCTTGACGCTGTCGGCGGTGTCATCACCAGGCATTACAAAATCGATCTTGAAGCTGCCTTTGACGATATTGCGCGGCGAAAACATGGCCACTGGAAGCGTGCGCGGCTCATCCCGCACAAACCGCACCAGACCACCCTGCAGGAAAGGGATGGCACGACCACACCGCGCCACTTGCGTCAACGCGTCCCACACGGTCAGTTTGCGGTCGAATACCCCGTTAAAGGTATCGCCGCGTGCCGTCCAAATGGTGTCCAGCGCCACCAGCGCGGATAGATCGATACGGGCATCGGCCAGTTTTGCGCCGTAATTGGCTGTCAGAATGTCGGCCATCGCCCAGGCAACCGAGCGCGTCGGCTGCAAAGCACTCCAGCCTGTATCGGGATGCCAGGTCTTCAGCTTGCGGGTCACAACGCAATTTACCATGCGGGAAGAACGCTGAGACAGGTTGTCGGTGGCCCGCATCTTCATGGCCAGCATCGTGATATTTCCGAAATCAGACTCTCCGACCAGATGCGATTTCAAGGCGCTCCAGTTGATGTCGTTACCAGCACGGGCGGAATTATCCTTGGCATTGGTGCGCAAGGCCTGAACTTCATATCGCCCCGCCGCGACCGGATATTTGTAAGTCTTCCGAATAGCCGTATTGGTTGCTGCCGTGTGCGTTTCTGTGGCCAGCGTTGTCCACGCGCCTAGCGCATTGCCCTCATCGTCAATCAGGCGTGCCTGGACTTCCCACGACACGGTGCGGCTGCTCAAACCACCGCTGTCATTGGCGTAATACAGCCCCTTGGGCATGATCACATCCAGCGCCAACAGATCTGTCGTGGTTTCGGTCGGATTGGCCACAAACGGGCCGACCCAATCGCCGCCATCGGCGATAGAGAGCAATTCCTGCCCAGCGATTTCAGGGGCGGTGACCACATCCGTGTCCAGCATGGTGACTGCGCCGCCAGGCAGGATGATTTCGTAAATGATCTCCTTGAACGAGGTGATCGGCGTGTCTTCAATGCAGATTTGTTCGATATCATACTCGCCTTGGCCGATGACGTGGAGCTGGTAGAGATATTGTTCGTTTCCTTCAAATTCCGAATATGGCGCAGCCCCGAAATCGGGATAAATGATGTGGCGGCCATACACAACAGGGATCGGTTCACCCAGACGCGCTTGGTTACCCTGTGCCTGGATTGAATAAGTCGGGCTGGGCGCGGTCGGGTTATAGCTGATGCCGGAACTGGGAGATGGCGGTGGAATCAAGGCGTTTACCAACACGGAGCCTGCCAGCGCCACGCCCGCTGTCAGCAGCGATATGCCCACCGTGCTTGTCACGCCCATGGCTGCCCCCAGCGCTGCGCCTGCATAAGGAGCTGCCACCATCACGGCAATGCTCAAAACGGCACGGAAAATCTTCCCGCCACCACCGCCGCCTTGTGGCAGGGTGATAAAGGCGATGACCGTTTCCTTCTGCACGATGACTAGCGGCCAATCCTTGCGCAGGACAGGCTCACCATCCACGATACAGATGGTGGGCTTGGAAAATTCTGCAATACCGCGCTCATCCAGCCAACCGCGAATGGTCTGGCCAACACGAGGCGTAAACAGATCGACGTTCTTGTGCAGATGGAACGGATTATGATGGATGGCGACTTGTGCCATAGATTATCCCTCGATGTGGCGGTAATAATTCTCGATCTTCCAGCCTGTCATGTTCAGATTGTTCAGGCTTTGAAACACGACTCCAGCGCCCTGGACGGCATGCAAAATGCCACCGCCGTCCACATCCAGCCAAACCCCGACATGGATGGGGTGGCGGGACTGGCGCAGTAGCGCGACATCGCCTTCTTTCGGCGTTTCCACCGTGTGCCAGTTTTGCCGTTCGGGATGATCGCGCATGGTGCGGATCAGGTTTTTCATGTCGTTTTCCGCAACGGGAATGACTGACAGGTCATGGCCAAAAAGGTAGCGCTGCACGGCCACCACCAATCCCCAGCAATCGTATGCATACGGCCCATCCGATGCGACGATCCAGGGTTTCCCGATGTAACGAAAAGCCCAGTGACTCTCATTAGTCATGTTGCTATCCTTTTTAATTGATAAATTGCGAGGGCTGCATAAATGCGTGAAATCGTTGTTGAGACCTACAGACCAACTGGCGAGAACTCTGGAAGCAAGCTCCGAGTGCGCCCGCTTCCAGACCAATGGGCAGACACGTCATTAAAAGTTGAATGTTCAAAAGCAATGCGCGAGAAATATCCCGTTGGTACGAAGTTTAGAATCAATGCAAAGATTATTGATAGAGAAGGAACGCCCTTGCTTTATAGCCATTACAACGCAGGCTATGACGTTATCAGTGACGAAGAGGCCAAAACTTTCATTTCCAAATAATCATCGTGTCAGCCCCGAAAAGCGCAAAGAATTATAGGTTTCAGCAGGAAATGCCTTATTGCCGACATCGAGCATACGGGCGCGGCCTGTGACCCGTGACGTGTCGGCGCTCACCTCCGTCAGCACCAGCGTAAATGGCGGCTCCATCTGCGGCCCTTCCAAATCGTCCGACAAATACGGGCGATAAGTGACCTCAATCTTGCTTTGGCTGTCAGATGCCGCGTCCAGGTGCTTGACGATCTCGCGGCTGGCATTGTCCAACGTGATCGAGATTTCCGGCACGGGTGCGGTATCGATGGGTGGCAATTCCAGATCAAAACCCATGGCGATAAACGTCACCATTGCGCCTGCATTTAAAGGTGCGCCAGCCTCCAACCGTGCCGTCAAATCCTGGTTATCCCGCACCACCCGAATGGCGATGGGCTGGTTATCGTCATCCAAAAAAGAAGGATGACGCAATTCCAGTGTATGCAGGATGACGACATCGCTGGGCGCAGAAGCATAGGCCTCTCGTAGTGCTTCACTGAGCAACGTATTAGGCATGGTCTAATTCCCATGCCTGTTCCGTGAAATAATCGACAAAAATCCCGTTGATCAAAGAGGCTTCGATAGCATCGGAACGCAGCCGGATATCTTGAATTTGCAGTAAAAGTTGCTCGGCTTTTTGGAGGCGCTCCTGTTGCTGTTCATCCAGCTTTTCCAGCTTGCCCAACAAATAAATATCGACCAGCGCATTTTGCTGCTTCCATTGCGGGGCAACTTCCAAAATGCGCCGACCGGCTTCTTCCTTCACCTGTCGAATGACTTGGCTGTGCTTGTAAATCAGCTCAATATCCTCATCGGCGATTTTTCCGCCTGATGGAATATCCTCCTTTTCGGCAAAGGCATAATAATTGCGGCCATCGATTTCAGCCAAATGAATGGGCGAAATTTCACTTTCGGCAAAGCGCACAGCTTTGCCGCTCACATAGGAACGGATTGTCATGGTTTTTTTCTCCTTAGAAGATGACGTTTGTCAGGGATAGAACATCGTGCAAATTGCCAGGCTGCGTTCCACATTCGCCGTAGCTGTTATTGTCGCCGCAGGCATCAACGCGACCATCATCATACAGGACACTAATGCCCCATCCCGAAGTGCCGTTGCCGTATAATGCCCAGTCTTCAATTATGCCGCTAACACCCAGCACTTTCTGGAAGGTGTTGGAGTCCGTGGCATGACCAAGCCCTAAATTGCCGTTTTGATTATAACCTGCCGCCCAGAGTTGATTATCGGCCTGCAGAACACAGCCTTCCGTACTGACGCCACCTCCAAAACGTGCCTTGTTTACGCTGCCCTGGAACGCACCAGCAGGTTTGAATGGCGAGAGCTGGTTTACGGTATTTCCTGTTCCGCATTGCCCGTAACCATTATAACCCCAGAGATAAATTTCGTTCTGGTTACTGATCGCAGCACAACTTGGATAACGACCATCGCCTGTGACGATATCAGTGAAAAATGCTACATGCGTGATTTGGGTGAAGCTGCTGCGGTCTGTGGTATCACCGAGGCCAAGCTGTCCATAGCCATTATATCCAGCGACCCAGATCGTTCCGTCTGATTTCAAAACAACACCATGGCCAGTCGGAGTTGCACCAGCAGCAGTATATCCGCCCGCCGCAATCGCTTTGACAGCATTGTTCAGGGATGGATGCAAAATTGGTGTCTGACGTACTGTCACATCACCAAGGCCTAATTGACCCTGACCGTTATTGCCCCAGACCCAGAGATTGCCATTACTTTCCACTGCATATGCATGGTGCGGCATTCCGCTCAGCGCAACGCAGGTAATATTGGTCAAAGAACCACAGCGTACAGGTGTCAGCTGGTTTGCAGTCGTGCCGTTCCCCAACTGACCAAAGTTATTATATCCACAGCCATAAACCTTACCGTCCGTGGTCAGGAAAAGAACGCTGGCATGATCATAAACATTCGGACGGCTTGGAATTATTTTAGCGATTTGAAGATTATTCGTAACAAAGTATTCGATCCGCTTCGGCTGCGCACGATTGGCTGTATCACCATGACCGAGCTGACCGTAATTGTTATAGCCCCATGACCAGACTTCACCGTTTTCTGTTAGGGCATAATGCTGCATGCCGCCTGAAAACACCTCTACGAACCGCTTATCGCAGTCCAATGGAGAGATTCGGGATGGTAGATAAACATGTGAGCCTGTTGGATCACCATTGGAATAATTTGATCCCATGCCGCAGGCCTTAATCGTACCGTCAGCCATGAGATAAGACCGCACGCCTGTGCTGCCGTGGCTATTTACTTTAGCCAGTTTTGCCACGCGGCGGGATGGGTCAACAGCCTGCGTGCGCCAAGCAGGACGACCGTTGATCAGTTGCAAGATTTGTGTGTCCGTTCCGCGTGCCAGTCGAACAGGCGCATTGCCGTCATGGATCAGAATGTCGCCTTCCTGCAGGAGCTGATCCGTACCAGCGGCCAGCAAATCCCAATCCGCGCCCGCCACCGGCGTGACGCCCGTGACATCGCGTAAGGCAATGAAGCTGGAACCATGATAAGAAACGGCATCATCCTGCACATATTCAGCGGCGGAATTGTACACCCCGCGCCAGTTGATGCGAATATTGCCAAGGTCGATAACGGCCATGTTGTTCTCCTTTGATTAGATGTTGATGAGCAGATGGCCGTTCGGGCCGATTGAAAAATCCACGCCAGGCAACGTGATGAACCACACGGGGTAATCCTTGGCGACAAACGTGCCGTTGCCACTTTCGGCCAGCAGTTTCGCGCCATCCTTGCGTAAGCCATAAAAGACACCCTTGGACTCAATCGGCTCGTAGCCACTTTCGTCCTCCTTAACGGCCAGAAGCATTCCGGCTTTTCCAGTCAGATCGGTCGGCAGATTGAGGGCATTGGCGAGCATTTCCGCGTCCTGCGCATGCTGTTCGGCTTGATCGCGGAAGTCTTCTGCATCGGCTACGGCATCGGCGAGCTGTTGGCCTGCCGCACCAAGGTCGCTTAAACCTTCCTGGATCGTGTCCTCAATATCTTTGATGGCTTTAGCGACAGTTTTGACGTTGCCGCCATCAGTCGGCACAATGGTCTGATTATCGCCATGAACGATATGGTGCAGGATTTGGCTGTCGGTCTGAACACGCGCAACCGCTTCCTGCAGATCTGTCTGCAGGGTCATGTTTATTCCTCTCTTTTTTTAATTCAAAGTGATAGGCAAAGTTTGATGCACAAGGATGTGCAGGCTGTTGCCGGAAAAGATGATGCCTGCAGGGTCTTCACTCAGGAGCAAATTCAAAAGCCCCTCATCCAGCACCGGACGTTCGCGGATTTCCAGTTCGGATGTGATTTCCCACAACGTACCGCCCGCCAGCAACCGTGCGGAAAACTGGCGGGTAAAACGCGCTTCCTGTTCAAGCAGCCCCAATCCGCCCAGCAAGGTGATGGTGAACCAGTTCGCACCTTCTTTTGCCTGCCAGCGATACCAGGCTTCGAAAATGGCGTACTGATCGCGGCGCATGATCCAGCGCACGGATACTTTGGTCGGCACGTTGGTAAAACGTCGCCGCTGGCGAGCAAGTCCGGCTTCCATCTCCGTGCGCAAGATTGCATCTTCTGGCTGAACGGAATAACCTTGCACCGTAGGCAATGGCAGAGTGGGTGGCCATACAATGTCAGGCATTATCGATAACTCCCCGCCGCAGGATTGAGTCCGTAACGGCGTTCCAGCGTTCCCGCCAGACCTTCGCCGCGCCCGATATTTCGTGCCATTTTTGTTTCGACTTCCTCGATCACAATGCTGAGATCAAGGTTTCCAGAGTTGTCGCGGCGCACGGTCGCGGAGGCTTCCGCGCCCGCGACTTTGTTTTCCACCTTTACCGATACATTGACGTTCGGTTTGTTTTGCAACGAACCACCCAGCAGGCGCATTTGCCCTGGCGTAAAAACAGCTTCGCCCTTTTTGGCGATAATCGGCACTTCATCCCCGACAACGCCACCCGTGTGAAAGCGCGGCGCACCGTGGAATACGGATGGATGCACCGATTTTGAGCCAAGACTGTCATGGCCGATCACGCCGCCCGTATGTGCTGTGGGCGTTGCCGCTGCACCGCTGCCACCACCGAACAGGCCGCCAATAAAAGTATTCAGCGCCCCAGCCAGCGGCGTGGTAATCGAAGACTGGATTTGCATGCGGATCAGATCGGAGATAATCGAATTCGCAAAATCACCGAAGTTCAACTTGCCTGTCTGCACAAAATTGACCAGCGTATCTTCCATGCTTTTGAACATCGACGTCACGCCACGTTCGGCTTTGCTGGCCATATCTTGGGCATCGTCCGTCACGGATTTCAGCCCGCGCTTGATGCCGTCCTCCCAGCGCTTGGAGCTGCGCAAATCCTCTTCACGCGCCTCGCGTAACATGTCCTGATAGACGGCTTCGACCTGTTTGCTGAATTCCTCATATCCAGCCGCCGTTTCATTCAGGCCGCGCATGGCCTCGTTGCGCCATTTCTCGGCACTAACAATTGCACCTTCCAGCGTTTTATTCAGATCTTCATAACGCTTGCGCACATCTTCAACGGTTTTCTCGCGCTCACGTTCTGTCTTTTGACCTTCGCGCTGACTTTCTTGATGGCGTTTTTCTGTTTCCTGCAACGTATAGATTTCGGATACCAGCGCTTTGATACGCTCGGCATAGTCGCCTTCCGCCGTGCCTTTGGCCGCCGTAATGTCGATGCCGGCACGGCGTAGGGTTTGTTCCTGCTCATTGGTAATCATGGCACGGCGCACGGATTCCTCACCTTCCGCACGGGCCGCGGTCAAACGGCGCAAGGCCTGTTCCTCAGCCTGCAATTCAGTGATGCGCTCCTGCACGCGTTTTTTATCATCCTCGGTGAAACCACGCACATAAGGTTTCGGCGCCTCAGCCTCGGCAGGCTTGTCCTGCGGCTGTTGCGGTTTGGGATTGCGCAATTCATCCAGCGCGGCAGCGGCTTTCTTGGCGGCACGCTCGGCAGCCAACAAGGCAAGTACCTGTTGCTGCACATCCTCGGCCTGCTCACCGAAGTCAGGATATTTCGTGGCCAACTTGAACAGGGCTTCAGAATATTCCTGCGCCGATAGCTTTCCTTGGTTGAAGGCCTGGCGCGTGCGATACAGTTCATCCTGCAGCGGAGTGCCGAAACGAGAAAACTGATCCCAGAATCCGCCAATTGCACCGATGCGCAATTCTTTCTGCAGATCAGCAACATTTTCCTTGGCGGTTTCCAGTTGCTTGGTGAAGCGGTAGATGGATTCCGTCTGCGACAATGCCGCGCTGCTGTCTTCCGCTGCCTTAGCCGTCAGTCCAAGCTCTTCCTTGACCTCTTTTAATTCCTGCGCATGATCACGCGCTGCCTTGGCGGCGGCATCGTGGCCGGATGCCAACTTCACCAGCGCAATGCCTGCCAAAATGGCCAAACCCACAGGGCCGCCGACAAGCGCCAACGCCGCACGGAATCCTATCATGGCCACCGTGGCCAGTTTCGTGGCTGCTTCCATCGCCACAAGGCGCAATGCAAAGGCCGTGGACAAGCTGGCGGCCAAACGCAGACCCACAACCATGCCTGCATTGCTGAGGATGGCAGCATTCAGCATTGCTACCGCGCCCGCCACAGTACGGGCAATCACCAGCCCGCCAATTGCCGTTACGGCCAGATCAGCATTTTCGATGAGGAAAGACAATGCTTCGGCGGCGGTGACGATCATCGACCCCAGCGTTTCGCCCAAGGATCGGGCAGCATCCTGCACGGCAGGATCGGACAAGGTATCGGCCAGCGTGCGATAGCCTTGGCTCAAACCGTCAAGGAAGCCGCTGGCAGCAATCGTGCGCTCGATTTCTAGAACGGAGTTGTTGAAACGATTCATTTCCGCGCGAGCGTTTTGCGATGCTTCCGGCACACCTTCCGAGAACGTGCGGCGAATTTCAGCAGCAAAACGCGGCAAAAATTCATCGGCTACGACCTGACCTTGTTCCAGCATCTTGTCGAGTTCAGCAGTCGTGATGCCCATACCGCGTGCGGCCAGCTGGAACGCGCCATACAGACGTTCGCCCAATTGCCCGCGTAATTCTTCGGTTTGTACCTTGCCCTTGGACATGATCTGGCCGATGGCACGCAACGCGCCATTGGTCTGGTCGACCGAGAGCTGCAGCACGGTGGAAGCTTCCGCCACCGCCGTAAAAATATCGCGCGTGCCTTGTCCCGCCAGCGTTGTGCCTTTAGCGGCAGCGGCGATTTGCAGATAGGATTGCGAGGTTTCAAGCAGATTAAGGCCAAGGCGTTCGGATTCCGCTCGCAGGAAAGCCATTTCTACTGCTGCGCCCTGGCTACTGCCCGTGACCGCCGCCAGTGCCGTGTCCAAGCCCTGAAATGCCATTCCCGTTTCATTGACGGAACGGATACCGCCAATGATGCCCGACAGCCCAGCGTAAGCCGCCACAAGCCCTGCTGCCTGCCGAAACACGGAATTGAGCGCACGCGCCGTGGTATCGACAGCCTTCAGCCCCGCATTGGCGGGTGCGGTCGAACGGCTGATACGACCCATAGCCTGTTCGCCCGTGCGCCCGACGCGCTCAAAGGTTTCTTCAACCCGTTTGCCGTCAACCACCGCGAGGCGGATGCTCATGTTTTTCTGTGCTGCACGCATCGGCAGATCAGTCCTTGTTGTTGATTTGGGCTTTGGTCAGGCCTGCGCTGACGGCGGGTAACAGCTCGGCCATGGCCTCGCGGGCGTAACCCAGCGCGTCAGACAAGATGAAAGCTTCCTGCAGGGGAAAGCGGTCGTGGATTTGCGGGCTGACCTGAACAGCAACATTCCAGGCCTGCCAGCCCTCTAGGCTTTGGCAGTTGTTTTTCTGGTACGGGCAGTCCGCGCATTCTTCGGGGCAGGCTTTGCAGTATTCCGCGCCGTCCCCGAAGTGCCATTCTGCTCGGCGCTCAAGTCTTTTTTTTCGGCATCGATCAGCTCCCGCACACCTGTGTATTGCTGGGAAAAGCTGGCGGCGATTGACCAGAAACCAGTCATCAGCTCGTCAACCTTTTCCAGCGTTACGGGGGCTGTGGCATCGCCATCGGCTTCCAAAATACCTTCCCAATCGACAATCGCCGCCCTCGCAAGGCCACGCGCTAGATATTCCTCGGCCAGCGCCTCGCGGATTTCGGCATTGTCGACCTGTGGCAAATCATCCACCGATGTGCCAATTTCCTTGCGTTTACGGTATTCCTCGCCGATCTCGGTCAGGCGTTTGTTCATGAACGCCCGCGCGGCATAGAAAATCGGACTTGTGCATGGGCGCACCTTTACGCGCACGCCAAGGCCGAGTTCAAGCCAATATGGCTCAGTCTGAATATTGAGCTTGAGCATTAGTAAGTCTCCACATCGTTGATCAGGGTGATGGTGACCATGTTTCCAAGGACGGCATCTTTCGCGCCCTGGAAGTCATAGGTGGCTTCGATGCCGTTCGGCCCGCTAATGGAGCGTTTCGGCTTCGGCAGATACACTTCATGGCATTCGATGATGAGCTGGCGGTCGGCATCGATCTTGTAGGCCAGCTCCAGATCAATAGGCACACCCGACCGTGCCGTATTCATCAACGTGTTATCGGCGTAGCGCACGGCGATATTGCCCGTGAGCGCGGCAACGCCAGGGTCAACGCCGTCGATCTTACCGTCATCACGGATGGTTTCGATCCGCTCCAGATTGTTGTTGTAGGTCATGCTGGCCGAAGTCACGTTGCCCAGCGGGTTGCCGCCTTGCTTGACCGATCCCTGGAATTGCGAAAAGCGCGTGTATTCCGCTAAATCAGGGCTGGCATCGCGCGTGGCGACTTGCGGGGTTTCTCCTTGGCCGATCAGGTTGATGGTCACCTGTGCTTCGCCGCTACGCTGGAAGTTGAAGGCCATTGAATTGGCACGCACGCCGGTGAACAGAGGAAAATCGGGGATTTCCGGCATACCGACTTCAACGGCCAAGCTCGGCAGCGTCACGCTACCCGATTTGAATTCGTGCGTGTACGGCCCAGCGCCCGTGGTTGTCGGCGCACCGAACACGGCTTTGAGCCAATGTCCGATATTGCGCAGATCAACAGGGATGACGATATCGCCATCCACGTTAATCACATCCTGATAAGGCTGGGTCGGATCACGACCAAGACCGAGGACGTTGGATTCAATCAGACCCTGTGCCGAGTCCAGATCGCTGGACACGAAGGGTACTAAATGAAAAGCCCCCGAAGCGGGGGCTGTTCCATAGACGGTTTCAAAACCGATGATCAGGCGGGCGTTCCACCCATATGCACGAGACATGGTGTTTCTCCTTTAGTTGAGCGGGTTAGAGGTTGAGTATTCAAGGATGACGGGGACGACCGCCGCTTTGATGGTCGGCGCACCCTCGACGGTTTCGGATAGAAAATCCGGCGTTTCGATATGCAGGTAATCAACAAGACCGCCGAGGCTGGTTTGACCGTCCAGCGCCTGTGCCAATGTTCCCAGCAGCGCATCCAGCGCCGCATCACGCTGTGCCTGATCACCATGCTGCACCAGCGCCTCAATCTCGGCGCGGTGCTGATAATGGTAGCGTGTAGGTGACAAGGTTACTTCGGGCTCCCCTGGGTCGCCGTCGCGCAAGATCAGCAGCCCCTCGGCAGGAACCTTGGTTGGCAACGGCTCGTTTCGGAGAACGGAAAGCCCCGTGACGTTGTCTTTCAGGCATAAAAAAAGGCCCGCAAGGGCCTGTTCTCTTTTTGATGTCATGATGTCCTCAATCCGGCCAGTTTTTCAAAATCAACTGCGGCAAACGGTCAAACCAGCGCTTGGATTCTGCATCAAAGGTGATAAGCCTTTTCAGCTGTACTTGTGGCACGAGCCAAAACATCACCACCGTGGTCACACCTTGCCCCTTGCTGACCGCACGGTCGCTGGCCTTGCGGAAACCCCGCAACTCTCCTGTTTTCCGGCTGTATGATGCACGAGCATTGTCGACCACCAGCAAAGACGGCTTGCCGCTGAGATAGACAAACCGCAGCCTGCCATAGCGGTGTTCAGGAAAGTTAGACGGATTAATCCGTTTCCCTCCAACACCACGCTTGGGCGCATTCGGTGTCGGGATTGCCAACCACCATCCGTCTTTTGAACGAATGACTGCCGCGCTCTCGAACCCCTCCATAATCCTGCTGGCTCTGGTGTAAACCATACCTGCTGCACGGATAGAATTCTGCCCGCGTGGATACACATCACCGCGCCAGGTGTTGGCCATACGCTGGCCGAGGCCTGCGCTTGTGACCTGACGGCGCATGGACAATTTCAAACCATCCGTTGCCTCCCGCACGCCCAGCGTGACAGCGCGTTCGGCAGTGGCAAATTCCGCCTTCATGTATTCCTGCAGCTTTCCTTCAAAGGCAGCACTAAGACGCATAGGCTTCGATCCTCAGCACAATTCCATGTTGGTCACGCACAGGTTCGCCCTGCGCCACATAGGTTTTGCCATCGATGATGATTTGATAAATTGCCTTGGCAGGGTCGATTTCCGACAAGCGCAATTCAAACAGATCTGTCCCCGTATGTACGCGCGTGTCCATGACGTCGACAATCTTGTCAGGGAAACGGTGAATGACCGTTGCATCCGCTTCAGTATTATCCCGAAAGACGAGATGCGCCGCCCGCCCAAATTTGGCGAACAGCGCATCTACCGCTTTGGAAGCTGAGGCTTGGAAGCTCATTCTTCCTTATCGTCTTTCTGGAAGATTTCCCATGCTTGATCACGCTGCTGTGCTGTGATATTCGCGCCCAGCAAGGCTTCGATGGCCTCCACATTTGGCTTGCCATTTTTGCCGTAATCCTTGGTGGGATCGAGGCCGGAAATCGCCTCAACAATATCTTCAATCGTCGGGGCGGGTTTGCCGCCCGCAGGCGGGGTGGCGGTTTTTGTCGGAGTGGATGCAGACGCAGCCTTTTCCTGTCCTGACGTTGCGAAACCACGTGCGATGAGGCGTTCGGCCTCATCGTCCGCAATATCCAATACCGTGCCAGGCGCATGGTCTTTGCCGTTGACGTGCAGAGTGATGATCGCTTTGATTTTCATGGCCATTCCTCCTTAGCGTACCGTTGCACAGAACGAAGCGTTCGGGCGGTAAGGCACGATCAGCGGTGCAGATTGCAGCAGCAACCAGCGCACGGCAGGGTCTTCCTCTAGCCACGACTTCGAGAAGAAACGCTGCGCACGATATCCGGCTTTTTCGTCCTGGATAGCGCCATAGCAACGTGTGCCTTCTAATTGGGTCGGGCTGCCGATCAGCACGGTGTAATCGGGCAGGAGTTTCTGGACAGCATCGTTGTCGTCAACGTAGCGGTCGTTATAGACCCAGAAATCCAGATCACCGATTGTGCCGACATAGCGTGCCAGATCATTGCCCTGACCAAAAGCAATCGGCCCCAGCGCCAGATCTGCCGCATCACGCAGGCGGCGAATATCCAGCAGCTTTTCCACCTTGGGATCGGCTTTGAACACACGCCATGCCAGTGCATCCATAATCACGGTGCGACCTACCGCGCCGGATTTTTCCTGAATGCGGGCAACCCAATCTTCGAGGTTGTCCAGCGCATTCACGCCAGCTTCACCCCAGCGACTGCCGCCTGCCAGCCCCACCGTCAAAGACGGATCACGCTGGAAATCTACAACCACGGTCGGATATTCATCGCCCGTAACCGTGATGCGCCCCGTGCGCAGAGCTTCGGAAGCCATGACTTCCTCGCGGCGCGTCAGGTTTTCCAGCTGCTTGGACAGGGTGCGGTTGATATTGGCTTCCAAGCGTTGCTGCGGGGTCAGCGTGCCGCCGATCTTCTCGCCAATCGAACGCTTGAACGGGCGATTAGGGTCAAAGCGACGCTTGTCCTTGGCATAGGCGGGTTTGAAGCTCTTGGTGGTGAAACCTTCGTCATCCACAACCTTACCCGCCACCAGCGGTGAAACGAACGGTGTCAGCTTCGGCTTGGATTTATCGATGTCGAAGTGAATTTCTTCAGAATCCTCGGTTTGTTCCTGACCGAAGAATACGTCGAGCAGGAAAGAGCTGGGACGCTCCAGTTTTTCCACGACCTTGGTCAGGACGTGGGTGTTGAAAATGTCGATAGACATGGGCTTTCTCCTTTTTGAAAGATCGGGTTATTTCTGGTTGCGGCGCAGATAGACGTTCTTTGCCCGCAGCGCGATGCGCACGCTGTCGAGCGTGTGACCCGCGCCTAGGACGAGAGCGTTTTCGTTGAATTCGCCGCTGAAATAGACGACAGCCTGCATATCGTTGTCGGCGGCGTTCGCACGTTCAGCCAGAATGGCATCCGGCGTTTGAGAGCCATCGGCGCTGGCCGAAGCACTCAATTTGAATTTGCCATTGGCAGTGATACGGCCAAGGACTGCGCCTTTGGCCAGATCGGCTCCTGCGGCAATCGTCACCACGCGCTCAATGCGCGGATATTCGCCTGCCAGCAGATTGTCAGGGGTGTATTCACCCTGATCCTTAAAACCTTCAGCTTTTGTCATGGTTTTCTCCTTATGTTTCTGGGTTAAACGGCAGCGGCAATACGGCTGGCGACCGCATCGATATCGTTGACGGCATCATCGCTGGCAGGCGTAATGGACGGATTGGGCATAGAAGACATGACCTTTTCAAAAGAGGTCGTTGCCTTCGGCTCCTCGACAGGGGCGCAGGCCAGAAGCTGCTTTGCTTCCATGGCGTGAATATCGGTATTCAATGCCATTTCTTTTGCGAGTTTTTCGCGGCCTTTGGCTTCTTCGCTGCCAAGAATATCGTCGAGGCGCTTCTTTTCAGCAGATGCGCCTTCACGCATTAGTGTCGCCACGAGATCGGGGTGATCTTTTTTCAAGGTTTCAATGTCCATTGGTTTTTTCTCCTGTGTTGATGAGGGTTGGTTTTGGGCATTAAAAAAGCCCTCTTTGCGAGGGCTTTTCTGTGGGGATGATAATTCGGCAATAAGTCCTTCAAGGCTGCCGACCCTGTCGGCAAGGCCGGCGCTGACAGCCTTTGCGCCGATCATCACATCGCCACCGCCATAATGGCTCTGCACGTTTTCGGCGGACACATTGCGGTTGCGAGCGATGGTTTCAATAAAAACATCAGCCATGCTGTCGATACGAACTTGCAAACGGCTGCGACCATCATCCGTGGTGGGGTCAAGGCGCTTGTGCGGACTTTGTGAGGAAACGATCTCCACAGCTTCTGCTGATTTCCCTGATTTCCCTTGATACATACCGACCACGCCAATTGATCCCAGTGCCGAGGTTTCGGAGACTACGATCTCGTCAGCGGCGGATGCGATCCAGTACGCACCAGATGCGGCATCGCCAGAGGCATACGCCACGACAGGCTTCTTGCCACGCGCGGCAAAGACCATGTTGGACAATTCCGACACGCCGTTCACTTCGCCGCCTGGGGAGTCGATATCAAGTATGATGCCCTTGATCTGCGGATTTTCCAGCGCGGCGGTGAAATCACGAGCGATCAGCTCGTAACTGGACGCACCGCTGATCATCGTGAACAGATTGGCATAGCGGAATAACGGCCCTGTGACTGGAATGACTGCCACACCGTCGCGTTCCATCACGCTGTAGGTGTTTTGCAGATTGCGGCCAAGTTTGGCGGCCACCGCCTGCGGACTTTCGTTTTCCCGCGCGGCGATTTCCAAAATTGTATGCAGCGCTGTTTCCGTGATCGCCCACGGCTCACCGGCGATGCGGTTCCAAATCCTCATTTTCTTCCTCCTGATTATTGTCCGTAGTGGTCAAAATGCTGTTCACATCATTGATCGAAAGCCCCAGCTCTATGATCTTGGCTTTCTCACGCGCAAGCTGTTCAAGGACTTCTTCCCAATCCAGTCCTTGCGCAGCGCATTCATCTTCCAGCGTGGAAAGGCCGATTTGCATGCGAAGATGCGCAGCTTTGGCTTCCTTGACCGGATCAACCCAGCCCCGACCAGGGCCGATCCATTTGCAACGCGTCCATGCCGCGCGGCGTTCATAAAAATCAGGGGCATCCACGATACCCCGATTAATGGCTTCCTCCAGCCACAGCTCGTACACGGGCCTGGCCCAATAGGTCGCCATCCATTGGCGGCGGGCGTTGAAATACCGCCACGCCTCCAGCAAGGCCGCGCGGGCGCTTGAATAATTCGTCTTGCTGAAATCTTTCATCAGCAATTCGAACGGGATATTCAAACCAGCGCCGATGTGACGCAGGACGTTCTCGACAAACTGACCGTAACCGCTGTTCGGGCGGCTGGGCGTGAACGGCGCGACCTTGTCGCCTGGGAATACGGGAATGATGGAACCGCCCTGCAGACGAATATCCCATTCATTCCGTGCGGCCAGATAATCATCCACCGATCCGCCGAACATTTCGCCGATGGCTTCACCGTCCAGCGGCGTTTCGATAAAGGCGGCGATCATGGCGTTGACCACGGCTGCCTGCAGCTCCGAACGCTCGTAATGGTCGAGCATCTTGAACATCGGCATGATGGAAGTTAGCAACGGCTTGCCACGGTGTTGTCCGGTGCGCTCCTTATCATGGATATGCAGGACACGTTGACGGCCAAACGCCGTCCGTGCGGGGATGCGCTCCCAATCCTGCGCATCAAGGCCAAAGCCCATATAGACATCGCCAGGATGGTTTTTGCGGAGATGATACGCCACTGCGGCCCCATACATATCGATCTCGATGCCTGAGCGTATGGTTTTGCTGTCCTGCCGCCCTGCAGGATTGGAAAGCCGGTCGGCTTCCACCAATTGCATGGTTGTGGCATAGCGTGTGCCGCGCTGTTCCAGCCACAGCGGCAACGCCAGCGCTTCACCATTCACGATACTGGAGCGGAACACCAGCGCCGTCATGCCTGCGAATGTCAGCGCATTGGCCGCATCGCATTCCGTGCTTTCCGCCCACGAACGCCATTCGGTTTCAACCTGTCGCGCCCATTCATCAGCCCATTCCTTGGTTTTTCCCAAGGCACGGTAATCGGGAATGGCCGCCAGGCGAAGACCTGTGCCGATAACATTGTCGACCAGCGTTTGAATTGCACCAGATGCCACGCCGTGGTTGCGGGTCAGGTCACGCGACCGTGATACCAGCGTCGGCAATTCAGACAGCAAATCGCTATCAGCCGATCCCAGCAAAGGCATCCAGCTTGCCAGCTCTCGCGTGCGTAAAGATGCAGCACGGTGCGCCGTATCGCTCACACGCATGCGGGGCGCAGCCTTGAGGGGCTGGCCAGAGGAGTCCAGTAATTGCACCATGATTTTGCCTTAGAAACTTGTCCGAATAATTCCACGGCGGGCTGTGCCGCCGCGTTTTGCGATTTCCGTTTGAAGTTCGTGGATATATTTCTCCAACGCTCCGACATTGCCTGCCGTATAGGTCGTGCTGCCGTAGCCGTGCAGGCTGACCGATACTTCCTGCGTGCCGGTCAAAAGGCGATGCCGCGCTTCTTTTGCCTGTACCAATCGGGTTTCGAGTTCGAGCAAAGTCTCTGTCATGGTTTTCCTCACAGATAAGGATCATTCGCCCGCACAGATTTTCGCTGTGGGACAGTGACCCGTTTCTTGGTTTGCGGTTTTGGCGGTTCGGCCTTGGCTTCTTCCGTCACGGGGATTTCCACCCCGCGCGTAGGAATCTCAGCTTCCACGCCCAGCGATTGTTCCAAACTGCGCCATTTGAATTCGCTCATCCGGTCGATGCCGTAGATGGTGGCAGCGGCACGGGCGTACACGCGGCAGTCCAGGGCTTCGTTGTTGCGGCTGGGGTCTTTCTGCCAGGTCGCATGCGGAAAGCCCTTTACAACGCGAATGACGCGGCGCTCCGCCGTCAGCTGCTTGAAATACTCCTCGCCATATTGCGGGAAGTGGCAGCTGCCAGGCGGGAACACCGCACCTTCAGCGATTTCGCGGTCGGTCGGCCATTCCAGCTTCAGCCAGCGGTAAAGCTCCATCTTGGCTACAGGGCCGGATACGTTCCAGACCCGCAAACCGCGACGTTTCCCGCCCGTATCAGCCTTTGACACGCTCAGGATCAGCGCCGTTTCACGATCCTGACCTTTGACGGCCACGACCGTGCGCGGCTGGCTGGCGCGTGCGCCGTTACCGCCCCAGACGGCCTGGGGATGGTTGCGTACAAAGCCGTAAACATCCTGCGTGGCGTAACCGCTGTCCACCGCCATCACCCGCACGGGCATGGTGTGGCCTGTGGCATGCGGCCAATCGCGCTGCAGGACTTCTTCGTCCAGCCGTTTCCAGATTTCCGGTCGTGCGGTGTCGCCATCAAGAACGACGTAATCCACCGACCAGTTTTCCTTGTTACGCCCCCAGGCAACGATCTCGCATTCGAGACGGTCTTTCTGCACGTCGACACCCGCCGTCAGGAACAAACCGCCCATCGGAACGACACCCTGAACATAGGTTTGTCGGCGTTCATACAGACGCTGCCATTCCGGCGCATCGGAGGATTCCTCGTAAGGCTCTCCCAGCACGGTGTTGACGAAACCCTTCATCAGATCAGGGTTGCGCTTTGCATCTTCGAACATGGCCGCCGCATCGCCCCACGAAAACCAGCCAATTGGGCTGTAGAGGGATGACAGGTGATAACCTATCGTTCCATCCGTGGTTTCCGCTGTCGCCCGCCATTCACCCCGCGCCAGCATCGCTGTCTTGTGGTGTTCGGCAATCAGGCAGCCGCAGCTCTCGCAAACATATTCTGCCTTTTGCGGCTCATTTTCCGGCCAGCGCAGTTGCGTGAACCGCAGTGGCTGGAAATGGTTGCATTCAGGGCAAGGCACATGGAAGAACCGCTGGTCGCTTTTCTCGAATTCGCGTTGAACACGGGATAAGCCCTTAACGGTGGGTGTGCTGACCATGAATATCTTTCTGCGGCGCTTAAACGTAGCCGACCGACGCTCTGCCAGCAGGATCGGATCACCTTCGCCATCAACGTCCCCTGGATACGCATCGATTTCGTCCATAAACAGGTAGCGGGCCGGCATCGAGCGCAGACCCACGGCGGAATTCGCACCTGTCATGATGAGCAGGCCGCCAAGGAAATCCTTACTCAAGATCGTGTTGCCGCTGTCGCGTTCCCGCGCGGGGCGCACTTTCTCGCGCAATTCCGGTACATCGTTCAAAAGCGGATCAATACGCTGTTTGGAATGGCGTTTGGCCAGCTCCACCGTCGGCGCAACGGCCATCATCGGCCCTGGCGCTGCGTGGATGACGTAACCGATCCAGTTATTGCCGCATTCCGTCCCTCCGACCTGCGATCCCTTCATGAACACGATGCGCTGCACCGGTGATGACGGCGCAAGATGATCCATGATGTCGCGCAAGTACGGCGTGCGGGCGGTGCGCCAGCGTCCTGGCTCGGCAGCCGATTTCGGAGAAAGAAGGCGGTATTTATCTGCCCATTCCGATACCAGAAGGTACGGATCGGGCTTGACGGCCTGCTGCCAGATATTTTCGATTTCTAGACTGTCATATCCTCCTTCATTCGAGATCGAGTTTGGCATCCCCAAGTTCATCCAGATGCTCCCGCACATAGCGTTCCAGGGTCATGTGCAAGACATGCTCGTCCACCTGCAGCTCGGCGGCGATTTGTGCGGACACGCGTGCTGGCCAGTTTGCCCATGCGTCCCTGAATTGCCGCCCCAGGCGGAACACCTGTGCTTTCACCATGTCCTTGTTGATTAATTGTCCTTTTTTCTCCTGCAGGCGTTGCCGCGCGAGGTGGGCTTTGGCGATTTCGTGCGCGGTGCGGGCTTGCGTGAAGCTGTTCATGCCGTGTGCAGCGCGGCCACTCTCGGCCAGTGTCTGTTTGACGGAATTCATAGCCTCTTCAGGGTCAATATCCTTGAATCCTGCCGGATCGTGCCGCTTGGTGTGATCGGTGTTGGCTTCCCAGGCCGCATCAGCCTTGGCGATGTCGATCTTTCCATTGCTGTCGGGCGTGATGCGGCCTGCTTTTATTGCTTTGCGCACGGCGTTTTCAGCCACACCCCGATGGCGGGCATAAGCACGGACGGAAACCCCCATAAATCCTCACTTTTCCTGATCTATTCAACTTTACTTCATGCCGAATTGAAGCGTTCATGAGGATGCAACACCAACAAAAGGAGCATCATCATGGCCACCGCAAAGAAGAAAACAGCACCGAAAAAACAGGCAACGAAGAAGCCTGCGCAGAAACCGCGCAGCATGCCTGCCAAGGTCGTAAAACCCAAACCAGAAGCCACACAGGCCGTCACCGAACCCAAGAGCAGTAAGAAAGACAAAATCTTCGCCTTGATGCAGCGTCCCGAAGGCGCGACCATCGAAGAGATGGTCAAGGTCAGCGACTGGCAGAGCCACACAGTGCGCGGCTTCCTTTCCATGCAGAAAAAGGCAGGAAAGAACGTCACCAGCGAACGCATCAATGACGAGCGCCGCTACCGTGTCGGGGAAACCCCCGCCAAGGTCGAAGAAGCCTCAGTGTAAACGCTCTTTCTCCAACTCCTCAAAACCCTGGCCGGTCGCGGCTAGGGTTGCTTTCTTGCCCGTAAATTCCTGCCATCGCTTTACGATGACATCGGCGTATTTCGGTTCAAGCTCAATCAGGCGGGCGCGACGCCCCGTTTTCTCGCAAGCAATCATGGTGCTGCCCGACCCACCGAATGCATCCAGCACTATATCCTTGGTCTTGCTGGAATTGTGCAGGGCGCGTTCCACCAGCTCGACAGGCTTCATGGTCGGGTGCAGATCGTTCTTCACGGGCTTGTTCACAAACCAGACATCGCTTTGATCCCGCGCCCCGCACCAGAAATGCTCATGGCCGTTCTTCCAGCCGTAGAGGATTGGTTCGTACTGGCGCTGATAGTCAGCGCGGCCAAGCGTGAAGGTGTTTTTCGCCCAGATGATGAATGTCGACCATTTGCCACCTGCCTCGGAAAATGCGCCGTGGAGGGTGTGCAGTTCTGAGGATGACATGCAGATATACATCGCGCCTTTACAGACCATCATCAAATTTGTGCAAACATCATAGAGAAATGCACCAAAGTCTGCGCCCAGGTTGTCGTTTTGGATTGGGCGAGATTTGCCGCGCATCTTGTCTTTGGCCGAGTTCGCGTAATTAACATTATATGGCGGGTCGGTGAACACCATGTCGGCCAGCTCTTCACCTAGCAATGTTTGATAGCTGTCAATCAGCGTGGAATCCCCACAGAGAATTTTGTGATCGCCGCAGAGCCATAGATCGCCCAGCACGCTGACAGGCGTTTCAGGAATTTCCGGCGCAGCATTCTCGTCCGTCAGACCTTCGCCATCAGCATCACCATTCAGAAAGACTTCCAACTCGTCATCATTGAATCCCAAAAGACCAAGGTCGAATTCGTCACCATCCAGCTCCTGCAGCTCTTGCCGCAGCAATTCATCATTCCAGCCAGCGTTTTCGGCGATTTTGTTATCAGCGATGACCAGCGCACGGCGTTGAACTTCGCTCAGATGGCTCAAGCGGATCGTAGGGACTTCCTTGATGCCGAGCATACGCGCGGCCATCAAGCGGCCATGGCCAGCGATAATACCGCCGTCATCGCCGATCAGGATCGGATTCACAAAGCCGAATTCCGTCATCGATCCCGCGATCTGCGCCACCTGAGCATCCGAATGGGTGCGAGCGTTCTTCGCATACGGGATCAGGTGATCGACAGGCAGATATTGCACGTTCAGTTGAACATCATTGCTCATCAGATTGTTTCTCCAAAAGTTGTTGTTGCTGCTCTAGAAATGAGAGTGCGCCATGCATAAGCGGCAGCCAGCGGCACGACACCGTTTCCACAGGCGCGAATTCTGTCCACCCGATAGGCCAGCCCATCAGCCATTCGACAAATTGCGGGTTCAAGACTTTCTGGGACGTCGCTCCAGTCGCCTGTCGGCCCTGGGGCGAAGAGAGGGAATGCAGGCAGGCCTCGACATTCAAAGGCTTCGTGTTGCGCCTGAACTGGCTCGGCCCCGCATTGTTCTTTGCATCCTGCGTGGTCACGGTCGGCCAGACCTTGGCCTGCGCCGACAGAGAGCCGAAACAGCGATCCGTCCTGTCCCCGTTGCGTTTGAGGAAACTCTCCTGTTTCTCTTCGGTTTCTTGCGCTCTGGGCGTTAGCCACATTGCTGCTGCCATTGCCAAGGGCGGTGTAGAAACTTGTCCTGCTTGCCGGCGCAGTTGCCATGTCTCTGGATTCTCCGATGATGTTTTCTGCGCACGCGGGGTCGGCCACATTATCTGCTCGCGCAGATTGCTGGGACGTGTCCGTCCCGCCCGCGCTCCCTCTGGCCCCAACATCCGTTCCATCGCCTCTGGTGAGCGTGGCGGCAGATGATCCATCGTGTTCGGCGTTGCCCATGTCACCACCGAAACTTCCAGCCGCCTGCGCGGATCGCCCTTGGCAATCTCGCTCTGGCACGGAGCATTTGCCGAAGACACTCTCGCGGTAGGCCAAGATGAATAGTCGCTCCCGTTTGTGAGATGCACCGACTTCCTCCGCAGTGAACAGGCCTGCCTTAACGCGGTAACCCAGGCTTCGAAGGTCATCGTGGACTTGTTGGAATCCCAATCGTAAATGTCCTGGAACATTTTCGAAGAAGCACAGGGGTGGGTCGATTTCTCGCACCACCCGAAAGACATCTGGCCAGAGGTGTCTTGGGTCTTTATCGCCGAGCTGTTTGCCTGCAACGCTAAAGGGCTGGCATGGATATCCCGCAGTGATGCAATCCACGAGGCCACGCCACGGGTTGCCATCGAAGGTTCGTAAATCCGTCCATATAGGCGCTTGATCCAGGGCGTCCTGCTCCATGCGCGTTGCCAGGATTGCTGCCGCATAGGCTTCGATCTCAACAAAACAGACTGTGCGAGCATTTGGCTGCGCCACGCGAAGTCCGATGTCGAGTCCGCCGACACCGGCGCACAGGGACAGAATTGTGAAGGGACGTAAATCCACACGTTGTTCCTTGAGCCTTTTGGGTGCGCAGTCATAAAAAGGCGGGTGCGCATTTCTGGGTGCGCACCTTTCAAGACCTTTATTTCCTGCTTTTTTTTGGGTCAGGTACGCAAACTGCGCACCCAGAAAAAAAGTCTGTGACTAAAAAAGTCCTGCGCCTTAGCCCGCCGCATAGGGGCCAATCGCCGGAAGTACCTTTTTGTCTTCGTCACCACGCCTCAAACGCAAAAACCACGCGGTGAGGCGTGGCTTGGGAGGGAATGATCGCGATGATAGTGACTAGAATGCCAAAAAATGTTCGCGTTGTCCGTAACAATTATGTTCGAACATTTTTATACGGCCTGTTCGATGGTTACACTTCCATTTTTGACCTGCTTTATAAGTTTGATAATAAACTCCGCATACAGCATCAGACGAATGAAATTCTCTTCGTTGCCATATCCAAGGTATTCTTTATCACCATGCATGATCTTGTGCCTAAACAATGAATAGCTCTCGTTGGGCGTGATTTTATTTGAATCTCGGAATAGACCGCTAAAGATCACTTCTTGCAGCATCTCTGCAGACCAGAAGTCAACGATCTCGGCAACCGTCTGAACGGCCACATCATGCCGCACATCTGTCCGCTTGCCTTTAAGCTCTGCTGGAAGATTGTCTTTGATCTCTTGCTCTACGCGTTTTCTGATGGCCTTAGGCAAGACACCATACAAGTCGCGGACCAACCCATCAATCTGAGCAATCAGAGCAGGGACAGTCAACAGATGTACATCCTCGTGATTATTGTCCTTACTCATTGCAACGGCGGCCTGAAATACTTTTAACCGTCCTTGCTCGATATCCGTCTGCCATTCCTCTACAATCGTATGTAGGCGATACCACCCATTGGCTTTGTAATAGTTAATCACGAATGGAATTATATCCTCATTATCGCGAAGGTCTTCTTCAACTACCAGCATTAAAAGCCCGTCATCACTAATTAACCAGTGATCAGAATGAAGACGAATCTTGATTAAATGTTCAGGAGGTATATTACGAATGAAATCAGTTACGCCACGGAAAGCCTGACTGATTTCTGAGAAGTTCAACCGATCCTGAAGATCATGAAATTGCTTTAAGGCTTCTTGGAATGGTCGTGTTTGTTCTTGAATTTGTTTCATCAGCTCCTGATAAGGGCTGTGCATCTTTGTAATTTGATCAACGAAAGGTGTAAGGCCTCTGGTGATTTCTTCTATCGCTCGCATGTGAGATGGCATGTTCACGCGTAGTGCCTGAGAAATACCGCTAAACTGATCATGAAATAGTTTCTTTTGCTCTTCTATCTGTCGCATGTATTCCATCAGAGGCGATGATGTGATTCCCTTGCTCAGGGCAGTCATTTTCTCATTCATCTCGCGCAAGGCTTTTACGGCTTGCGGTTCTAATAAATCTTTGATGTCCATGATAATCAAACCTGCTGTGCTTTCTTCAAATCATCATGTTCAAACGCTGATGCCATGCGATCAACTTCACGCTTGCTAAGATGAAACTGCTGTGCAATATCACGCCATTGCGCTACCCCAGCGGTTACTTCACTGATAATGGTATTTGTCTGTTCCTTCGATAAACGGAAATCACCAGCAACAGACATGGCCAAATCTAGCGAGGCCGTTCCATCATACAGATCAATCATTGTGGTGAGGATACGAGGTTTTACTTCTAGAGGTGTCGGATTGATATCGTAGGCTGGCGACAAACGCCATCCTTTCTCGCGCTCATACACAAAGCCATGATTGCGCAAATGGTCATCGACGTTGGATACAAGAATGCTGAAGACAATCCTGCGCCACAGCTCGGCCATATCTGCATCCGGTGCTGCGCCGTGTTGTTTGAGCGCATCGACAATCTCAAGATAGCTGTGTGCTTCGCCATCCTTTGCGCCAAGCATACTCATGGCCGAGAGGAATGGGACTCGGGTTTCACCCACGCGGTCAAAACGGCGAATAATCAGGACTGGCTTGTCCAGGATTGTATCCAGACGCCATTTTGGCACGGTCAGGCCAGCTTTTTTAGCCAGAACAAGTGTGACAGCTTCCCATGCCACAACATTAAAATCGTCATCCTTGCGGGGGAACTTTGCAATGGCCAAATGGCTATCCGTATCAATAACGGACGCCTTAGGACGCGCACCACCGAGAGACGATCCTGGCGCAAGCAGCAATCGTAGATCTTCCGCATTCTCATCATCATCAAGGAAGCGCTCAGTCGCAGAAAGCAGCCGTGGCAACTCCACTAGTGGGGGAATGGTTCTCTTACCCTTTGGGGCAAGAAACGGCCCATCCAGCGTATCGGAAAACCGCAATGCACCTTGACGTGCTTCGTCATTGACACCCAGCAGGAAGTCAACTTCGCCCAGTGTCTTTGGCATGTCACCCGCATCTCTGGCACGGGCAGCTTCCGCACGGCGCATCAGCACACGCCCCCAGCGATCAGGTGCAGAGTCGCCAATGGCGCCAAAAAGCGTTTGATCCGCTGTAGTATGAAACGCACCTGGCGTTAACGACAGAGCTGGCTCCAGCGCAAAACGCTCAGGATGTTTCAGCCATGACGGATCATATTCAAAGGACGCGCTTTCGCGTCCTTTGCGGTTGTGACACCAGAGTTTACCAACAACGTGAGTTTCATCACCCAGCGCGATGGATACAATAACTTCCCTACTACTCATGATCGCCTGCCTTCTTCTGAGCGGAGCGTGATAAATACACACGCTTGGGCAAAGCTTCGTCGGCCAGCTCACGACCTGTCAGATCATGCGCGGCATCCACCAAATCCTGCAACCGCGTCGTCAGCCCCAACACAAAAAGGACAGAGGCATACCCGCCCAGCGACACCGTGGGATCACCCTTTTCTATCTTGGCCAGCGTTGCCCGCGCCATACCCGCCCGTTCAGACATTAAAGACGTGGGAATACGGCGACGGCGGCGGGCATCGCTGATATCTTGTCCCAGCTTGCGCAAGGCCTTTTGCACAGGGATTGGAAGATTTGCCTTGTCAGCCATCGCGTATTTCCTTTTACAATGCTTATTTTAATAGGCTTTGTAGCCTACAATGTTCATTATAATAGGCATTGAGGAAAAAATCAAGTCAATCCTACGTAATGTGCATTATAGTAGTCTTTATAGTACTTAATGGCTGTTATAGTGAGCATTAAATTGTTACTAAACAGTCTGAATTTCAGTCAAAACCCCACCTGGATCAAAGCCTTCACATTCAAAGCCCGTGCGAGAGTTGGGGTATCCACGCTGGTTAGAGATAATTCTGGTAGCGCCGAGCCTTTGGTCATCGCATTCATGGGTATGACCGTATACCCAAAGATTGGGCTGATATTTTTCGATAACATCAATCATGTCCAGAGAATTGAACGCAGGCTGCAAGGGGCTGGCGCGATATCGTGTGTTTGGATTAATGAGTGGTGCATGGTGCGAGATAACGACCTTTGGCATCTTCTCGTGTTCTTCAAACCAGCTGATGAGTTTGGTCTTAAAAAGATTGTGAAGCAAAATCGAATCTTCAGGTTTGAATAGCGTATTCTCGCTTGTTCTGATTAATTGAAAATCGTTCATTTGCTGACGCGCCGTCATCATCGCGTTCGGGTTACCGCCGTTAAAATCCGTCCACATCGTACCGCCGAAGAAATGCATACCCTCAATCGTGATCGGCTCGTCCTGCAGGAAGTGTAGATGTGGATAATCAACAGCCCATGCCTCAAATCTTGCAATAGCATCCTGCATCGGTGTGCGCGTATAAAACTCGTGATTACCTGCTACATATAAGATTGGTTTGCGCCACGATCTTGCAATCTCTTCAATTGGTGAAAAATCAGCGAAGGTAATAATATCGCCTGCCAAAATCATCACATCAGCAATGCTTTCGTCTGGTGTATCAAAGGGTTTGCCAAACTCTAAATGTAAATCACTGAAACAAATTATCTTCATCGTTATATCCCTACGATCACGCGCTCTCGCACTATTTTAAATCTCCAACGCTTGGGTTTCAATGCCGAGGATGTCGGCCATCTCACGCAGCTTCATGTGAGCCTGCTTCAACTTAGTGATATCGTGTGCGATAATTTGCTCTGGCATTTTGCGCTCGGCTGGCGGCGGGTTGTGAATACGATTGGCGATATACATCATGGTTGCCACAATCTGTTCTTTGGCGGTGTAGTAAGCATCTGCACGTTCTTGTCTGGTTTTATTCATCTTGTTGCCCTCCCTACGCATTATTTTCTGGTGCATGTTCGCCTTCTTTGAAGACGCTATCGCAAATGCGTTGCAGGGATTCCTCAATCCCGCTGACGTCGCCAACATGACCCCAATGAATGTCGTCTGGGTTGTTGTGAAAATGATCGTCGCAAGCCCCTTGCAAGCGGCGCAGCATGGCGTCGATATGGGCAACCTTGCGGATGTAAGCGTCAATGGCTTGTTCTTTTGTGTTGGTTTTCATGGTTTTTCCTTTCGTTACAATCACATGAACGCTTCATTCGCGGCGCTTATCAAGCGAATAAGACCAAGAAATGATTGCTTTTTTCTGTCATGAATGATCATTTGATTATCAGCTGTATCAGCGCAATTTTGCCGCGATAGAGGCTAGCGCACGCCGATACATTTCCCACGCTTTAGTGCGCCCCACACCGAAACGCCCGCAGATGAGTTTCCAGCGCACACGCTCGGCCCGTAGCCACACAAGGCGGCGTTCTTCCGGCTCAAGCCATTTCAGCCAGATAAACAAAACCTCTTCCATTTCAGTGATGTCTGCCATCGACGGTGTGATGCGCATCGGTTCTGGCTCCATCTGAAGAATTTCCAGCGGCTCACGGATAATTGTCGGCCAGGTGCTGAAGTAGCCTTGGACTTTCACGTTCGGTAGACGGCGCAATGTTCGCGCCGCAGATCTTAACCGTTCTTCAACTTCGCTTTCGCCTGTGGTGAGTTGTTTTTGATCTTTCATGCAGGTTGTCCTTTCGTTGATGGTTGGAAATCACGGAGCTGACGCTTGCGCCCTGCAGGGGCAGCGTCAGCGTTACTCCGTAGGAGTAAGGGGATGCCCACCCACTTGCCCAGCTGGGCAGCACGTTGATTTTTGAAGACTTTTCTAGGTGGGTAGTGGGCAGGTTTAGTGGGCATCTGCCCACCTGAAACACCTGCAAAACACCAGATAAACCGCCGCCTTTTGCTCGTTTGAGTGGGCAGCAGGTGGGCGGTGGGTGCGCAGTAGGCAAAGAAAAACGCCATCATAAATCCCTCTCAATGCTGTTCGAGGGAATGGCCACAATCTCGCCGGTGATATCATGTTTGTAATGTGTCGGCTGTATCGATTTGCCGTCAGGCAAGCACATGCCATCCACCCAGAGATAGCCACGCTGCGTGCCTTTGGGCAGCTGAAAACCATAGACATCACCATTCTTGAAGAACTTGATGATATTTGCATCAATCAAGCCCTGCAGCTTTTGACGAATAAGGCGACTGCTGCCTAGGTTGCCGTGATTTTCAAATCTGTCTGAGAATTGTCTCGCTGTATAAACGCGGTTCTGTGCTGCTTCCTCACACAATAGCCGCACAATAGGTTCGGTATGTGCTGATATGTGCGCGACATTCGGCGAATATGATGTGACGTCCATCCAACCTTCTGCTTTTTTCTGCACAATTTTTGGTGTTATTTCTCTGCCATTGCGCAATTCAAACAGCAGCGTGCGCTCTGGACGACTTTCATCGGGGCGATGCAGCAATATGCCGGATGTGTAATATGATCTGAGCGCCCCAGCGCCGCTGAAGGACTGAAAGGGGTCTTCTTCCGTTTGCTTTTTGAAGATCTTCTTCGTGTGGTGGGCAATTATAATCCCAGCATTCGGATTGATTTTCTGCCGCAAAGTCTCAATGCGGCGCGACAGAAAAAACATCATCGCATCATTGTCGTTTTCGCCGCCAAAACCGCCACCATCGAAGACATTTCTGAGCGGATCAATCACAATAATGTTGGGCAATGTGCTGCCGAAGCGTTCTTTCACCGATTGTGCGACACATTCCACGCCATTGTCGTCTAATGTCACGCTTATCTGTGGCGTTATCACGAAGTTATTGTGAAGTTTCGAAGCATATTCGCGGACAATGTGTACATTGTTCACGCGCTCTCGCAAATAATCGTACTGAATTTCCGCCTGAAGATAGAAGATTTTCAGGGGACATTTGGGGGACATTCCAAGGAACGTCACACCAGCGGCCATATGTGTCAGCAGGGAAATGAGGAAGTCGCTTTTTCCCACCTTGGGCGCACCGCCGAAGACCAGCGTACCACCAGGCGTAAGAACGCGCGGTGCAATCAGATCATCCGGTATCGGGCTTTTATCGGCCTGCAGCTCGGTAATACTGTACATCGGGATAGATGTGCGTTTGGCAGGCGGCTCTTTAACCGCCACCCGTTCCCAGCGCCGCAGGATGTCGTCAATATCCAGCCCTTCCTCCACCGCATCTGCTGCATCCCATTTGGGCGGTTTTTCAGGCGGGATTTTCAGGATTTCAACCTGCACCGCACCAGCGCGGGCAGCGGCACTGGCTGCACGGCGGGCATAGTCCAGCCCTGGCTCATCATGATCCGGCCAGATGATGACGTGTTTGCCCTGGAGCGGAGACCAGTCCGTTTTATTAACCGGCGCTTTTGCACCATTCATGGCCGTGGTCGCGCAAATACCTTTGGTGATTAGAGCCTGGGCGCATTTCTCACCCTCGACCAACACCACCAGCGCGGCATCTCTAAGCCCGACTTGATTGTAGAGAGGGCGAATGTCTGGCGCACGCATAACTCCGCGCACGGCATCCCACGGCCTGAATTCCTTGCGGCCATCGGAATCATACCGATACACACTGGCGATGATATTGCCGTGCGCATCGGTATAATCCCATTTGGCAGTCGGTTTTCCGAGCTTTCTGCTTTGCCCCTGTGGTTCCGGCGATGAAGGCTTATAAGGCTGTGTATCAATTCCAGCACCAAGGTGGGTTTGAATATCCTGCAGCAATGCAGGGAATTGCGTTTGACGGTCGAAACCTTTGACAACCGCCCAGAGATCAAGAATGTCGCCCCCAACGCCTGTCGCAAAATCATGCCACAGCCCAGCTTTTGCGCCATTCATCTCGACAACAAGGCTGTCGCCTTTATCGCCCTGAACATTGCCGATCATGAATTTCCCGCCGCGCAGAACGCCAGCGGGTAACAGAAAATACAAAATGGATGGCAATGCGCTAAGCAAGCGCGTGCGCAATTCCGAAGCCGTTGGCGGCTTCAGAGGCACGACTTTTGACGATGCGGCGGTATCCTGCGTCATAGGCTTTAAGCCTTGTCGCGTTCTATGGCCTTGAGCTTTATAATCCCTTCAACCCAATGTAAGGCGCGGCCAACTTCCCGCACTTCCTTAATGAGGGTTTCCCTGACTTCCTGCAGACGTTCATCCGTGAGAGCTTTAAGCTGCCCGACAGGGGTGTGCTGCACCCATTTGAACATTGCCGTATCGTTTTTCTGTGCCTGATCCATACCAGTTCCTTTCATGTGTGATGTGGTCACACAGCACTGGTTTGCCGTTGGATCGAAAAACGACGATGGAATTTCAAAATTTTTTTAGACCATTTTGTCCTCAATATATTTCTTAAGCTTTTTCAATCGACTAGACATGGTCGTGCGGGGAATACCCAAAAGCTCAGCAGCCTCGCTTACGCTATATTCTGTCAATAAGTTGTAGGTTTGTCTCAAGTCGTCCGGCATATCGCGCAGGATTTTATCAATATCCATATTTTGTTCAGCCACAATCTGGCTCTGGGAGAAAAAGACATCACCCCAGATACTGCTTTCGCCCGTGATCATGTCTGCCAGTGTGTTGCCATCATCCTCATCGCCAATCTGGAATGATAAAGAGAAATTCTGTGCGCCAGTCCAGCGCTTTTCTCTCTCGGCGTCACGTACCAGCATCAAAGCCTTTCGAATGACAACGGTTTTAATGAAGCTGCGCTTGTCACCTTTTTGCGGATCAAAATCTGGCATTGAGAGCAGATAATAAAGCAGCATGTCCTGCTCTAAATCTTCCAGATCATCCCGTGAAAACATAGGCATGCGGATTAAGGTTCTTGCTTTATAAGCAATAAAAAAAGCGGCGTAGGAATCCACGCCGCCGTAACGATTATTTGACATCTTTCTACTCCTGGTTGGTGGTCAGGAATAGAAAATGCAAAAGATGCAACTATTTGAAGAAGCTGTATTTAATCAGTTATTTGTATGACGAAGTCATTGGCTTAAAGTCTTTATTTTTTCAGGATTTAAGTGATGGGTATTACTTTGGTAATACCTACTTCTGTATGACCAAGGTGCATGTGATTGTATGCAGCGATTTAATGATTGCTTTGCGCGAATCCAAATTTCTTTTCTTGCTCAGACCAGATCGGAGAAAATGCCTTCTCAATATCGGTGAGTGCGAAGCCTTCTGGCTGTTGTCCATTGAGGATGGCATCAACGATACGCGGCGATAAAAGCATCAAACGCATCATGCGCTGAAGATAGGATTTATTGATATTTTCTGCTTCCGCCAACTCGGACACGGACTGATATTGTCCTATCGCGATCATTTTGTGCCAGCGATACGCACGACCCAGCGCCTTGAGCAGCTTTTCATCTTTGCGCACTTCTAAATCAAGACTTCTCAAATCTTGCCCTTGTGGGCCAACCAAGACTTTCTTGCCACCCCAGCGGCGCAAATTGATCGGGATGCGGACAATTATTTTTTGATCTTCTGCGTGGTATTGTAGGTTCATGCATCCGCTCCTTCTTTGATTTTGTGTTCTATTTCCTGTTGCAATTGGGAAAGAATGCTTTCGATACCGTTGGCACGGTATTCAATATCGATGCAATTGCCATGCACCGCGACACGGTCAATCAATAGATGTGTGATACGTTTCTGCTCAGCAGGCACAAGGATGTCCCACAAAGACCCCATGCGCTGCATCGTGCTGTGCAAATCTGCTTCGTTATAATTGGGAATATCGGCTTTGACCTTCTTCCAAACATCAACGATGACTTGGGGCTTCACAAAAATGCTCTGTAGCTGTCCTTTAACGACTTCTTCAATTTCACCAGCGGGGATACGATTGGCGGGGCAAAGTTCACACGATTGCCGACGATAGGAATTCGCCGAATAATAATGGTAATTCTTCTTGCCCTTGTTCGTATGGGTGGGAGACATCGCACCACCACAACCACCGCAAACCAAAATACCTTTCAGAAGAGCTTTTGATTTAGCTTGAAACGTGCGTTTACGTTTTCCTTTGCTGTTTTCAGCAAAGATGGCTTGGGCGGCATCAAACTGCGCCTGCGTGATAATCGGCTGATGCTGTCCTGGATAGTATTTGCCTTTATGATGGACTTCACCGAGGAAGAGACGGTTCTGCAAAAATGTACGCAGTGGGTTTTCAGTAAAGGGTTTTCCACCCACCGGTTTTCCTGTGCGGCTGATATAATGCTTGGTGCGATGACCTGCTTTATTTAATTCCTGTGCTAATAAGGCGATAGACCCCAGCGCGGCAAAGCGGTCAAAGATAATATTGACCAGCTCGACTTCCTTTGGATTGGTGACAAGCTTGCGATCTACGACATCATAACCCAGCGGTGGCGGGCCACCCATCCACATGCCCTTCATTTTTGATGAAGCGAATTTATCGCGTATGCGCTCGCCTGTGACTTCGCGCTCAAACTGCGCAAAGCTGAGGAGGATGTTGAGCGTCAGTCGCCCCATCGAATCTTTGGTATTAAAATGCTGGGTGACGGACACAAAGCTCACGCCGTGTTTGTCCAGAATTTCCACCAGCTTGGCAAAGTCCATCAAAGAGCGTGAGAGACGGTCGACCTTGTAAACAACCACAATATCAATGCGGCCAGCCTTGATATCCTCAATTAAACGCTTGAGCGCGGGGCGCTCCATGTTCCCACCCGAAAACCCGCCATCATCATAAAGGTCAGGAATAATACGCCAGCCTTCATGCTTCATCGCCTCGACATATTTTTCACCGGCTTCGCGCTGGGCATCCAGCGTGTTGTAATCCATATCGAGGCCTTCCTCAGTGGATTTGCGGGTGTAGATCGCACAGCGCAGGATTTTCTTGTCCTCCATCATGCCCGCGCCTTTCTGGCGCGATGATAGGGTCGTTTTTCGCTATCCTCTTTCTTGCCTAAGCCGAAGAATGCATTACCGTTCCAGCGCGTGCCGGTAATCGCAAAGGCAACACCTGAAAGGCTTTTATATCTCAGCCCTTGATATTCATAGCCATCAGCCAGCACATACACATGATGCTCAACGCCTTTGACATCCCGCACCAATCGTGTTCCCACCGCCAGGCGACCGACATCACTGCGACGCTGTTGGACGCTTTTGCCTTCGGCCAGCGCTTCAAGGCGATCAATCGTTGATTTGGTCAATCCGCCATAAGCCAGCTCCTGCATACGATAGATGATCTGATTGATCAGGTAGGTGCGATTATTGCGTGACTGGGGAGGAGCATCAAAATGCCGGTTCCAGATCTGAAGCAGCTCTTTGGTCTCCATCGCTTCTAGCGCGGCATACTCTTTTAATATGTCTATTTTCATTGTTTTGCCCCTTTCTCCGATCTCACTTGCGTGGGTTTGCGGCTGGGACATGAATGCTTCGAAGCGGAGGGAAGTCCAGTCAAACTTCTCTCACTTTCCGAGCTATTTAATTGATTATGCTGATAAATCTTGCGGCGGACAATCGCACCCGCCAGGATCGTGATGATCTCGGCATAACGCTCTGCACCCGTCATGTCATTTGGATTGCGTACCGTGTAATCCATTGAGAAGAACCTCCTTCAAATTTGTTCTTCCCCTCTGGTTTGCCGTCGGCATTCAAAACGACGACGACGAAATAAAAAAAGTTCGAAACATTGTTCGCGTGCATCATTTTATCTTTGCAAACCGTGTTTTTCGGAAGTCGTGCTAAATCAAGGCTTTGCCATGACCACTAAATACGCAGTTAGTGGCCAGAGGCTGTGAGAGAATGTGAGATTTGAGAGAGAATTTGGGCTGAATTTGCGTTCTAAAGGTACGCAGGCGAAATGCAAAACCGCGCGAACATTGGGCTTTTACGCAAAGAAAAACCCGTCACGCAGGACGGGTTGTAGAATAAATGGTGGTGGGGGTAGGATTCGAACCTACGTACTCAAAGAGGGCAGATTTACAGTCTGCTGCCATTAACCACTCGGCCACCCCACCACAATATATAAAAAACGGGCACCAAGACGATTTGGTAAGGCTGCACTAAAAAGACTTTTGCTTTTCGTGTCAAGTGCGCGTATCTCTATCGCACATGAAAAATACACAAAACAAGAATTTTGCCAAAAAAGGCCCGCCTTGGCCCAAAAAGCCAAAGCAGGAAAAGCGCCCCAAACTGCCGATTACGCTGTATGGGCAACACGCCGTGCGTGAAGCGCTGATGAATTCTGCGCGCAAGGTCAAAGCCATTTATCTGACTGAAAAAATCGCTCCAACCTTCGAAGAGCTGTTTCATAACGCCCGCAAGAACGGAATCAAGCTGCCCGAGCCCAAAATCGTGACTCGCGAGGATCTGGATAAAACTCTGGGTGCTGATACCGTGCATCAAGGCGTTGCCGCGAATATTGAGGCTTTGCCTGAGCGCAGCCTCATGGACCTGATTATTGCCGATAAGGCAAAACCCTCCTCGCGCTTCGTTCTGCTTGATCAGGTGACAGACCCGCATAATGTGGGAGCCATCTTGCGTTCGGCTTGCGCGTTCGGCTTTTCAGGCATGGTCATGCAATCGCGCTTTGCGCCCCCTTTGGAAGGTACACTCGCCAAAGTCGCAAGCGGCGGCCTTGAGCATATTCCTGTGGCTCTTGAGGTAAATTTGTCTCGCGCTATCGAGCTTGCCAAAGAGCACGGTTACGCCGTGTATGCGCTGGATGAGCGCGGCACGAAAAACTTCAAGGACCTTGAAATTCCTGCCAAAGCCATGGTGGTGATGGGTGCTGAAGGACCGGGGCTTCGCCCGTCGGTCCGCGACGCCTGCACGGAGGTCGTACGCCTTGAAATGCACGGGGAGCTACCCTCAATCAATGTGTCTAACGCGGCTGCGATTGCCTTTTATGCTTTAACTTTGTAAGGGCCGCTCTATAGTGGTCATCCATGAGCACCAAAGCCCCCAAAGACATTTCCAAAGCCCTCTTCCTCGTTGACGGTTCGGGCTATATCTTCCGTGCCTATCACGCCCTGCCGCCTTTAAGCCGCCCAGACGGGACCCCTGTCGGTGCAGTCCTTGGCTTTACGAATATGTTCGTGAAGCTCTTAAGCGATTATAAGGCGGGCGCAGTCGCCGTCATTTTTGATGCCGCCCGCAAAAACTATCGCAATGACATATACGATGCCTATAAAGCCAATCGCGATGCGCCCCCTGAGGACCTTGTTCCGCAATTTGCCATTATCCGAGAGGCTACCGAGGCCTTCTCCCTGCCCTGCCTTGAACTTGAAGGCTATGAGGCCGACGATCTGATTGCCACTTATACGCGCCTTGCCCGTGAGGAAGGCCGCGAGGTTGTGATTGTTTCATCTGACAAAGATTTGATGCAGCTCATTGATGACGGCGTGTGGATGCTTGATCCGATGAAGAACGTCTTTATGGATGCTGAAGACGTGGTCGCCAAATTCGGCGTAACACCCGACAAGGTTGTCGATGTGCAGTCTTTGGCGGGCGATTCCATTGATAACGTACCGGGGGTACCGGGAATCGGGATCAAAACGGCTGCAGAGCTGATTAACACTTATGGCTCACTCGAAGAATTATTGGCGCGCACCGCCGAGATCAAACAGCCCAAACGCCGAGAATCTTTGGAAGTGAACGCCGAAATGGCCCGCATTTCCAAAAAGCTGGTGCGCCTTGAAACGCATGTCGATGTGCCCGTCTCCATTGAAGGGTTGCAACTCGAACATCCTTTCACACAAAAATTGACCGATTTTCTTACTGAACAAGGTTTCAAATCTGTCATTACCAGACTGGGGCAGAGCGTTCCTGCATCGGCTGAAAAGTCACCATCCGCGACACGTACACAAGGCGCGGAAACTGTTGATGCACCTCAATTAGAAGCGCTGTCATTCCCACCTGTCGAAGCCGATAAATATATCTGCATCGACACAGTTGAAACTCTCAAAAAATGGATTGAAAAGGCCTCAACCCTTCCTGTGATTGCCTTGGATACCGAGACAACATCACTCACGCCGGCGAAAGCCGAACTGGTCGGAATTTCACTGGCTCTTTCACCTGGAGAGGCCGCTTATATTCCACTGGCCCACGGAAGCGGAACAACCGATCTTTTCGGCGCGGCAGAAGACAAACCGCAACAGATTTCACTGGAACAAACGCTCCAACTCTTAAAGCCACTCATTGAAAACCCTGCTGTTTTGAAGGTCGGGCATAATATCAAATATGATTTGCAGATGTTCATGAAGCACGGGGTCACGCCATCCCCCGTCGATGACACAATGTGCATTTCCTATGTACTGGATGGGTCGCAACACTCCCACGCGATGGACGAACTTTCTAAAATGTGGCTTGGGCACACGCCTATTTCTTATAAGGATGTCGCGGGCTCAGGTAAAGATCACAAGGGTTTCCAAGCCGTTGCCCTTGATAAGGCCACCGAATATGCCGCTGAGGATGCCGATATTACACTGCGCCTATGGCATGTCTTGAAGCCGCGCCTTGCACCCGAAAAGATGATGCGGGTATATGAGGATATAGAACGTCCACTCATCCCTGTGATTGCGCAGATGGAACTGAACGGTATTAAGGTCGACCCACAAGTTTTGAACGAGATGAGTACGCGTTTTGGCAAAAAACTCATTGAGCTAGAAGCCGACATTCAAAAGCTGGCAGGGCATGAATTTAATGTCGCCTCCCCCAAACAACTCGGTGTCGTTCTTTTTGAAGAAATGGGTCTGGAGGGCGGTAAAAAAACCAAGACGGGCGATTGGTCTACATCTGCCGACGTTCTGGAACAACTGGCTGCCAACGGCAATGAATTTGTCGGGAAAGTGCTGGAATACCGCCAGCTTGCTAAGCTCAAATCCACCTACACGGATGCCCTGCAGGAACAAATCAATCCCGTAACGGGCCGCGTTCATACCTCCTTCCATATGGCGGGAACCTCAACGGGGCGGCTTTCTTCATCTGACCCCAACTTGCAAAACATCCCGATCCGCACCGAAGAAGGCCGCACCATACGTACCGCCTTTATTGCGCAGGAAGGCTGTACGCTTCTCTCCGTCGACTATTCCCAGATCGAGCTACGTTTGGCTGCCGAATTGGGCGACATTAAGCGTCTTAAAGCCGCCTTTACCAGTGGCGAGGATATTCACGCGGCAACCGCCTCGGAAGTCTTTGAAGTGCCTCTTTCTGAAATGACACCCGAAATCCGCCGTCGTGCCAAAGCCATCAATTTCGGAATTATCTATGGCATCAGCGCATGGGGTTTAGCCAAGCAACTGGCGATTTCTCCGGCAGAAGCGGGCGATTACATCAAAGCCTATTTCAAACGCTTTCCGGAGCTGGCCTCCTTCATGGAATCCAAGAAAGAAGAGGCGCGATCAAAAACCTATGTCACCACATGGTTCGGGCGCAAATGCTATACCCCCGGTATTCATGACAAGAACGGGGCGCGCAGATCCTTTGCCGAGCGCGCTGCCATTAACGCGCCACTTCAGGGCACCGCCGCCGATATCATGAAATTGGCGATGATTGATCTAGCGAGAAAACTTGAAGAGACAGGTTCCAAAGCCAAGATGCTTTTGCAGGTGCATGATGAATTGATCTTAGAAGTGCCCGACGCTGAGCTTGAAGCGACAGATAAGCTTGTCCGCGAAGTCATGCAATCAGTCGTGACATTCACCGTGCCGTTAATTGCAGAAAGCGGTTCGGCCCATTCCTGGGCCGATGCGCATTAATCCGCTTTTTAAAAAAATGGGACGTTTTTAAGCGGTGGCTTTGGTTGCCCAGTCAGCCAGTTGGGATTTGCTCATCCCGCCGACATGCGTGTCCGCCACAGCACCGTCTTTGAAAACCATAAAGGTCGGAATGCCGCGAACGCCATAGCGTGTCGGGGCTTCGGGGTTTTCATCGATATTCACTTTGACGACTTTGGCTTTACCGGCGATTTCGGATGCGAGTTCATCCACCAGAGGCGACATGGCCTTGCATGGTCCGCACCATTCAGCCCAGAAATCAACAATGACGGGCTCTGCAGATTGCAGGACTTCTTTTTCAAATTCAGCATCACTGACACTTTGGGTCATGGCAGCTTTTTCCTTTCAGAAGAGACGGCGAGATAAAGCGCGTCTATTTTTTTGTTTAACAACTCTATTACTGATTAATAATATTGTGCTGCTTTGCAAGATCAAGGATTCGTCTTGTCCTCATTCGAAATGTCCCCCAAAGGATTAGTCTTCAGGGACCTCATCAGGCTGGGTTTCCCCCGTCAGCGTATCCAGTAACTGGTTGGTTTCGTCCTGCAGATTGGCGTCGGATTTTTCATCTGCCTTTTTATCTTCTGTGGCAGCAGGTGTGGCAGAGGGTGCATCTACAGACATTCCCTCATCTTCATCTTCCAAAGGTGCGGGTTCGGGGTCAGGGCCGATACAGCGCAACACCCATACATCATAAATCGGGTGATCCATTGCCGAGAGAGCCGGTGAGGAAGCAAACATCCAGCCCGAGAAAACCCACTGTGATTCTTCAGCGCCCGCAGGCTGTTCCCATACTTGTAAGAAAGCAGCCGACTCAACCTTTTCAATGGCTGGCGGCTTGCGGCAAGTTTGAACCTTAATATAAATCTCGTTAAAGCGGACGGTTTCACCGACCTTCATCTTAAACGTCGTTGCCTTTGCCGTGACCTTGTCCAGCGCACGCAGCTCAATCTCGGGATAGTCGTACCATGTTGTTGGCGGCTTATCCTTCATATCGGGCATGGGGGCAGGTGCAGGCTCAGAGGCTACATCGACGCTCAACCGCTCAGACGACATTTCACTGGCAGGGTCAGCGGAAAGATACTGCGCAAGGGCAGGCAGCACGAAAGCTGCCGTCAACATAAGTGTCACAAGGCCGATGCGTAAGGCTAACATCTAATCTTATTCAGACGATGACTCGTCGTCCTTTTTGTCTTTTTCATCCTGAACCGAGAAAATGAACTGACCCAGAAGCTGCTCCAGATTTTGCGGGGCTTGGGTAAAGATAATGCGTCCGCCATCTTCCAAAAACGTGTCCGATGCGCCGGGTTCAAGCTGCAGATAACGTCCGCCTAAAAGAGATTCGCTTGAAATCAGGGCGGCGGTATCTTCAGGGATTTTGACGTCATCTTCGATATCCATAGTCACGCGGGCAAGATAGGATTCGGGTTGTAATGTCACATCCGTCACAGTACCGATTTTCACACCGCTGATTTGGACCGTATCCCCGATTTTAAGACCACCTGTGCCTGAAAAGTCCGCATTGATCGAGTAACCGGTCGAAGCCGATACGTTGCTCATACGAAGCGAGAAAATCAGGAAAGCAAGGGCAATCCCCAATACAAAGGCACCCAGCAAGGTTTCAAATACGCTTCTTTTCATTCTGTCACTCGTCTTTCATACTCTTCAAGAATGGGATTTTTAAGGACGCCAGGCCTCATAGTCACCTGTTGCGGCATCACGTTTGCCGCCCTCAAGCACGTGGCCCTTAGGGTGATAAGCCTGATCCGTTCCGGTCAGATTAGGTTGCGGTGCTCTCTGCCACGAACGGCGGAAGCTCTCATTTTCATTGGAGGGCACTTGATCGGTTTGGTGATGGATCCAGCCGTGCCATTCGGGCGGGATAGCAGAGGCATCGGGCGCCCCCTTATACATCACCCAGCGACGGGGTCTTTTATACCCTTTGCGCGGGGAAGCCTCGAAATAACGATTGCCGTAAAGATCCGTGCCGACCTTCTTCGCACCTGAAAACAGGGTAACAAAGTTGATATGAATAGGTGACAAGACACCGAGGAAACTGAATAGACCCATGAGAAATCTCTCGTGCGGAGGACCGCCTAGTTACAAATAACGTCTTTCTTCATGGCCCAAAATGCACGCGAATTCAAGGGTAAAAGCGGAAGAACCGCCCATATGACCTCAGCTTTTCTGCTTAGACTTCGGCGATTTCTTCGATGCGGCAGGCGGTTTGGGAAGAGCTTTGGGTTCCCGCGGCGCACCGGCTTTTGGTGTGTCATCCTCATATGTGAAGGTCAAACCGTCTTCGCCAAGATCGATCATCACAGCCCCGCCTTTACCTGACAATTCCCCGAAGAGAATCTCGTTAGCAAGCGGTTTCTTGATCTTTTCCTGAATGACGCGGGACAATGGACGCGCGCCCATGGCAGGATCATAACCTTTGCGCGCCAAATAGTCGCGGGCATCATCGGTCAGTGTAATCGTCACATTCTTTTCGGATAATTGTGCTTCGAGCTGCATCACGAATTTATCAACGACACGTGCCACTGTTTTCTGGGAGAGAGGCGCAAACGGCACAATCGCATCCAGACGGTTTCTGAATTCGGGCGAAAAGACGCGGTTGATCTCCTCCTGATCCTCGTCAACACGCACTTCGCGCTCAAAACCGATCGGTGCCCGGGCAAGCTGTGCCGCACCCGCATTGGTCGTCATAATCAGGATCACATTTCGGAAATCAATGGTTTTACCGTTATTATCGGTCAGCTTCCCGTAGTCCATGACCTGCAGCAAAATATTATAGATGTCGGGATGGGCTTTTTCGATCTCATCCAGCAGAAGAACACAATGCGGGTTCTGGTCGACTTTATCTGTCAAAAGTCCACCTTGATCAAACCCGACATAGCCTGGAGGTGTGCCAATCAGGCGTGCAACCGAGTGACGTTCCATATATTCGGACATATCAAAGCGCAGCAATTCCACGCCAAGCGTTTTGGAAAGCTGGCGAGCGACTTCCGTTTTCCCAACACCAGTAGGGCCAGAAAAGAGGTAAGACCCGATCGGCTTTTCATGATCACGAAGCCCCGCCCGCGCCATTTTGATGGAGTCGGACAAAATCTCGATCGCATTATCCTGATCAAAGACCAGCGTTTTCAGATCGCGCTCAAGGCTGGAAAGTACTTCCTTATCATCCTTGGTGACCGTCTTGGTCGGCATGCGGGCAATCGCTGCCACAACTCCTTCAATGTCTTTTAAGTTAATCGTCTTCTTGCGCTTTGATGGCGGCACAAGCATTTGGGCCGCGCCAACCTCGTCGATGATATCAATGGCCTTATCAGGCAATTTCCGATCACCAATATAACGGTCAGAGAGTTCAACCGCCGCACGCAAGGCTTCTGCGGTGTATTTCACCTTATGATGCTTTTCGAAGTACGGTTTCAAACCCTTCAAAATTTTGACCGTGTCCTCAACAGACGGTTCAGCCACATCGATCTTCTGGAAACGGCGTACCAGCGCACGGTCTTTTTCAAAGTAATTGCGGTACTCTTTGTATGTTGTCGAACCGATACAGCGTATCCCGCCCGAGGCAAGGGCAGGTTTCAAAAGGTTCGAGGCATCCATCGCCCCGGAGCTTGTTGCACCCGCGCCAATGATCGTGTGGATCTCGTCAATAAACAGGATCGCCCCTTCAATGAGCTGCAGTTCCTGCACAACCGTTTTCAGGCGTTCCTCGAAATCCCCGCGATAGCGTGTTCCTGCCAGCAATGTACCCATGTCCAGCGCGTAAATGGTTGCATTGAAAAGAACCTCGGGGACATCCTTTTCAACAATCATCTTGGCGAGACCTTCGGCAATCGCTGTTTTTCCAACTCCCGGGTCACCGACATACAGCGGATTGTTTTTCGAGCGGCGGCACAAAATCTGGATCGTACGCGACACTTCGGCATCCCGCCCGATTAAAGGGTCAATTTTTCCTGCCTTGGCGCGGTCATTCAAATTGATGCAATAGGTTTTTAAGGCATCGCCCGACTCGTTACTGGCCTCGGAACGTCCGCCTTCTTCTTCTGCACCTTGCGGTGTTTTCGGTGTGGGCATGGCGCCAGGCACTTTGGCAATACCGTGCGAGATATAATTCACCGCGTCATAGCGCGTCATATCCTGTTCCTGCAGGAAATACACCGCATGGGATTCGCGTTCGGTAAACAAGGCAACTAGGACATTCGCGCCTGTCACTTCCTCGCGGCCTGCAGACTGCACATGAATGGCGGCGCGCTGAAGCACACGCTGAAAGGCCGTTGTCGGTTTGGCTTCATCGATTCCCTTATTGACGAGATAGCCAAGCTCATTATCCAGATAATGCTCAAGCTGCTCGCGCAGATCATGGAGTGAAATACCGCACGAGCGTAAAACAGCCATCGCATCCTGATCTTCGGTTAAAGACAGAAGGAGATGTTCCAGCGTCGCATATTCGTGCGAGCGAGCATTGGCAGCAGCAAGGGCGCGGTGGAGAGTCTGTTCAAGATTGCGTGAGAGCATGGGACTCCAAAATATGTTTTTTAAATGTGATCGAACGATCCTCCCCCATTATAGCGGGGCGAACCTTAAAAAGTGCTTATTCTTTCTCCATGATACACTGCAAGGGCTGCTCATTGGCTTTGGCAAAAGCCATGACTTGCGCAACCTTTGTCTCAGCAATTTCATGGGTGAACACACCACAGACACCGACTCCGCGTCGGTGGACATGCAGCATGATGTCGGTGGCTTCCTGACGGGTCTTGTTAAAGAACCGCTCCAGAATATGAATGACGAATTCCATCGGCGTATAATCGTCGTTCAGAAGAAGGACTTTGTACATAGCAGGCTTTTCGGTCTTCGGGCGCGTCTTGAGAAGCAGACCGGCTTGTTTCTCGTCTGCAGAATCATCATTTCCGAAAAGTGGGTCTTTGTCGCTCATATCTCTTTAGTTCAAGCTCATTTATCTAGTATTTGGCGGGAGGCCTGTTTCATCCTTGATATAGTATAGCAGAAGCCTGCGGCGAGACACAGCCTCAAAAAAGTATAAAAAAAACCCGCCGCACCTCGATCATAAAGAGAGGCCGCAGCGGGTTTTTCACATTCAAAAAGATGAATTAAGCGGCTTTACCTGCTTTTTTCATGGCTTTTGTCACTTGCTCGTTCAAAGGAGCAGAGCACTCATTAGCCACTTTGATGCATGTCTCAGACAGTTTCGATGTGTTTTTCACCATGTCATCGAAGCTTTCCTGACAGATTTTTGTCTGGGCTTCTGTGAACTCGTTGATTGTACGGCAGCCGAGAAGTGTTTTCATGGCTTCTGTGCTTTTTTGTGTGGTTTCCTGAGAAATGCCCATCATTGTTTTGGACAGATCTTCCAGACCTTTAAAGAATTTTGTGCCAGAAGCGATCAGAGCTTCCACACCTTCTTTATTGGCATTCGCCACATCAGATGCGATGTTTTCGAAAAATTGTGTGTTCTTTGTCATTTTCAACTCCTGTGTTTTGACAATTTGCGGTGCTGAAGGCGTTGCGTCGGCACTTTCAGCAATGGTTTCGGTCGTTTTTGCTGCAGTTTCAGCCGCAGTCTCAGTGGCATCCTCAAGTGCCTCGGATGCGTTGGAGGCCGCCTCTGATAAGGCTTTTGTCGATGTGCGTACTGTCTCACTCATCTTGCTCTCCTTCAATTATGGTTAAGAGCATAAAACTCTTTTTAGTGCATTGCAAGAAAAATATAGCACCCATACATCCATTGTAAAGGATTTTTTTGCACTGCACAAATTTTACGTATCCTTTGCGTTTTCTAGACTTTTGTCCTTCATCACACTACAATAAAAGAATCATGCAGACGTTTGTTCCATCACCTCTGCCAAGTCCTTTTAACACCTACAAAAAAGCTGTTTTGTCGATACGCATGCCTTCATCGCTTCGCTCCTTTTGCCTCATTCTGACCCTTGCATGCATGTGTATTACCTTCCTGCCCAATGCAGCCGAGGCGGCAAAAAGCAAACGTAAAAGTCCTGCGCCAAATCTGAAATACGCCGATATCGTCATTGATTACGACACAGGGGCCATACTTCATCAGGACCAGCCCGACAAGCGCGTGCACCCCGCCTCTACCACCAAGATCATGACACTGATGCTTCTTTTTGAAGCCCTCGACTCAGGGCGTGTGTCGTTAAATGACAATATCCGTTTTTCATCTCATGCGGCCTCTGCCGAACCCAGCAAACTCGGAATCCCTCCCGGCGGCACGATCAAGGTGAAAGACGCGATTTTGGCGCTTTGCACCAAATCCGCCAATGATGTCGCCGTGGCCGTCGCCGAACATCTGGGCGGCACCGAAAGCAATTTTGCCCGCCTCATGACCGAACGCGCCCACCAGATCGGCATGAGCAAAACAACATTCAAAAACGCGCACGGGTTACACAATCCCTCACAGGTCACAACTGTGCGCGATATGGCAACGCTGGCGACATTCATGATTGCGCGTCACCCGCGCCATTATCACTATTTTTCCACCCGCTCCTTTACCTATAAAGGTGCAACTTTCAGAAACCACAACCGACTGCTTGGCGTTTATCCCGGCATGGATGGTCTGAAAACAGGCTTTATCAATGCCTCGGGCTTCAACCTTGTGGCATCAGCCAAGCGTAACGGTCGTCGCGTGATTGCCGTGGTATTCGGCGGACGTTCGGCGCAATCGAGAAACGCCCGCATGACCGAGCTCCTTGATCAGGCCTTCAAATCCAACTCGAACGCAATGATGGCGAAAAACGGTCGCCAAAGCCCCAACCTTGCTATGGCGGCTGTAGTCAATGCCCCGACACCCCTGAAGAAACCGCCTGTTCCTGCAAACTTACGTCCGCAATTGGCGAACTATAATCCTTCGCAAGACGGCGCGGCTCTGGAAGAAATTCTGGCGCAAGGTGACATTGATCCTGCCGGTGAAGCCCGCATGGAAAAAGAATATCTGGCCCAGCGCACAAGGGAAGTCGCCTCAACTATGAAGCCAGCAGTGCCTGTCGTTTCCACCACGCAAGCCCGTCCTGCTGCACCGACCCCTGCCAAATTTGCGCAGCCCACCGTTAAATCTTTGGGCACATTGCAGCCGATCCAGTCGCTTGACCATGCATCTTCCGATCAGGTTGCATCCTTAAATCCCAAAGCTGCAAACGTCGGACAAGCCGGTCAATGGAGTATCCAGATCGGCGCATTCCAAAGTCAGATCGCAACCGAAGCCGCCTTGCAAACCGCCAATCGGCTTTTGCCTGAAACTCTTCGCTATGGCAACGCGCAGATCGTGCCTTTGCAAACCGCAAATGCCAAACCTGTTTACCGCGCCCGCCTGATCGGTTTTAATGAATCCGATGCGCAAGCGGCGTGCTCCCATTTCAGAGATTGCCTCACCATCCCGCCTGCACAGTAAATTATAAAAGAACAGGAAAGCGAATATGAGCCTAGCCGGACAAACCATCGTTATATCTGGCGGCAGCCGCGGCATAGGCCGCGCCATTGCCCTGAAATGCGCAAAAGATAAAGCAACAGTTGCGCTGCTGGCTAAAACAGCCGAGCCGCACCCCGACCTTGAAGGCACGATTTATTCGGTTGCCAAAGAAATTGAAGCGCTTGGCGGCACAGCCATTCCCTTGGTGTGCGACGTCCGTGATGAAGAACAAGTCGCCGCCTGTATCGAGAACATTCTTGCAAAGACAGGCCGTATTGATGCGCTCATCAATAACGCCAGCGCCATTTTTGTGGCGGGAACGGCTGAGACCAGCATTAAAAAGTTCGATCTGATGCAATCGGTTAACACACGTGGCACCTATGTTTTATCGCAAGCCTGCCTGCCCCATCTCCTGAAAAGCCCTGCCGGCGGTACAGTCCTGACCCTGTCGCCACCTGTCAATATGGCACCGCGCTGGCTGGGTATGGCACCAGCCTATATGCTCTCCAAATACGGGATGAGTTTATTGACGCTCGGTTTTGCTGCGGAATTTGCTGGGACAAAATTACGCGCCTGCTGTCTGTGGCCTGCTACGCTGATTGCCACAGCCGCAATCGAAGTCAATTTTGAAAAACTCTATAAGGCCGCCCGTGACCCTGCCATCATGGCGGACGCTGCCCATATCATTCTGACAAAATCGGATAAAAGCTTCTCAGGCAAAGCGCTGATTGACGAGGATGTTTTGAGCAGTGCGGGCATCACGGATTTTACACCGTATGAGCCTGCCGAAGGCGCAGCCGCACCCGATATTTTCCTCGGGGAATAAACCCTTACTTAATCGCGGGTATAGCTCGGCTGGCGGCGTATCAGCCCCGGACGCTCATAATCATGATAAGGCGGGTTCCAGCCTTTGATATCTTCTTTAGGCAAGAAGGGCTGAATACGAATTTCCTGAATCTGGACATTGCCGCGATCATCGCGCTGCGTCATCGAGAAAAGGAACGCCGGGCGGCCTTCTTCATACCCGACCTCTTTCAAAGAGGTCGCGGGATATTCCAGATCATGCAGCTCAACATCCTCGGCGGGTGAGGCGTAATAGGCCATCTTGGCAGAGCCTTGCGGCGCGTTTGCCAGAAGGTAACCACGGGCACGCAATTCTTTACGCAGCGCGGAATCAAAGACGTTGTTCAGCTCATTCGCTTTGGCTTTGGGGTAAAGATAGACGGGTTGCCCATTGGGCGGATTACGACGTGAGAACACATCGACCATATCCGCAGCAATCCCTTTAATCGTCGCTTCCAGATTAACGCGTAAGGATTCGCCAGCCTCTTCAAAGGATTTGTCGTACCAGTCATATGTCTGGGGCGGAGAAGACAGCGGCGTATCATCGTTCCAGTAGAACCCGTCAGCCATCCAGTTAGAGCTGGGGATGTCACAAGCACTGAGCATCAATGCGCATGTGGGGAGAAGCAGGAACCGGGAAAGTCTCATAAAACGTCGTAAAATCCAAAAAATTGTGATCGTCAAATTCGACACTAACTCTATCAGTCTAATCAGCGCCCGACTACCCCGATTTTCAAACTATGCCCCTTGAGGAAGAGGCAGACCCGGCCCGATGGCCTGAAGCGGTTCGTCATCTTTGACTTCGGGCTTGGGTGGTGCTGGCAGCATACGCCAATGATGATTGAGAATCTGGCGGCACCTCCAAAATTGCGAGACGGCATTCGCCCCTTCACAAGCGACAAAAGTCGCCATGCCGCCAATAAACATGGCATTACTTGGCGCGATTGTGGCGCCTGCTTCAGCAAAGGCAGGATTGAAGGCATAGCCCCAGCCACCCGCGCCGATCAGCACTTTGGTTGCCAGATCGTACCGCGAGCCTTTTTTCCAGTTCTCAATGCGGATGAGATCCGCCATCGGACTCATCGCGGCATCAGGCTCAGGCGTTTTATCAATGACGCGCAGCTCCGCATTTTTGAAATGACACGCAACCTCGTCGGTATGATGCGGCCAGACATGTCGCGTCAGACTGCCGCGACGGCTTTTATAAATAACAGCCGCTCCAATCATTGAGCCCATCAGATAGGATTTATTTTCAGGCTTCTCCAGCCCGCTCACGGTCGCAAATGCGAGAGACAAGGAAAGAATAAGGCTTTCGGGGGCAACAATCAGGCGATCCAGACGACCTGCTTTGAAGGGTTCGCCGTTCAGGCGAATATAACGATGGTCTTGGGTGAGTTTATCAAAAAATTTACGCAGCATTTTTAAGGAAGCAGTCTTTGTCAGGCCGCCTGACTTTTCTTGATGATATTGGTCGTCGAATAGCCTTCATACAAATTCATGAGAGCAACCTCGCCGCCATAGGCGTGAACGACTTTGGCTTCGGGTAATTGGTCAATCGTGTAATCACCGCCCTTAAAGATGATGTCGGGTCTGACTGCATCCAGCAAAGCGCAAGGGGTGTTGTCTTCACCTTCCTTTGTCGCGCCAAACAGCACCACACAATCGACAGAGCCGAGCGCGCCCATCACGCGGGCGCGTGCCACTTCGTCATTGATCGGGCGGCTTTCGCCTTTCAGAATTTTGACCGATACATCGTGGTTCAAACCCAAAACCAGACGGTCGCACATTTTGCGGGCTTCATTGAGGTAGTTCACATGTCCGTAATGGATGATGTCAAAGCAGCCGTTGGTAAAACCGACTTTAAGCCCTTGCGCCTGCCATTCCTTAATTTGTCTGGCAGTCTCTTCCCAATTCAGATGCGGGGATACCGTGCCGTCCATACCGGCAATCATGCCGCCTGTAAGCTCACTTAAACTGACCGTCGACGTGCCTTTTTTACGAACAGCCAGTGCCGCCGCACTATTGGCAAGCGTTGACGCTTCTTCTGCCGTCAAACCGCAAGCAAGGGAGAGCGCGAAATAAGCCACAACCGTATCCCCTGCGCCAGAGACATCATACACATCCGCGACATGTGTCGGGATATGGACGGCGTTCCCTTCCGTGATAAGGCTCATGCCCTTTTCCGAACGCGTCACAAGCACACCTGTAAAATCATGGGCGGCACGCAAGGCTTCGGCCTCGGCAGCGATCAATGCATCATCCTGCCCAATCTCTTTTCTTTGAACGCCTGATAATTCCTTCAAATTCGGGGTGACATAGGACGCGCCCTTATATTTGGAAAAATCGGTACCCTTAGGGTCGACGATCACGGGAATGGCTGCCGCAATGGCGGCTTTGATGGCTGTATCCAGAACGGCCTGAGTTAGGACACCCTTGCCGTAGTCCGAAATGACAAGAACCGATGCACCCTTTAAAGCGGCGGGGATTTTTGCAAGAAGTGCGGCCTCATCTTCGGCAGATAACGGCGCGGTGGTTTCGGCGTCAAGACGCATCAATTGCTGTGATCCGCACACGAAACGCGTTTTGGTGGTGGTCGGGCGCGTGGTTGAGAGAACAAGGCCACTTGTGTCGCGAATACGGGCGCATACGTCCTTGCCTGTCGAATCATCACCGATCACACTCAAGGTCGCAGGCTGGACGCCCAACGCCAGAATATTCTGGACGACATTCCCCGCACCGCCAAGCATGCTTGTTTCATTGGTCTTGGCCAAAACAGGCACGGGCGCTTCGGGAGAGATTCGGTTGATCGTCCCGTAAATGTAAGAATCCAGCATCACATCACCCAAAATGACGATTTTCGGAGGTGTGTGACCCGATTGTTCAGAAAGGCGTTGAGCCAGCTCGGCGGTTGAAATCATAGGTTTTTGGCCCTTTTGACCGATAAAGTGGCAATAATTAATAAATAAAGATGACTTTTTACACAATGTTAGGAAAACGTCAACTTTTCGCGTGTTTAATGAGGGTGTAATCGGCACGAACACTTAGAATTATAAAGACTTACGAAAGTTATGAGTATGGGACAGAAAGTTGGTTTATTGCGTCGTATCAGGGCGCGTCTGGATCGCAACAAGCTTGGGGAAATCCTTGTTCTCGAAGGGATCATCACAGCCGATCAACTGCGTCTCCACCTCAAAGCACAAAAAGAAGCCGGCCTTAAACTCGGTCAGTATCTCGTCCAAAACAGAATTATTTCACGCCGCCAACTGGCAGGCGCATTGATTGCCCAGTCGGGCCTGCGCTCCATGGCTGCGGGTGTTGCCGTTTTTGCCTCATTGTCTGCCATCAGCCTGCGTTCCGCTTACGCGGGTGCCAGCATCGGCGATGTTCCGGCCCAACTGACACTGGTTTCGGCCTCCAGCCATTTCGGCAGTGTGTCGCGTTACCCCGCTTTATTCGGTTCTGCCGAAAAATCCTCCCGCGATATTTCCGCCTTTACCAAATGGTCGGATATGTTTGCCCGTTTCGAGCAAGAAATGATGAGCGGCAATGGCGGCGTGGTTCTGGCGAGCTGGAAACATGAGCTTGAGCCTCTGCAGGGCAAATCCCTGCGTTCAATGGCGCAAGCCGTGAACAAGATGGTCAATGCCACGAAATACGTGCCTGACACACGCAATTACAAAAAGACCGACTATTGGGCGACCCCCGTCGAGTTCTTCACAAAGGGCGGCGACTGCGAAGATTACGCGATTGCCAAATACACATCCTTGCGCATGCTGGGTGTCCCTGAAAGCCGCATGAGAATTGCCATCGTTCAGGATATGGTTAAACGCGTCCCCCACGCCATTCTGGTGGTCTACGGCGATGACGGCACCTATATTCTGGATAACCAGTCCGAGGCCATGAAATATGCCGAGAATGTGACAAGCTATAAGCCGATCTTCTCGATCAACCGCACCGGATGGTGGTTGCATAAAGCCCCTGCCACAACCCTTATCGCCTCGCGTTAAGATTTAGGGCAAAACAAAAGACATTTTAAGAAGCGCGACCGTTCATCCGTCGCGCTTTTTTCATGTCTTCCCCTTTTTGAGAATCCCTTTACACTCACTCCTGATACATAAGAAGGAGAATGTCTCATGTCCTACATTGATGGTTTTGTCGTCCCCGTTCCCCAAGACAAAGTTGAAGAATACCGGAAAATCGCCGAAGTCGCGTCACAGGTCTGGATTGATCATGGCGCACTTTCCTACCGCGAGGCCGTTGCCGAGGATACGGATGCCAAGGAAATGATCTCGTTTCCGCAACTGGCGAACCTCAAAGACGGCGAGACCGTTATATTTGCCTATATCGAATTTAAAGACCGCGCCCATCGTGACGCCGTGAATGCCAAAGTGATGGAAGACGAACGCATGAAAGATATGTGCCCCGCCGAAGGGGGTAGCGAACCGCCGTTTGACTGGCGACGCATGAGCTATGGAGGCTTCAAAACCATCGTCAGTGCCGACAAGTAAGTTTTTATAAAAAGGGATCAAAAAAGATGACATTCGTCTGGATTGCGATCGCAGCACTTGTGGTATGTGGGGGTTTTGCCGTTCTCGTCTTGCGCAAGCCCGATCAGTTTCATTATGAGCGCTCCCGCGTGATCCATGCCGCGCCCGAGGCCATCTTTCCGTTACTGAATGCGCCCAAAGAGGCCGAGAAATGGTCACCATGGCTGGAAATGGACCCCGCATGTCAAATGACATATAGCGGGCCTGACAGCGGCATGGGGGTAACAGCCTCATGGGTGGGCAAGAAAAGCGGCGAAGGCCGCCAGACCATTGTCAGCGTTCTGGAACCCAACGAGATCATCACCGAGCTGGAATTTTTCAAGCCGATGAAGGGCGTCAGCGCCGTGGTCTATACGCTCACCCCCGTTGAGGGCGGCACACATATGAGCTGGGCCATGTCAGGGCCGAACAGTCTGGCAGGTAAAATAATCAGTGTTTTCATGAATTGCGAGAAGATGTGCGGTGATGCCTTTGAAAAGGGCATGGAAAATATCGCACGCCTTGTTGAAAAGTAACTCATTTCCGCGCTTGAATTTTGAAATCAAAAAAGCTAAACCTACCCTTCACTTCTTCGTGAGGTAAGGTGACGTGGCCGAGTGGTTGAAGGCGCACGCCTGGAAAGTGTGTATACGTTAATCGCGTATCGAGAGTTCGAATCTCTCCGTCACCGCCATCACGTTTTTGAGCCAATTTTTATCCTGTAACACCTTGAAAGGTAATGATAAATTGGCGGTTTGAACGCCCTTATTCCAGTCCCATATAATAGGGCCCTCTAAGGTCAGTTTGAGGACGGTTCTCTTGCCCTCCAACCCGTCTTTTTCCCATACAGAACAAGGGCTTGTTAAAAACGAAAAAGCGGTTTGAAAAATATCGTCATAGTGTCGGACCACCGTCCCGCAACGCGCCACTTTTTCCTTCAAAGCCAGCTTTTCGCGCTCCAGCTCATCAAGTTTGCGCTCATACGCGCCGATCAGCGCAGGGCTTTCAGCCTCGACAATGCGGTCAAGCAGGCCTGAAATCTTCTTCTCAAGGCTGAGAACAGCCTCTTTTGCGGCTGTGCGGTCATCGCGCTGGGTTTCGTGCTTATCATCCCAGACAGCCCGCAAATGGTCGTCCAGAGCCGTGACAGCCTCGGAATCAGGCGTAATCTCCCTGAGATAGCCTTTAAACACATCGTCGATCTGGTGGCGGGCAACGGACTTACCGAACTTCTCGCATCCTCTGTGGCGGCAAACATAGTACGGATAGGACTTGTTACGCCCCTTCGCCCAGTTTGCGGTCATGGGGTGATTGCAGCAACCGCAGGCGACAAAGCCTCTCAGAGGGAAATCCTCATTGATATCGGCTCTGGCAGGCGTGACAGGCTTGCCGTTGAGGCGTTCCTGTATCTTCTGGAAGGTTTCCAGCGAGATCACACCTTCATGCTGACCTTCGCGCAGCGATACGCCCCAGCACTTGCTCTCCACATAGCCTGCATAGATCGGGCGCGTCAGAATACGGTTGGCCTGCTCATTGGTCAGAAAGCCGTGACGGCAGAGCGGAAAGCCCTCATGGCTTTCCAGAAACCGCTTAAATTCTGCCTGAGAGCCAAGTTTTCCGCTTGCGAAGGCTTCCAGCCCCTGCCCGATGATCGAGGCTATCGGTTCTTCACGGACAAGAATTGCGCCGCCAGTAGGGACACGCTGATAGCGATAACCGATAGGCGCATTGAAAACCCAGAAGCCACCTAGCATTCTTGCACGCATACGGTTCTTGGCTTGCTCACCGTTCTTCTGGCGTTGGTGCTGCGAAACAGAGGCCAGCAGGTGTTCGACAAGGATACTGTCGGAATCCTCCCCAAACTCGATGGATGGCGATTGCAGAACGCCGCCAGCATGGGCGATTTCCGCTCGCAATTTGAGGTGCGCTTCAATCCCCCTTGCAAGGCGGCTGATATCGTCAATGATGACGACCATGGCCTCTTTCTGGTGCTTTTTGAGGTAGGAGAGCATGTCCAGCATGCCTGGGCGGCCTGTATGTGACCCCGACATATCGTCAGTGAAGACACGGACGACTTTCAGGCCACGAAACTTCGCGAACTCGCGGCAGCGTGTTTCCTGAGAGTCGAGGCCGTTACCCTCTCTCGCCTGTGTCTTGGTGGAGACGCGGGCATAGATGACCGCTTGTGTCTGG
>JBFWMN010000002.1:0-105038 GCA_050251555.1 Pseudobdellovibrionaceae bacterium | reverse complement strand
ATACCATGTTGCTAGTGTCAGGTTATTCAGGGACTGTTCCATAAACGCATAACAAATGGCCCACAACAATCCGGCAAAAACCGGCAACATCAACATCAACATCTCAAAACACTCCTGTCAGCATTATTCATTTTCCCTTTGTTGTTCACCTATTAGACATAACAAACCTTAAGGGGGGGTTAATAAATTGACATAACGTGATACCCTATTGTGCAAGGGTCCAATTATCATGATTTTCGCGTTGGGGAACCTTGCCTTTCAGGCCCTGTGCTATACGATAGAGGCATGTTGATAACAGCTATGATTCTGGGTGGTTTGGTTCTTCTCTTTTTCGGAGGGGAATCGCTTGTAAACGGGGCGGTTGCCGTGGCACGTAAGCTGGGCATTTCACCGCTACTGATCGGTTTGGTACTGGTCGGATTCGGTACTTCGACGCCCGAATTGATTACGAGTGTGATTGCAGCCATGAATGACACGCCTGGTCTGGCACTCGGGAACGTACTGGGGTCCAATATCGCCAATATTCTGCTGATTTTAGGCGCGACAGCGGTGATTGTACCGCTCGTATGCCAGAAAGCGGCATTCAAAAAAGACGGCATGTTTATGTTGGTGGCGACCTTAATGGCGCTCGGCGTATGTCTGTACGGGACCTTATCGCGCCCGATCGGCATTGTGTTTCTTGTCGCCCTTGCCGGTTACATTATTTATTCCATCTGGCTGGAAAAACATAACGAAACCGGATCGGCTGACCTTGAACATGCCGATCTGGACCCTGAAGAAGGCGACGTTGCCGAAGTCACCATTCCGGGTTTCCGTGGCACGCTCTTTTTCTCAGTCTTGCAATTTATTTTCGGCCTTGTCCTGACATTTTTGGGCGCAAAAATTCTGGTCAAAGGCAGTGTCGAACTGGCCCAGAATTTCGGTGTTTCGGATACCATTATCGGTTTGACGATTGTTGCGATCGGCACATCTTTGCCCGAACTGGTCGCCTCGCTTATGGCGGCCTTTAAAAAGCAGGCCGATATCGCCTATGGCAATATTATCGGTTCGAACATCTATAATATTCTGGGAATTTTAGGCGTAACGGCGGTCTTACATCCCTTCCAGATTGATCCTGACATTGCGCGCATCGACATCTGGATCATGCTAGCGGCAACGCTCGGTCTTCTCTTTGCCTCATTCACACGCTGGACGATTGTGCGCTGGGAAGGCGCTGTTTTTCTGCTCGGCTATGTGGCCTATATCGCCAGCCTGATCTGGCGCGCCAGTCACGTCGCTTAAAGTTTTAGCTTGGCTCCCAACCCTCATGCCGCCCGAATGCACGATTTTGAAAAAGCGTGCCTGAGGACGCTTCAAGCTGAAAACCAAGTGTAGGGTCGAACGCTTCAATCACAGAAACAAACATACGCATATGTCGCTGAATCTCATTCTCATCGGCATCTTCAATGGCAATCCCCATATCGTTTAAAAGGCCGCGGAGTTTTGCCGCCATACGGTTATGAATTTCGTTTCTCTCTCTGTCGTCACGCATACGCTGACCGGGGGATGCGTAACTATCCTTTTCCATGCGCTCAATCAGACGTATATGTTTGTTCATGTCATCATCGAAAAAGACAAAAGGCGCAAAACGAAAGAAGATAAACGGATTGGCTGCATCGTTCTTATCGTAAAGCTTGAAGGTGAACGTATTGGGCTTATAAGCCTTGAATTTGAATGTCAGATTCTCTGCGGATGTTTTGTCGGAAACACGAAAGCGCATATGATTACGCAGGAATTCCTGCACATCTTCCGATAGGTTTCGGTCAAAGCGCGTGTAATCCAAACCGTCATCAAATTCGATTGTATCAAAAGCACGTGTTTGCATAAGATAAAAACATACAGATTTTTGCCAATACTGTCACAAAAAAGCCGCACTTTTAAAAAAAATGACAGATTTGAAATGTAACCGTCTAGCCTGAAACGACAATTCATGTTCAAAGGAATACGGTTACTGGAAGTTCTATGAACTTTCCTACAAACCGGGGTTTTAAAGTTAACAGTTAAAGAAAGCGTAATGACCATGAAAAACGTAAGACTTTTCGCTGGTGCAGCTCTCCTCCTGGCTCTGGCTGCCTGCAGCACAGGAAATGCTGACACAACCACAACAACAAGCGGCGACGCCGTATTTGAGCGTGGCGTTACAAAATAAGTCAAACTGACTTTTTGTGATTTAAAAAACCGTCTGGCTAATGTGTCAGGCGGTTTTTTCTTGCCTTTGCTAGGCCTGCTGTTTAGATATTAATATTCCATAATATCTTAGGGGGATTGATGCGTACAAACGAGGCCTATACCGAGCTCAAAAAATGGTTCAAAACACTGCGTGACCTGCATAACGCGAGCGAAATGCTGACCGTTGATGGCGAGATGGTTATGAAGCCCGGGTCAGCCAATGCACGCGGTGAAGTGATTGAAACTCTCGCCAAACTTATAAGCCAGACCACTCTCGACCCTAAAATCCCTGATCTTTTTGCTGATGCCGAAGCCGGAAGCGCGGAGTTGTCCGACGCTGACCGACGCAATTTGGTATTGATGCGTCGTCATTACACGCATAATGCCTGTTTGCCCGAAGCTCTCTCGATGGAAGTTGCCAAGGCTGCATTTGAGGGTGAGCAGATGCATTCCGAGCATCGCGCCAGTGGCGACTGGTCTGTTATGGGCCCTGTCTACACACGTAATTTTAAATTGGCGGCTGAGATGGGGGCTTATAAAAAAGAGGCTCTGGGCGTGGAAACGGTCCATGACGCCCTGATTGACAGTTTCTCACCCGGTCTTTCAACAGCCATTATTGATCCGTATTTTGCGGAACTTGATGAAGGTCTGAAGCGCTTGATCGGCAGAGCTAAGGACAGAGCGGCTCAATCCGCTGCACCTCTCGTGCAAAAGGGACCGTTTGATGTCGGTGCACAAGAAACGCTGAACCGCAAATTACTGTCGTGTTTGGGGCTGGATGATCAGCGCGCCGTTTTCTATTTTTCCGAAAAAGCACATCCTTTTATGGCGGGCTTTCGTAACGATACGCGCATTGTCACACGTCTAAGTCCCGAAGAATTTTTATCGACGATTATGGGTACGCTGCATGAAGGGGGTCACGCTCTCTATGAACAAAACCTGCCCGCGGATTGGAACGATACAAAGCTTGGCGCAAATATGGGGATGGCTGTGCATGAGAGCCAGTCGATGGTGATTGAGTATCAGGCGGCGATGTCGGAAGAATATATTTCTTATATTGCGCGTGAAGCCCGCGAGGCTTTTGACCGTGCAAGCGACCCTGCCTTTACGGATGACAATATGTTGACCTTGATGCGCCGTGTAGAGCCGTCCTTTATCCGTATTGATGCGGACGAGGTGACATATCCGTCGCATATCATGCTGCGCTATGAGTTGGAGCGCGATATCTTTGCAGGGAATTTGGCCGTCAAGGATTTACCTGACGCCTTCAATGCCAAAATGGAAGACAAGCTCGGCATTACACCGCCTTCAAACGATAAAGGCGTGATGCAGGATGTGCATTGGGCGGGCATGCTTCAAGGCTATTTCCCGGCCTATACATTCGGAGCGGGCCTGGCTGCCCAACTTTTTGCCAAGGCGACATCCGACCATCCTGAAATCAAAACCGAACTCAGAGACGGACGCTTTGATACGCTGCGCGTATGGCTGAACAAAAATATTCACGAGAAAGGCTCGTCTCTTGAATATCCCGATCTGGTCCGCGAAGCCACGGGAGAGGATTTAAACCCTGCTGCCTACCTCAAACATCTGGAAAGTCGTTATTGTTAGGATTGATCTAGGGGTAAAAGAATGCGCCGGGCTGCGCACTGGTCTTCTTTCTTTTCGCAAAAATTCATGACTTTTTCGCCGACCTTAAATCTCGTCTCAATGTCAAAGCGTTCGGGATTAAGAAGAAGCGGCCCACGTAAAAATTCCGGTTCACGATAGGCATCACGATAAGCAATCCCGAAATAGGGCCAGACACGCTTAAAAGCCTTTTTAGCCGCTGCACTTCGTTCATCCGTGCAGGTTTTCTCATTGGCAAGACAGATGCGGATGCGCTCTTCGGGTAAGGATAACACATCGGCAATGTTTAAGCGCGCGTCTGTCTCCATATCCTCGTAATAGCTGTTATAGGTCGGATCATAAAGTTCAAGCCGTCCTGTATCGGGATTGATAATCTCAACAACAACATGATCCCAAAAAACATCGCCTCTTTCTTCCTCGCCCATCTGGGTAATAACCACATGGTGATTTTTAATCCCAAGTCGATTGAGCAGGTGAGCCAATAATTTTGCCCGCATTGAGCATTCCATAACGGGTAACGTTTGCTCAGGTTGCTTAATTTGACTGTAAAGTCGTTCGGCAATGCCTTTGTCGCCAGTACGGCGAAGCGCCCAAAACGCATCATTCACACCGTGCTGCGAATGGCTATGCACACAATTCATCAGCTTTGTCGTTGTTTCAGAAACGGGTAGACTCAGATGCTGTTCACCCAGACAGGCGACTATGATTCGGTCATATGTAATTTTTGTGGCCTTTTGATCCTGATAGGCCTGCCAAGCCGCCATACCGCGCTGGTAAAGCGCGGGCGAGGCGCAAAGGACGAGAACCATCAGCGCTAACGCACCGAATTTCAGGTGTTTCGATGCATTGGCGCTCATGAAACTATTTCTTTTCCGTTAATTGCGTAAGGGTTTGCCTTTGGTGAGCATATGTTCGATACGCGCCTGTGTTCCCTCATTGCGGACGAGCTTCAAAAACTCGGAGACTTCGAGTTTCAGCACATCCTTTTCAGACATCGGCACGGTCCAATCGGCATTCGGCCCACCTGTCAGGATTGTTGCCAGATGATCGGACACGACCACATCATAAGGTGTTGCCTTACCCGATTTCGCCATATCGGCAACGGCCAGATCAAGTGCCGCTTTCCCTGTCGGTCCGGGTAGGCGTATGTCTTCGCGTACGAGTGGAGGCGTATAATCTTTGGCAAGCTCAAGAGCCTTTTCTTTGGCATCATGCAGCAGGCGGTCACGGTTCATTGTCACCGCATCCGTATCCTTCATATAGCCGTATTCCTTGGCTTCATGGGCGGATTTGGCAACAGTTGCCGTTCCGATCAATTGGAAGACTTCGCGGACAGCGCCCATCGGGGTGTTCTTGGGTGCAAACCACAATTTTTTTCCGCCTGTACGTTTGTCGTATGCTTTTTCTTCACGCGCCATGTAGCGGAGCAGCATTTCCTTACAGCCGCCCCAGCCGGGGATCAAACCGACCCCGACTTCGACCAGACCCGTGTAGGTTTCGGCATGCGCCTGAACATGGTCGGAGTGAAGCAAAATTTCGCATCCACCGCCCAAAGCCATGCCCGATGGTGCGGACACGACAGGGAAAGGCGCGTGTTTGAGTGTCTGGTAAATCTTTTGACCGCCCGCAACAAGAGACTCGATTTGCGGCCACAGACCAATATTCATCGCAAAGATCGCAAGGCCCAAATTTGCGCCCGCTGAGAAATGCGATCCTTCATTATAAATGACCATGGCTTTGTACTCACCCGAACCATCACCGATCATGGCGATAGCGCGCTCGTAAGCCTTAAAGACTTCTTCATCCAGCGCGTTCATTTTACCGGTGAATTCGACACATAAAACGCCGTCACCAATATCCCAGACGGAGGCTGACGCCGTTTTGACAAGAGGTTTGGAAGACAGCTTGATATCGGAGAGAAGCAAGACACCGTCGCGGCGTTTGATCTCGTGATATTTGCCGTCGACTCCGAAATAGAATGTCTTGCCGTCTTCGACTTTATAGAAAGAGCCGTCGCCGACTTTTTTGAGGAAATCAGGAACGGGCTTGCCGTCTTTTTCAAGCTCAGAGGCAAACCATGACGCGCCCAGAGCATCAATCATTTCAAACGGGCCTTGCTTCCAGTTGTAACCCAGACGCATGGCTTCATCGACATCCGATATATTATCGGCAATTTCCGGAACAAGACCTGCCGAATAGGCCAGCGTCGCAAACAAAACTTCACGCGCAAATTTCCCGCCCGCATCATCCGTCTCAACAACGGCCTTTAAGCCCTTTTTACCTGCAGAAACGGATTCAAGGCGTGGTTTCCCTGCCTTTTTATACATGTCTTCGGAAAATCCGTCGGATTTTAAAGTCAGAGACTGCTTTTCCTTACCCGCTGCAGGGTCAGGATTGAGACGGTAAAATCCGCCTTTTCCTTTACGGCCCGTATAGCCCGCCTCAATCATTTTATGGATAAGAGCATGGTCGACAAATTCGGCGCGGTAAGGATCATCCTTTGGCAGGGTCGAGAGAAGCGATTTGGAGAGATGCGGCATCAGATCAATACCGATCAGATCGAGAAGTCCGAAGACACCTGTTTTCGGAATACCGACAGGTTTGCCCATTACGGCATCGGCTTCCTCAATGGAAGTGCCTTGCTCAAGGGCGGTATTTAAGGCTTTGGTCAGCCAGAACACACCCAGACGGTTGGCAATAAAGCCCGGCGTGTCATGGCAGACAACCACACCTTTACCTAAATGAATGTCACAAAAATCGCGGACACGTTCGATGGCTTTCGGATCCGATTTCGGACCTGTGACAAGTTCAAGAAGACGCATATAGCGCGGCGGGTTGAAGAAGTGGGTGATGACAAAATTCTTCTTAAAATTGTCATCCATCGGCTCGACCAGCATTTCCAACGGGATCGAGGAGGTATTGGAGGAGACGATCGCATCCTTTTTGAGGTATGGTGCGATCTTTTTATAGGTCGCATGCTTGATCTCAAGATTTTCGAGAACGACCTCGACAATCCAATCACATTCTTTCAGAAGCTCAAGATCATCCTCAAGGTTCCCGGGAGTAATCAGTTTCGGTGCGGCCTTGCTCATGAAAGGGGCGGGGTCCGCCTTCTTCATTTTTTCAATGGCACCTCTGGCGATTTTCGAACGGTCATCCCCCTTTTCGATATCTTTGGGAACGATATCCAGAAGGACAACGGGAATACCGGCATTGGCAATCTGGGCGGCGATACCGCTGCCCATTACGCCTGAGCCTAAGACTGCGACTTTTTGGAATGTCATTCAGCGGCCTCCAAAATCATGGCAACACCCTGACCGCCACCGATACACATGGTGGCAAGACCGTATTTGACTTTTTCGCGTTTCATGAGTGAGGCAAGCTTACCCGAAATACGCGCACCCGACGTTCCGAGCGGGTGGCCAAGGGCAATCGCGCCGCCGTCAATATTGACGATCTTTTCATCAATGCCGAGCTCCTTCATGACCGACAAGGATTGTGCGGCAAAGGCTTCATTGAGTTCGACAAGACCGATATCGGAGAGCTTCAGACCTGCACGCTCCAATGCCTTATGTGTGGCAGGAACAGGGCCGATCCCCATAATCTCGGCATTGCAACCGGCAACTGCGACCGACTTGATGCGGGCGAGTTTGGGCAGCTTGTGCTTGTCGGCATACTCTTCGGAGGCAACCAGTACGGCGGCAGAACCATCTGTGAGCGGCGAAGATGTCGCTGCTGTGACAGACCCTTTTTCATCAAAAGCGGGTTTCAACTCAGCCAGCTTTTCCACTGTTGTCTCGGGGCGGATTGTACCGTCTTCGGCAACATCACCGATGGGCACGATCTCGTCTTTGAACTTGCCGCTCTCGGCAGCTTTCGCGGCTTTCTGGTGAGAGTTATAAGCGAATTTTTCCTGATCGGCGCGGGAGATGCCGTATTTTTCAGCCAAATTCTCGGCTGTGATGCCCATGCTCATATAGGCTTGCGGATAGGTTTCCATCAATTTGGGATTGGGCATCGGGTTAAAGCCGCCCATCGGCACGCGGCTCATGCTCTCCACGCCTGCCGCAATAAATAATTCACCTGCATCCATCTGGATGTATCCGGCCGCCATTTGAATGGTGGTCATGGATGATCCGCAGAAGCGGTTGACGGTCGCGCCGGCGACCGATGCGGGAAGCCCCATAATCTGCTCAACGATCTTGGCGACATTGAAACCTTGCTCGGCTTCGGGGAAGGCGCAGCCCATCAAAAGATCCTCAATATCCGCAGGATTGGCTTTCGTGTCATCAAGAAGAGCCTGAATGACGGCGGCAGCCATATCGTCTGGGCGGACTTTGGCAAGTGCGCCTTTATTGGCAAAATGCATGGGCGATCTTTTATAACCGCAAATGACGACAGGTTTTTGCATGGGTGCTTTCTCCCGGGGCTTCATAGTTTGTTAGAGGTCTTTGTTTTACGCAGAGTGCGCGCCCTATTCTTCTAGGATCGCTTGGAAGTGGTTAATATCTTATTATGAAATAGTTTTCCGGTCCAGTTGGTCCAGTAAAAATCGCTATTGCAGCGCACACTTGCCCTCCATGTCATTTAACCTTTGACAGGGGCTTAAAAATCGGGCAATCCGATAGCTTCTGTTTGAACATGGATAAGAAAAAGTAAGGAGCCTTTGAGCATGGCGAAAGATGCCGCTTCCCCTACAGTTGATCCTCGTGGTCTGAAACGTATCTGCCTGAACTGCAGCACACGTTTTTATGACATGAATGCGCGCCCGATCGTTTGCCCGAACTGTGAAACCGAGTTCACGGGCGATATGAAGATTAAAACGCGCAAGCGTTCCGGCCCCAAAGTTGTCAGCGAATCCAAATCATCCAAGCGTTCCCCGAGAGACATGGAGGACGAAGATCTGGATGATGACGACGATCTCGACGATGAAGATGAAGACGAGGCCGATGAGGACGAGGAAGACCTTCTCGATGATGAGGATATGCCTTTAATGGGTGATGACGAGGACGAGGATATGGATGTTGAATCCATGGACGATCTCGACGATGACGGCCTTGAAGACGATGATGAGGACGGCGACCCCGACCTCGAAGCCTTGAGCGAAATCGACGAAGATCTCGATGATCTCGACGATGAAGACGGTGATCTTGGAGACGAAGACCTCGAGGATGACCATAAATAAGTCTTTTAAAGAATTTACAACGGTGCGGGTGACATATCCGCGCCGTTTTTTTTCGCCTGATGATCAGGAATGGCTGTCATTGATCTTTGCCCGCTATACGAGTCTGGGCTTTTCCGTACATTACATCCCGCATGATGACGATACGCAGATACTGGAATGGATATTCCAAGGGCAGGTCGAGCCGCAGGAGATCCGCGCCTTATATGAAGAAGCGGCTGAGATTTTCGGTCACCCCGATCTTTTGAGATTTGATGAATTTGCAGTCGACGGCTTACCCGATCGCGATTGGTTGGAATATGTTTATCGCGCCAACCCCCCTCGTCATATCGGCCCATTCGTTGTGTTTGACAGTGATGCGGCCCCCGAAATAGACACAGAAACCCTTGTCCCGCTGGATATTACGGCGGCAACGGCATTCGGATCGGGCGCACATGGGACAACCCATGGCTGTCTTGAACTTCTTGGAGACTTGAAAGGGCAAGGTTTTGTGCCAGCCAAAACACTCGATATCGGAACAGGATCGGGCATTCTGGTTATTGGTGCGGCCCTTCTATGGGAACACACAGATTTGGTTGCCACTGATAATGACCCCGAATCTCTTGTAGTGACGGGCAGACATGTCACGCGCAACGCCCTCAATAAGGATGTTACTCTTATTCTGTCTGAAGGTTTTGAGGATGCGCGCATTGCGCAAAGCGGGCCTTATGATCTGATTTTGGCAAATATTCTGCCTGCGCCGCTGGTCGCAATGGCAGGCGAGATCGCGCAAAATTGCGCGGTTGGCGGCAAAATCATTCTGTCAGGAATCCCGAAAGCAGAGGCCGATCGTGTGAGTGAGGCTTATCTGGCGAGAAGTCTGCAAGAGACGGATCGTAAAGAGATTGATAACTGGGCCAGTCTGCTTTTTTCAAAAACCTGATGTGAGGCGACGCTTCAGGACAATCAGATACAAAAGCACAAATCCGAAAAGATAAAGCTCGTGAATCTCGCTGTAGCGGACAAAAACTTTATGGTCCATAGCCTCGGAGACCACATCCAAAATTTTGCCGGCTTCACCAATAAAAGCGATCGGTAGCATGCAATTGAGGGGGTAAAATATATCAAATCTGGCAGGCAGTATGTTCAGTTTGAAATAGCGAGATAAAGGTATCAAGATTCCCCCGACAATCACGCCGATCTCCAGCAGTAATCTCGGCTTTTGGTCAAGCCATGATGACGTGTTATGAAGATTGGTTTCCCCCTGATCATTATACTGCGCCCAGCCTTCAGGGGTTGCCCAATTGAAAAACCATTGCCCCCAGCTGATTTCCTCACCTGTAATATAGACCGATCCTAAAAAAGCGATGCCGATCCATACAAAAAGCATTTTATCTTTTCGAACATCTCGTCTCAACAAGAGCAAGCCTGCAGTAAACGCTGCTAAAAAACTGACTATAGCCTGAAAAATTTCATGGAAACCGTTTTCGGAAACCATATTATTAATGGCCTCTTTGCTTAGGGTGACTTCCAAAACAAGCTGAACAATAAAAATGACAACAGGAAGGACAAGCCACCACCATGTGGACAAGGGAGCTTGTTGCGGGCCAAAAAAGACTTTAAGCGATTGTGTTTTAGCGTCGGACATAAGCGAGGATACTAGCGAAACTGCACATACTTACAAAGTTATTTTTAAGTGAGGGTACGCAATTGTCCCGTTGGCGCTGACGGAGCTGGCCGGCCTTTTAGGCGATGCACCTGGTCGATCAAGTACGCTGCAAGTTTTGGTGCCTCTATTACACCGCCCGGACCTGCTCCTTGGGAGTGATTGGGTAGTAAGCGGCCCAAAACTTCCAAAGCTTGCTGGTTCTCGTAAGGGGAGGCGGGATCATGCCCGATAATGCCGCGCAAAGCTCCATAGCTTAGGGCATTTTTACGCATAGATGTACGTCGCTGCTCATATTCAAAGGCGGGTAAATTCATTTCATTGACACGCCCAACATACGCTTCGACTTGTTCCTGTGTGGCGACTGGAATACGGTCATTATCCTCAGGGCCAAATATGTCGAAATGGGCGTTGAAGCTTAAGCGAACAGGTTCATTGTCACCTTGACGTTCGGTAAGGCAAGCAATCGCACGTGTTAAGGATGTACGCGGATCGACAGCGCGTACGAAATGCATACGTGCTGTCACAGTCTTGTAGGCGGCAAAACCGATACGACTTTCGAGCTCAGCAGCAGCTTCCAAAAGATCGGCGGGATTGGAAATGGATTTCAGGTGAAAACGCTCTTTACCTGTAGGTTCCGGCAAATCCTTCCAGCCATATTGCAGCGGCTTTTCGCGCATGGCTTTCTTGAGCGCCCAGGTTTCGCACATTTCCAAGTAACGCAGATTATCGTCCGAATTGAAAAAGTCGCGTGTTTTATCTACCAAATCGAAAAGCTCGATCTCGTCAAAAAACATACGCAAAAGGTTCGGGCGATCTTTGCCGAACGCTTTATAGAGTTTGGTTTCAGCATATGGATCATGGGATTCCTCAGGCACGCATAAAGGCAAAATCATCGATTCTACAAATGATGAAATTGATGTGGCAGATGTATAGCGTGAGATATCGGGGCGCTGCGTTATGGTCTGATAGGCAAAAGAACCCAAGATCGAATACCCAATTCTCTTCATACCGCGTTCAAGCTGATCAACTACTGAACAGACATTGGTATCATCACGAGGGTCCAGATATTGTGCGATCTTACTCCAGTTGCCGAAGCGGTTATAGGCTTTTGCGCAAGACGCAATCGTTGTGCCGCGACCGCGCAATTTTTTATCCGCAAGGTAGATGTCCGTATTCAAAAGGCGAACATAATCCTTCCACTCCGTAGGGTTTTGCGGAGGGGCGGTTATATCAAAGAGGGCAAGATTGGCGGCAATTTGGGGCAAAGCATGCATTCGAAAGCCGATATCATCACGCTGCAGTCCCGCAAGATAGGGGATATATGTCGGGTCGGCATCGAAAAAGGCGGCAGCTTTCTCATCAATGCTTAAAACACCCTCGTCCAGATCCTCGAAAAAGCGGCGATCTTTGAAGGTCTTTCGCTCCCACGCAAGTAGCGGATATTCCCGGATAAGTGCTTGGCGTCGGGTTGCTGCCTCTTCATTGAAGACATATTCGCTGTGTGTCACGGTTTTATGAGCGCGACGCAGGTGTTGTTCTTCACGATGTACATATTTATGTGGTGTAAGAAATCGAAGAAAATCAATTGTTCGCGGAACATCTGTCGTTCGCATTAGCTCCAGCGCCCTAGGGTCGAGGCGTGCACACCATGACTGAATGGCCTCCTCCAGCTTAGCCATCTCATAATCTTCCAATATATGCTCCAGATCACGTACCAGATCGGCGTGACCCTCATCATCCTCAAATCGTCTTGCCAGCAGATATGCGGTATCACGACGTGCCTTTTTGCCAATTTCACGCAGCGCACGCTTGCTCAAAAGCGGCTCGATATTCTGAAGTTCGGTATTTCCGAGCGGTGTTTTCTTCTTGTTCGCGTAATGCATTGCCAGAGAGAGACGATTGGGGAGCGCCATCGTTTCCACTTTTTGTTCTGCCGTCATGTTTTTGAGACGTTGCGGATTGCGAACCATTTCGGGGAGGTCGGGCAAATGATCGAATAGATGCCCTTCGATACGGTAATATTCTGGACGATAATTCAGGACAATGGCTGAGCGACCTGAAGATTGTCGTGATGGGCTTGCCGAGAGAACCAGCATGTGGTTGTCGGAATCAATCCCGTGTTTGCGATTAAAATCATGTATGCCGCAATGGGCGATAAAATCGCGGCGGTAATTTTCTATGATGACAAGAGTGGTTTCTCGGTCGCGAGAGTAACGGCTGTTTTCTGCCATTAAGGGGGTAAGGCGGGCAAAGATGGCTTGGCGCAGACCCGTGGCTTCGGTTTCAAAAACCCCTGTGACAACGCTTCCCATGGACTATTTTACCCTCAGTTCATATTCATGGAGTAAAAGAGTTATAGAAAATAATAAATCTTATGGCAATTAAAAAGTGCCTAAAAACAATTATTTTTCTTTAGCTGTTGTACGCTCTGAAAAGATAATCACCCAGGCGATGGATCCGAGTATGAGAAAGCCTAAAACAACGGGTGTCAGGCTGCCTTCATAATGTTGCCCGATAATGGTTCCGCCCGTTATACCGATGAGGGATGAAGTGGCACCGATAATGGCCGAGGCCAGACCCGCAATGTGCCCCATCGGTTCCATCGCCAGTGCATTGAGGTTTCCAAACAGGAAGCCAAAACACAGCAAAAGGAAAAACCCATAAGTGAAATAGAGCGCAAAGGGTGTTCCGATAAACGAGCTGATGATCAGAAAAAGAAGAGACAAAATGACAATCATGCCTGAGGCCGTGAGGCTGAGGCGGTGCATGCCCATACGCATCACCATCTGCGAGTTCAGGAAGGATGAGATACCGATAGATAACGCCTGCAATCCGAAATAGACGGCAAACATGCTGCCCACATGGTATTTGTCATGGAAGATTTGTTGGATACTGTTCAGATTGCCTTGCAACGCACCGTACACACAGCCCAAGGCAAGCGTATAACTGAGGGTGGTTTTGTTGGTGTAAACCGTTTTCACCCCGCGTACGAGATTGCTGATTTTATAAGGAACACGCGCATCGGGCGGTAAAGTTTCTTTTAGGCGGAAGGCAACCCATAAGCCCACCAGCGTGCCATAGATCAGATACATGATAAAAATGGCACGCCATGAAAAGAACAGGAGTACGCCTTGCCCGATGGCAGGTGCAAAGACGGGAACCATAATAAAGATCATCATGACCAGCGACATGATTTTGGCCATATGCCGCCCGTAAAACTGATCGCGGACAATGGACACAACCGAAATATAAGGCCCTGAAATCCCAAAACCCTGCACCAGCCGACCGATCAGCATGGTCTCGATATTCTGGGCAACCAGACAGATGAGCGATCCCACCATATAAATGCCGAGATTGATAAAGAGGATTTTTCGACGACCCCATGCATCCGATAAAGGCCCGTTGACCAGTTGGCCTATTGCCATACCGCCAAACAAAAAGCCTAAGATGAATTGCGTATGATTGACATTGGTCACATGCAGATCCGTCCCGATAAGCCCGAGCGCCGGCAAAACGGCATCAATCGAAAAGGCCACCACCGACATCAGTGTGGCCATCATGAAAACAAACTCGGTGCGCCCGACTGTATGTCGGGCTTCGGGCATAGAAACTGTCATGGGATGAGTGCTTACTCTACCGTTACGGATTTGGCAAGGTTGCGCGGCTGGTCAACATCCGTGCCCTTGGCAACAGCCACATGATAGGCCAGAAGCTGAACGGGCAGCGTATAAAGGATCGGTGCGGTAAAAGGGTGTACTTCTTCCAATGCGACCGACCAGCGGCTTGTCTTGGCAAAGGCTTTGCGACCCGCCTCATCCGAAATCATCAAAACCTGTCCGCCGCGGGCAATGGCTTCTTGTACGTTCGAAGCGGTCTTTTCAAACAGAACATCGTTCGAGGGAGCAACCACAACGATCGGCACAGCATCATCAATCAGGGCAATCGGGCCGTGCTTCATTTCACCTGCCGCATAACCTTCAGCATGGATGTACGAAATTTCTTTGAGCTTCAATGCGCCCTCCAAAGCAATCGCGTACATGACGCCTCGTCCGAGATACAGCACATCACGGGCCTCGGCGATATCTTTAGCGATATTCTGAATGGCCTGATCGTGATTGAGAATAAGGGCTGATTGCGCGGGCAACTGGCGAAGGGCTGCGGTTGCTTCATCCAGCTTTGCCGCATCCATAATGCCGCGACTATCCGCTGCCGCCAGTACGCAACAGGCCAGAGTTGTTAATTGTGTCGTAAAGGCTTTGGTCGAAGCGACACCGATCTCGGGGCCTGCAAGCGTATGCATGACCAGATCGCTTTCGCGCTCAATCGTACTCTCGATTGTATTCACGATGGAAAGAATTGTCTGGCCTTGCGATTTACAATATCTGAGGGCCTCAAGCGTATCGAGCGTCTCGCCGGATTGTGAAACGAAAAGGGCCACACCGCCTTCAGGCATCGGCGCTTCGCGGTAACGAAATTCGGAGGCGACATCGATTTCACATGGAATTTTGGCAATTTGCTCAAACCAGTATTTGGCAACCATACAGGCATAATAAGCCGTACCACAGGCAACAAGTGTAATGCGTGTCGCGGATGAAAGTGCTTCGGAAACGCCTTCGGGTAAAGTGATTTTGCCTGTTGCCGGGTTGATAAAGGAATTCAGCGTGTCACCGATCACGGAGGGTTGCTCGTAAATTTCCTTGAGCATAAAATGACGGTACTCGCCCTTGCCTGTTGTCGCGCCGCTTTGCGCGGTGATGCGTACAGGACGTTCAATCGGCTGGTTGTCGTTATTATACAGTTTGGCCTCTTTGGTGCTGAGGACGACGCGGTCGCCGTCTTCCAAAAAGCAGATTTTTTTTGTGAAGGGCGCAAGTGCATAAGAGTCGGAAGCCAGAAACATCTCACCCTCGCCAAATCCGACAGCCAGGGGCGTACCTTGGCGCACACCAACCATCAAATTGGTTTCACCTTTAAAGATAACAGCCAGCGCATAAGCCCCTTTCAGTTTGTCAAAGGCGGTAAAGGCGGCCTCGACGGGTGCAAGGCCTTGCTTTAAATGTTCGGTGATGAGGTGAGCAACCACTTCCGAATCCGTCTCGGTTTCAAAGCGGTGCTGGCGTTTTTCCAGATCTTCTTTCAGCTCCGTGTAATTCTCGATAATGCCGTTATGAACAATCGCCACCGACTCGCTGGCATGGGGGTGCGCGTTATTTTCGGTAGGCCCTCCATGCGTTGCCCAGCGCGTGTGCCCGATACCGACATGACCTGCCAAAGGGCTGTCTTTGAGGCGTTTTTCAAGATGGATAAGTTTGCCTTCGGCGCGCCGGCGATCAATGGAGGACGTCTCCGAAAGTGTGGCGATTCCTGCGGAATCATAACCGCGATATTCAAGGCGTTTCAGGCCTTCTAAGATACGCGTGGAAACATCTTTTTCAGAAACAATGCCGATAATGCCGCACATGGAATGATACTTTTCATCAAGAGGGTTACGTTGTCGATTTTAAGAATAGAGGAAGGGGGCAGCAATACCAATCACGTTGCCTGACAATTCGTTGCAAAGCGTGGAAATACGAAGTGGAATATATATTCTATTTGGTGGATTTGGCGGCGCGTTGCTTAGCGGCCCAGCCATCTTTCAAAATCGGACGGTTTCTGGCAACAGCCAGCGCATCATCGGGCACGCCTTCTGTAATGACTGATCCGGCTGCGACATAAGCACCGTTTCCGATTGCGACAGGGGCAACTAAGGTCGAGTTTGAGCCGATAAAGCTGCCCTCACCGATTTCGGTCAGATGCTTTTTAAACCCGTCATAGTTACAGGTAATCGTTCCCGCGCCGATATTGGCGCCCGCCCCGACCTTTGCATCACCGATATAGGCCAGATGGTTGGCTTTTGATCCCGTGCCCATTTTAGCGTTCTTCACTTCGACGAAATTGCCGATTTTAACCTGATCACCAAGCTCTGCCCCGGGGCGTAATCTTGCGTAAGGACCAATGACTGTTTCTTTGCCTAAGCGCGCACCTTCGAGATGTGAGAAGGCTTTGATGGTGGAACCTGCCCCGACACTGACATTTGGGCCGAACACGACATGCGGTTCAATCACGCAATCCTCGCCGATCTGAGTGTCATGCGAGAAAAAGACAGTTTCAGGGGCTTGGATCGTTACACCTGATTCCATGACTTCAATGCGTTTACGCGCCTGATACTTGGCTTCCAGTGCGGAAAGTTCAGCGCGGGTGTTCGCACCCAGACTTTCAACTTCAGCGCAGAGTGAAATATGTGTTTCCACGTTGTCGCTATGGGCGATTTCCGGTAAGGATGTCAGGTAATATTCGCCTTTGGAGTTTTCATTTTTAATGGCAGATACCCATGCACTAAAAGACGTACCCTTGGCACACATTACACCCGACCAGCACAGATCAATTGTACGTTCCTCATCTGTGGCTTCTCGTTCCTCGACAATGCGCACCAGATGCCCGTTATGGTCCAGAATCATCCGTCCGTATCCATGAGGGTTAACAGCCCTCATGCCAAGGAAAGACAAGGCGTTGCCCTTACCTGTATCCAGGGTTGCAAGGTGGGATTGAAGTGTCGTCTTCGTATAAAGCGGTCCGTCACCATAAAGAACGAGAATGCGTCCGTTTTTGTTTTTGATGGCGGGTAATGCCGCACGTACGGCATGTCCCGTACCCAGCGGCTTCTCCTGTACGGCAATGTCGCAATCAGTGACATATTCACGGATGGCTTTGGCACCCTCATCGGTTCCGACAACAACGATGATTTGTGCAGGCTTTAAACTTTTGGCAGTGGCAAGCACATGCCCGATCATCGGCAAATGGGCAATCGGGTGCAGCACCTTAGGTAGCGACGATTTCATACGTGTGCCGCTGCCTGCTGCAAGAATGATGATGGTAAGGGCCTGTGAAGGAGTATCGCTCATGGGCATGATTTTAGGGCGGCTTCATGCAGATGTCCATGCACCATGATACGGCGATAGTCTTATTTAAACAGCTTTAGATAGGCGCCGTAGCCTTCTTCTTCCATTTTGTCTTTAGGAATAAAGCGAAGTGAGGCTGAATTGATACAATAGCGCAAACCGCCCTTGTCACGCGGGCCGTCAGGAAAGACATGTCCCAAATGCGAGTCGGCAGTTTTTGAGCGGACTTCCGTGCGCGTCATGCCATGGGTTTGGTCGGTGACCTCGACAACTTCGTCAGCCTCAATCGGTTTGGTGAAGCTGGGCCAGCCCGTGCCTGAATCAAACTTGTCAGTTGAGGAAAAGAGCGGTTCACCGGAAATCACATCAACATAAATGCCCTCTTCGTGGTTGTTCCAGTATTCATTGAGGAAGGGCGGCTCCGTGCCGTTATGGCGGGTGACTTTTTCCTGCATGGGGGTGAGTTTAGGTGTGCTCATTGTTTGCGCCTTTCCGTATGTAATCAGAGGAACGCCCGTCAATAGGGCTGCGCAGGCAACCGACAGGGCGACGCTCTTTAAATAGGATGTAGTGTTCTTCATACTCTTTATACGGATGAGCCCCGTATAAAGTTACAATGTCTGCGTCAAATGCATGAACAATGTGCCGTAATTGGTTTTGACGCGGATGCGCACCGGAACGGCAGGGTCGGTATCGGCAGCCCCCGGGGCTTTGGCAAGCCAGACCGTCGGCAGTGTGCCCTTGGCGCGGCCTTGTTCCTGAATGGACATCCAGCCTCTGGGCTTTTCATGCCATTTCCCGCCCTTAGGCGTGATTTCGACAGTGCATTTCATGGCTTCGCCCGAAAACGGCGCGTAACGACTTTTTTCCAGCACTTCTGTGCCCTGCGATTTGAAATGCAGCGTGAAGCGTCGCGAGCCGTCAAAAACATCGGATTCACCTTTACACTCACCCGTTTTGGCAGCCTCCATCATCACGGCAAGCGTTGCCGAGAGCAGATCTGTTGTATCATTCGTCAGTTGGGGAGAGGGCGGGTCTTTTTTCTTTGGCTTGCCGTTTTCGACGATTTTCAGGGATTTGAATTGTCCGTTCTTATCGTAACTGTAGGTTTTGGCCTCGCCTTCACCGCGCCACAGTGAGCGACCGATATGTCGTTCGGGGACAAGTTTATCACCCTTCATGCGACCTTCGGTAAAGTAAGTTCCTTCCCAGGGAGCGAGTTTGCCGAGAAAGCCTCGGGTAACCGCCGTTAAAGAAGTGGTATAATGACCCTTGCCCAAGTCGAGTTTCATGGTTGCAGTCACCGCATGGATGCCGCCACCATAGACTTCGTAGCGATATGTTTTTTCTTCGGCATGGGCACGTGATCCTGAGACGGCTATCAGCGTGAGAAGAAAAGCGAAAAGAGAAAGTGCGCGCATGGGGAAGCTCCCTTGCTTATTTTTTCTTACGGAATGTATCGAGAGAGACAACCTCACCTGTCTCACCGGAGCTTTTCTTGGCGCGAGGTTTGCGTCCGCCGCCACCGCCCGATGGAGGTGTATCGTCATCATCCTCATCTTCGTCGTCAAAGTCGAAATCCTCGCTCTCCAACTCGCCAAGCGGCTGGAATTGCAGGGCGAAGTTGACTGAAGGATCGGCAAAGATCGAGATGGAAGCCAGAGGAATAATCAGTTTCTCGGGCTTATTGTTGAAAGACAGCGTGACCTGCAGATTAGTCTCGTCAACAGCGAGGTCGGAAGACTGGTATTGCAGGACGATCGTCATTTCACCCGGATAGCGCTCATGCAGATAATCGGGAATTTTCACGCCCGGATGATCGGTCAGGAATGTAATGTAAAAATGGTGATCACCCGGAAGGCCGTCTTTGACAACCTCTTCAAGTGCGTCACGGACAACGCCGCGCAAGGCGTTCTCGACCATTTTGTCGTAGCGGAGTGTTTCGTCGCTCAATACTGTCATGTCGTTATTGGTGGCAGGAAGTTTGCCCAAGATCAAGTTTGAATTATGAGGTCTCTTGTTTTCTAAGCTCATCATGGCGGGTTGAGCCAAAAAATCCAGTAGAATTTTGCAAGAGTCACAAATTCCCGTGGACAGCAGAATGCTTTTGCTCATCATGGCACCTTGAAACGAAATGATAAGGGTTCGCATGTTCTTTCAGAATTTAAACGGACAAACCCGCGCATTCTTTTGCGCGCTATTGGGGTTTTCTTCTTTTGCCATCGGGGATGCCGCTTATAAATGGCTGGCAGATGTGGCACCGCCTATGGTGAATGGCATGATCGGCGCGGGACTTGCGGTGGTGCTTGTTCTTCTTTATGGCGCCTTCAAAGGCGAATTTCTGTCATTTTGGACCATCCCAAAGCGCAAGCTTCATCTTTTGCGCGGCGTGCTGATTGCGGCGCAGTTCCTTTTATTTCTGTATGCCTATTCGCATTTGCCTCTGACCACAGCCTATGCGGTCATTTTCTGCGCACCGTTCCTGACCGTGCTTCTTGCCCCGCTCTTGATCAAAGAACCTTTTCACAAGGCTGAAGGCATTGCAGCGCTTATCGGCTTTGCGGGCGTGCTTCTCGCCTTTCCTCCGAACCCTGACGGGTTGGAGCTGACAGCGTTTCTGGCGGCATTAGGCAGTGCGGTCTTTGTCGCCCTCATCAATATTCTCGCCAATTTTATAGGTCCGCAGGAAAGAAACGGCTATGCCTTTGCGGTCTATGCCATCGGCATAACGTTTTTCATCGCACTGGGCCTCGTCCTTGCCAATGGCGATCCATTACCTGACATCACGCCCAAACTGGGTTTTGCTTATCTTCTGGCGGGCGCATCAGGAATCGGCGGTGTGGTTATGGTAGCGATTGCTTTTACCAAGGCGAAAACGGGCTTTATTGCCTCGACCCATTATGTGCAGATTTTCTGGGGAGTGGTGCTGGGCTACTTGCTTTTTGGCGATATCCCGAGCTTGCAGGTAATTGCAGGCATATCGCTCATTGTCGGCAGCGGTATCTATCTGCTGCGTTACGGGATTAAACCTTGAAGTTTTTAAGGTTTCTTCATAACCAGCGAGAAACCCTCACCTAAGTTTTGCCAGCCGAGTGTGCGCACAACCAATTGATAGATGCGCCATACAATATGGGCGGGCACAAAAATCATGAAATAATTGCTCATCCAATAGGTGCGGGCCTGCAGAATTTCGAGGCCCAAATCTTCAGCCACTTTACGCATTTCGGATGGGGTACAGTGACTGTAATAGGCTTTGAAGCCCATGACTTCGGCCTGCTTGCCGTATAGCATTTTCAAAAGTTTGTTTTTGGGGCCTTCAGGCATAAGAAGGTTAAAGCGGGCAAAAAGCGCGTTGCGACACGGCGCAAAGGCAATCAGAATCCCGCCGCGCTTTAATGCCGAGGCCATGCCTTCCAAAGCTTTGGGGCCATCGCTCACATGTTCAAGGGTTGAGCGTGATATGACCATATCGTGACGTCCTGTCCCACGCCATGTGGTGATGTCGGCAACGATTGTTTCGTCGTAATTGCCTTCAGGGGCACGCTCCAGCTCCTCGGCGTCAATGTCGATGCCTGTGAGCGTAATATGCTTTTCAGCCTTCATGTCGGGAAAAATAAAGGGCCGCTTACCGCCGCCGATATCGGCAACATGCATATGGTCTTTGAGGTAAGCAGGCAAAAGGCGCGCATGAAAATCCGTTGTGCCGTATACGCGCATGGATTGCGGCAGCAGCTTGTCAAAAGCCAGTGATGCCTTCCTGTTCCAGTTTATAAATGTCGTTAAGATCCCCATGACAATTTGAAATGGTAAGAGAAAACTTCTGGAAAGACTATGATTTTCAGTGATAAAGGCTGGAATTTCTTCTGTCCTCCTCGCTATACTAAGACCTCTTCACATAAGAATGTCTGGGACCAATGGCTGAAAACAGCGAAGACACCGTCAAAATTAAACTCTCGAATGAGAATTTCGAGGAAGATCCGCCACGTCAAAAAGACGGCGGGACGGGCGCGCCTGTCTCTGAAACGGATACGCTGCTTTTGAATATTGACGGTTATGCGGGGCCCCTTGATGTGCTGCTTGATCTGGCCCGCACACAAAAAGTCGACCTCTTGCACATCTCGATTTTGCAACTGGTGCGCCAGTATCTCGCCTTTATCGAGCGCGCCAAGCAATTAAAGCTGGAGCTTGCTGCCGATTATCTGGTGATGGCCTCTTGGCTCGCTTATCTGAAATCCAGACTGCTGTTACCGCAGGAAGGAACGGATACGCAAGAACCGAGCGGTGAAGAAATGGCTGAAGCCCTGCAATTCCAGTTGCGCCGCTTGGAAGCGATGCAGATTGCGGGCGAACAATTGATGACCCGCCCGCGTCTGGGCCAATCTATTTTTGCCCGTGGGGCCACGCAGGATATCGCGATCAAGCGCGACACCACCTACAATGTCTCGTTGTTTGACTTGCTTACGGCTTACGGCGCGATTGAACGCCGCAAGACATATTCGGAATACAAGCTGGAAAAATTCCCGCTCATGTCTACCGAAGAAGCGGTCGAGCGCATGCGCAAGATGCTTGGGAATTTACCCAAAAAAGGGATGAACAGTGTTTGGGCCACGCTTGATTCCTTTATGCCCGCAGGCATCCGTGACCCGCTTTATGCGCGCTCTTCTTGCGCGTCGCTGTTTACGGCAAGTCTGGAGATGGTGAAACAAGGCGAAGCCGAACTCAGACAGGATGGGCTTTTCAAACCGATTTATCTGCGCAGTTGCCAGCGCCCCGAACAGGAAGACCGTGCGGACAAGGCTGCGTAAAAAGAAAGAAAAAGACGAATGGATCAAAACACACAAAAACGACTGGTTGAGGCTTTGCTCTTTGCATCGGCAGAGCCTTTGACACCGCAAATTTTGCGCGAACGTTTGCCGGATAATGCCGATCTTGGTCCGATTCTCGAGGCTCTTAAAAAAGACTATGCCGGTCGCGGTGTTGAGCTGGTCGAGTTGGGCGGCGCTTACGCCATGAGAACATCTGCAGATTTGGCGGACTATCTGATTCTCGCCAAGGAAGAAGAGCGCAAGCTCTCAAAGGCGGCACTGGAAACGCTCTCGATTGTAGCCTATCACCAGCCGGTGACGCGTGCTGAAATCGAAAATATCCGCGGTGTTGCCACCAATAAAGGCACGCTTGATATCCTGCTGGAGCAAGGCTGGATCAAGCCCGGCCGCCGCCGCGAAACGCCGGGCCGCCCTTTGACATGGGTGACCACGACGTCTTTCCTTGACCATTTTGCGCTGGAAGCCCTGACCGATTTGCCGGGCATGGACGATATCAAGGCCGCAGGGCTTCTTGATCGCCGTCCCGCCATTGATACGATCCAAGGTGCCATGGACCTTTTTGACCGTGATGAAGGGATCAATGAGGAAGAGCTCGAGGAGATTGCGTGAGGGCCATAAACGCTCTATATCATGTGTTGAAGATTTTCGTCTGACCTAAGGAATTATAAACTATGTCACCATCACTCTTTCAGATTCTTATTGTTGTCGTTCTTGTCATGCTCCTGTTCGGAGCGGGCAAATTGCCGCGTATCATGGGTGATATGGCTGAAGGCATCAAAAGCTTCAAACGCGGCATGAAGGATGAAGAGGCTGATAAAAAATCATCGTCTGCATCCGCCAAAGACGAATAAAACCATTCTTTTTCATAGGCGCATTAAAGGGGTAACCATTCATGCTTGATGTCGGTTGGACAGAAATCGTCCTTATTCTGGTCATCGGTGTGCTTGTGGTCGGCCCGAAAGAATTGCCGCAAATGATGTACGGTATCGGACGCATCGTCCGCCGTATCCAGTATATGCGCTTTGCCCTGTCCAATCAGTTTGACAGTTTCATGCAGGAAGCCGAAATCAGAGAGGCTACGGCTGCAGATGTGCAGGAAAAATCTTACGTCCCGCCTGCGGATACGGCGCAGGAAGCGGACGAAGATTCCGACTTTTATGACGAGGTGTACGGGCGTGAAGACGAGGCTTTGGAAAAAGAGCCCTATCATGCAAATCCCAAATTCCGTGCGGCACCCATCACGACCCTACCTCCCGAGGAAGGCCGTAAGCCTCCTTTGCCGCGCTATGAATTGCCCGGTTACCACGATATTGATGAGGCAGACGAAGCCGAAGCGGAGCTGAGCTTCCTGAAAAACTTACGCGGGGAGCGCGAATAACTCATGAGTTTGAAAGTCGCTATCGCAGATCAAAAACCTGCACAAGGGGAAGTCGAAGAACAGCTTACCCAACCGCCCAAGCCGTTCCTTGACCATCTTCTGGAGCTACGTGCCCGACTCCTTTGGGCCTTTGCCGCCATGTTTATCGGCACGGCGATTGCCTATTTATATAAAGAACAGATATACGGCTTCTTGGTGCAACCTCTGGCGAATGCGATGCCTGCGGGCGACCAGGGCCGCCTGATCTATACAGGTCTCGCAGAAGCGTTCTTTACCTATCTCAAGGTCAGCTTTTTTGCGGGGCTCTTCTTCTCCTTCCCGATCGTCGCGCTTCAAATCTGGCGCTTTATCGCACCCGCACTTTATAAACGCGAAAAATTTGCTTTCCTGCCCTTCCTGATTGCAACGCCGATCCTCTTTTTTGCGGGCGGAGCCATGGTCTATTATGTGGTGCTTCCATTCGCACTGCCTTTTTTCTTAAGCTTTCAGAGTGCGGGAACGGAGACGGTTCTGCCGATCCGCCTAGAGGCTCGTGTATCCGAATATCTGGATACGATCATGTTGCTGATTTTTGCGTTTGGCTTATGTTTCCAGCTTCCTGTTTTGTTGGCATTATTGGGTAAGGCGGGGTTTGTGACTGCACCCTCCCTTCGCAAGAAACGCCGTTACGTGATTATCCTGACTTTTCTGGTTGCGGCTTTTTTGACACCCCCCGATATTATTTCGCAAACGCTTCTGGCACTTCCCATGCTGCTTCTTTACGAGATTTCCATTCTTCTGGTTGCTTATGTCGGACGCAAAAATAAAGTCTGAAGCCGCCACCCCGCCATTGCCCGAATGGGCTCAACACGGTTTTGCAAAGCGTGGCCTGACCCCCGATCCCGCACAAAAATCTGCCATGCTTGCCCTTGACGGGTTGGTTGAGACGCTGCGGCAGGAACAAAAAAGCGGGCTTTTAAGCAAGCTTAAAAAAAGTAAGAACGCTGCCAATCACGGGGCATATCTTTATGGCCCTGTCGGGCGCGGCAAGACTCTGATCACAGATATTTTGCTGGAAACGCTGGCAGGCAAGTTGCGTACCAAGCGCCAGCATTTCCACGAATTCATGGCCTCCGTCCATGATTTTTTGCATACATACCGAGAGGCTAAGACCAAGAATAACGGGCCTGATAAGGCGCTTGAAGCCTTTGCTCAAAAGGTTGCAGATGAGGCCGACTTTCTGGTCTTTGATGAATTTCACGTGACCAATATTGCCGATGCGATGTTGCTCTCCAGATTGTTCGAAGCGTTGTTTTCGGCGCGTCTTAAAATTGTCACGACCAGTAACTGGGAACCTGATCGCCTCTATGAGGGCGGATTACAACGCGCCCGCTTTCTGCCCTTTATTGCTGAACTCAAAAAAGCCGTGACAGTGATTCCGCTGGAAGGGGCAACGGATTATCGCCGCAAAGCTCTCAATGGTCGCCCCGTTTATTTTGAAACGCATAATGCGGCGGGAATGCCGCCCCCCATGCAGGATTTATGGGAGGAATTAACCGCAGGTGGGCCTTACGAGAGCGCCGATATTAAAGTGAAGGGGCGCGTGCTGCATGCTGCAGAAACCGCACGGGGCTGTGCCCGCTTTACCTTTGCAGAACTGTGTGAAAAGCCGTTAGGCGCGGAAGATTATCTGGCGCTGGCCCAAAAATTCGATGTGATTTTTCTCTCCGTCGTACCGCGCTTTACCTATGATCGTCGCAATGAGGGGAAACGTTTTATGACGTTGGTGGATGTGCTTTACGATAAGGGTGTTGCTCTTATTCTGGCGGCTCAGGCCATGCCCGATAAGCTTTATCATGAAGATACGCATGCATTCGAATTTCAGCGGACGGCATCGCGTCTCACAGAAATGCAGGGGCAGGACTATCTCAAAAAAGCCCTTGGTTAAGAATTTTCGTTTATACTGGTTTGTGGCATGAGCTTTTTTTCAAAATTTCTCGGAAACTCTAAGGAACGCGCCGCGAAGCAACGGGTGCGCGAGAAAGAGCTTGCGCAAACAGGGACAATCAATGATCGGTTGAAACTGGCAAAAGATAAGAAAACCTCTCCCGATATTCTCTATTATTTGGCTGAACACGATGAAGACCCTGCCGTGCGGAAGGCTGTTGCCACCAATATGGCGACCCCCATTCAGGCCAGCTCGGTTCTTGTGCAAGATACCAGTGTCGACGTGCGTCTAGCGTTGGCTGAGCGTCTAATGAAGCTACTGCCGAATATTTCAGCCGATATCCAGTCACAACTTTATGCCTATGCGGTGAATTCCCTCGGCGCGCTCGCACTAGATGAGGTTTTGAAAATCCGCGTGGCGCTCTCTTCGACCCTCAAAGATCACGCTTATGCCCCGCCCAAGGTGGTCGCAAAACTCGCACGTGATATTGAGCGCGAAGTATCCGAGCCGATCTTGCGTTATTGTGTGGCATTGCCCGATGAAGATTTGCTGGAAATTTTACAAGCGCATCCCGCCTCATGGGCGGTACAAGCAGTGGCGTCTCGTCCAAGTTTGTCAGAGGCGGTGTCCGATGCTGTGATTGAAACGGAAGATGCACCTGCCGGACAAATTCTTTTGAACAATACAGGGGCCGAAGTCTCCATGGAAACATTGGGCAAGATTGTCGAAATGGCAAAAACCATTCCGCAATGGCAAAAGCCCTTGGCGCTTCGTAAGGGTCTCCCAGCCAATTTTGCCAAGGCACTGGCACTCTATGTCGATCAATCCATCCGCGATATTCTGCTGGAGCGCTCCGACCTAGACGGGCAGACGGTAGATGAGATCAGCAAGATTGTGAAACGTCGCATCGCCCATATGGATGAAGAAGAAACCAGCGGGAAGTCTGCGGCAGAGCGCCTCAAAGAAAAGATCAAAAAGGGCGCGCTCAATGATGAAGCGGTCACGGACGCAATCGGGGTGAGAGACCGCGAATTTGCCGAGTTGGCTTTGGCGCATCTCTCTAAAATTCCGGTTGCTGAAGTGCAAAAAATTCTGGCGCTTAATGCGCCAAAACCTGCCACTGCCTTGGTGTGGAAGGCAGGTTTGTCAATGCGCACAGCCCTTATTGTACAACGGGAACTTGCAAGGGTTCCGCCAGGAGAGGTTCTGAATCCTCGGAATGGGACGGAGTATCCTCTTTCCGAAGAAGATCTGCGATGGCAGCTCGATTTTCTAGGGATAAATTAACGGTCTGCGAAAATCCGAAACGGTCCATCAGCCCGTTGACCGTGCTGACGGGAATATCCTCTTCCAGCAGTTCTAAATCACGCGGCAATAATTTCGGACCCGTTTTGCATTCCAGCCAGATTTTCGCAAGCTTCATGACATTTTCAGGGGATGCGGGCACATCACGCCCGTAAAAGCGGACGCGCTCGGGGATGAATTTTTCAAGGGCAAATAGCCCGATATCTGTATGCAGTGATCCTGCAACATCAATCACGCTGACGGTTTTTCCGGCAATGCCCGCTTCGCGGTCTTTTTCCAAGATTTCAGGATTAAAGGGGTTGTACCCTGAACGTCCGCCGATCGTGTAAGCAAACGCCAATGAGTTGGTATTGAACTGAAGTCCGAGTCTGTGACCGCCCAAGGTCGGGGCATCATTGGAATGACCGCTGATAAAAATATGGTGGCCTTTTTGCGGGCGTGCCGTGCCATGGCGTGAATCTTCAGCCGTATAGCCAAGCTGGGTGAAAAGCGGACCGCTTGTCTGATACCTGCTTTGGGCAGGGTCTTCAGGGAAAATGAAACGGGGGAGCAGCTTGAAAGCTGTCATCATACGAAAGAGTCTCCCCTCGGCTGTTTCTTGTGCAACGGCAGTGTTTGCGGGCATATAAACCTCTTTATTATTGAAAATAGATTTTTATATGCACAAAATGACTATGTCAAGTTTATGTGGTGTTTACTTCCCCAAAAATCCATGTTTAAGTTAGATAATTATAAAAAAACAGGGTTTATCTGAGGTTTTATGTCCGATACGACTGCGTTCCCGAATTCTGTGCCCGTGACAACTGCGTCACGCATCAGTGTTGCGCACCGTGATCAGCAAGAATACGGCACACACCCGCTTATTTCCTTTACCAAAGCTATCTCCGCCCAGAGCTTTACACATATGCGTGAGGCCGTCGGTCTTTCACAGGAGATGTGCGGTCAGATTTTTGCGCGAAGAAGTACATACTGGCCTTCAGGCGCAAATCTCTTGGAAATGTGCGAGGCAATCGGTGTGCACCCTGCGCATTTAGTGGATGTTCCCGAAGATAAGCCCGCACCAAGTGCCGTTGTACAGGCCTGTCTACTGATTTTTGAAGGGCGATATTCGGGCGCTGACCGTTATCAGGCTGAAAGTTTGCTGGATCTGGAAATGGTGAAAAGCAAGAATTTCGCTACAGGCTCCAGTGACCACGCCCAGATATTAAGAGACGTCGAAAAATCCTACATCGTGCATCGTGAAACGGGCGTAGAGAATGTCAAAGCTCTCGTTGAAGACAGCACATTGCGCACTTTGTTTGCGCAAGCGGGTATTCAGCTTCCTGCCCCGACAACACAAACCTTACCGCGTTCGGAAAAGCTGAGCAGCTTGCTCTCGCCTGAACTGGCATATGACACGGAAGACAGTTTCGAAATGCGTGCCATGTCGGTATTGGAAGCAGAAAAGGAATTGATTCGCCAAAAGCCCGCAAAGATTGAGGAGATCAGTGACGATATCAAGTTGATGATCCGTAAAAGACGGGCGATTCTCCAATCCTTGTACACGCCAGACCAGTTAAAAGATTCGGAAGCGTTTACACGTGCCTTCCAGAAACTGCAAATTCGCATGCAATCCCGCCATAAAGATGACCAGGCAGCTTTCTTGCAGCGTTTTGTTGAGAACAATCTGGACGACTTCATGCCCATGGACCGTATGGCAGGGATTCGCGTCCAAAAAATGGGATATGACTCAAAAGAAGCGGCTTTCACCGATCTTCTCTCCATTCATACGAATATTTTACGCCTGAAGCGGACGCAACTCAGCGAGGAGCGGGCCTGTACGGATTTGGAGACCCAGTTTTGCTTTTTGGCAGATGCGATGCAGGACGAGACGGCAATGGGCTTTTTTGAAAATCTGTTCATTTTGAAAACGCATTATGCCTTTTTCGAACCTTTCGAGATTGAAGATCCGGATTTTGCGGCATGGAACGCAAAAATGGATGCTTCGCGCCGTCCGCGCTAGAAAAAACTTTACATAAAATTACAAATGTGCGTAAATTTTTGAAACTTTAAAAATAAAACAGGGAATATGCATCAGTGAGAGCTGCAGAAACAGAGCACAAAACCAGCCGATTCAAATCATCCTTGATGGTGTTTGTCCGACAGGGCCAAGATGCGCTGGCTGAAAAAATCCGCACTGCACCCTTTCATCCGCTGGTTGCCCTTATTCATGAGGCGGGATGTGACCCTCACGAAATTTTCGCTAACCCCGAACTTGAACATCTAAATGTGGAAGAGTATCTGGGATCCAAGAAAGCGCATCCGGTTGCCTGGACGCAAAAATTTCCGGACCCCCAAGATATTTTGACTATTTGCGATCAGATTGGTATGCACCCGTCGCTTTTGTGGGCGACTAACCGTTTTACACCAATGCCCGAATCTTTGTTGCAGGCGCAGCTACTGATCTTGCACGACAAAGCCTATCCTGTGTTTGATCACAATATTGCCTATGGTTCCTTACGTCAGGAGCGCAGCATGGGGCAGGAGATTTTGAAAAGAGATAAAGTCAGAAGCGATTTCTTGCGCGAATGCGAATACGCCTATGATGAGATGAAGCCGAGACCGCTCTTGAGCTTACGCCGTAACGCCCCTTTGACAGACGATGTACAGCTATCTGCCTTTTTCGGGCATGAAGACAAAGAGAGTGTTAGCGAAAATGAGCGTGAGCGCTTTGTTGATAAAATTGCCTGCGCTGTTTCCATGCGCAATGCCTATGAAACTGCCCGTTGTGAAAAAGCGGCCCACCTCAAAGGGCGCAACGAGCTAAGCAGAGCGAACCTTCTTGCGACCCTGAAAGATTGGTATGAGGGCAATCCTGAAGATGCTTTTCAGAAAATTTGGCAATGGACGTACAAAAATCGCAAAGAACGCAATCTGGAAAGTAAGCTTGTCCGCCTTTTGACGCAAAAGCCTGACATGTTCGGCACGTTTAAAACGAAGAGTGTGGATGACGCGGGCGAAAGCAATTTTGACGCGCAACTGGATAACCATTTTTATCTGAAAGACCTCGGCCTTCTCAAAATGCCACGTGAGGATCACCGTATAGCCCATGATGATGAGGTAAAAAGGTCCTGTCACCTCCAAAGAGAATGGGATGTGAAGGCCTTCGTAAACGGATATATACGCTTTCTTCTGCGCGGTGATTTGGCGATGAAAGCCGCCAACGAATTTATGGCGAGTGCCCGCGCCAACAGAACATTTCGCAATGTTGTCTCAAGTCCTGAATTTTCCCACGCGATCGGCTTTCATACGAATGATCAGCTTCTTGATCAAATCGCAGCAGAACAGGATTGCGGTCCCGTCGTCATGAGTGCTGCCGAGGAACGGGCGCTGTTGCGTGAATTAAGAGAAGAAAATCGTCGGCATGCCATACCTGCCTATGATTGATGTGAGAATAGACGAATGATACGAAAAAACCGCCTCTTCAAGGCGGTTTTGTTTTGTACGTCTTTTTATGTCGCGATTAACCCCAAGCAGGTGCGGGACCTCTATCAAGATTGGCCAGCGCATTTTGGAAATCGTCGACGCGATTGGCGGTTTGTCTGTTCCACAACGAACCTTCCAGAGCATGAATGGCGCCTTGATAGTTGCCATCTTTGATCATGTCCCATGTTTGCGGGAATTTGCGAGTCCAGCCTGTTCCCAACTGATAATTCACCGAGGTGAGAACAGCAACGAAATTAGGGTCTGTAATGTGGGCTTCCGCAGCTTGTGCCGATGCGGCGTTATAAGCCTGTCCGACATCCTGACGTAACAATTGTTCGGCGCGTTCACGAGAAATGCCACCGGAAAAATTCTCGCCCGGACGGATGAAGTGCCCGTAACCGATCGAATGTCCGTGTGCATCACGATAGGCTGTGGCGCTGAAACCTTCGCGGCGTTTGATCAGATCAATGGCACGGTCAAAGGCACCGCCGTGCAGACTATTGATAACTTGAGCGGATTCTGAAGAATAAACCTGTCCGGCAGAGGTGTTAAAGGCCCCTCTGGAACTGGAAATACTGCTGCTACTGTCTGACATCCGATCATCTGCGCCGTTGTCTTGCATCGACATGACGACAGCAAGATCGGCGACGCTTTCACCGCGCTTGCTTAACTTGCTCTGATCGTTGGAATCAAACAGAGAATTCATGAAATCGCTGGTGGAGAGTGCCTCAATGACTTCGTCACGTGCGCTCCAAAACATCATCATCATGCTGGGAGCGCCGGCATCAGCGGCAGCAGCTTGCTGGGCGGGACGGGCACTTCTGCCTTCATCCTGCGGTCTGCGTCTTTCTTTTGTTTCTTGATCTCTCGTAGCCATGCTTTATTTTAGGAAACTCTGTTGTAAAACACAAAAAATTCTTATTTATTGTTTTAAATCAATCTCTTATCCGAGATCGAAGCTTCTGTTGATACGGCTATCGGCACTTGCTTCGGCGCGATTGCCAAGTTCGCTGCGAGCCTCGTCAATCAGGGCCATTTTGGTTCTGTCATTGCCCAGATCAACGCCCGGACGCAAGGCATCTTCGGCATCAACTGCATAAATCTTGCCGTTGCGCGGATCGCGCAGCCAGACTTCAAAGTGCAGGTGGGCACCCGTACCGACACCCGTATTGCCGGTATCGGCAATGTGCTGACCTGCATCAACTTGCTGGCCCGTGCGGACATTGAAGTTATTCAGGTGCGCACTCATCGTGTAAACACCCTCGCCGTGGGAAACGATCACTATATTGCCATAGCCGCTGGAGCGACCGGCATAGGCGACAACGCCGTCTGCTGCGGCATGCAGGTCAGTGCCGATCCCGACACCGACATCCGTACCGCGGTGGGGACGGGAATCGCCGTGAACAGGGTGGCGGTGACGCATCTTGAAGTGATCAGTAATGCGCATATTGTCAACAGGCGCGGACAGGGAAACCGAACCATTACCGCTAAATGACCGTGTAGAGAAGCCGCCTGCGGGCGTTTCATAACGACGCAGTGACGTCATAGCCTCGCCTGTGTTACCAGCGCGAATCTGTGACAGCAAGTCAGGATGGCTCTGTCTCCAACCATCATTTTGGTAATTCAGGTTTGTCAAAGACATGATGAAGTTGGCATCGGTGCGTCCGGCCTCGCGAGCCTGTTCAAGAGCGGAGCCAAAGGCCGCATTGAAATTGTCTTCGAGCTCGGCCCGTGCCGCATCTGACAATGAGTCAACATCGACGCCAAAGCTTTCGACAAGCGTGTTAAAACTTTGCTCGCGCAATGCGGCAACGGCATCAGGATCAGTCAGATCAATAGCCGGGCCTGATTGCCCTTCCAGCGCATCAATCAGATCGTCATAAGCATTGTAAGAGGGAATTTCGGCAGCTTCATTGACGGCATTCCATTCCGTCTCGGCGCCTGACTGAAAATCACGATCAGCCTGCAAGCCGTTAAAGGCAAACCACATCAAACCCATGCCCCCGGCAGCACGCTGCCTGTCTCTGCCTGCAGAAACAGCAGCCAGATCAGGCTGCGAGCCCACAAAGGATGGGGTGCGTCTCTCGTTATCTTCGTCGCTTGTATTGCGCATATTTTTATTCATGCCTTAAAAATACGGGTTTTTTTGAATTATCGCAAAAAAATCCTAATATTGTATTTAAATCAGTAACTTATTAACCAACAGGTGTTGGCGTTGGTGCTGACGCCGCCATAGCTCTGTCAGGACCGCTATTCATGGCATATTGCTGCATGTCTCTGGCATATGTGTCGCTTAATAGCGGGACCATGCGCTCCTTGTTACCGTTCCAGTGTGCGTCGGCCTGACTTTGGATAAAAGTGTCACGTTGTTCTTGTGTATTCAGTTGACCGCGCATCGCAAGTTCTCTGACTTCATCGGGTGCGCAGGCGTAATAACGTCCGTCAGACCCCTGAACCAGCATTTCTTCGTGCACATGCGGGCCTGAAGATGTGCCTTCGTTTCCCGAAAGGGATAAGAGTCCTCCGCGTTCAATCCGCTGCCCGACTTCGGCGACAATACGGCTGTTATGGGCATATGTCCCAAGAATGCCGTGACCGTAATCGACAACGACCAGAGGGCCGTAGCCGTTATGTTCATGGGTGCGAATGACACGACAATCCCCTAAAGCTCTGACGGGGGTGCCGACAGGGCAGGCGACGTCTCGTCCCAAATGACGACGTCCGCGGGCTTCGGCGTAAGGGTGTCCGACAACGCCTTCTACGGCTTGCTCGGCCCAGTTCCATAGCGGGCGAATGATGTTGTCGCGTATGGGATTAACAACATTCCGTTCAAACGGCTCGGCAATATTCTCGCGAAAAGGTTCGGCGACATAGCGATCCCATGTTTCACTCACCCAACCACGTTCATCAGGCAGGCGGGTTGGAAGTGACGACGAAACAGGAGGAGGGGATGACGGCAAAATAACCGTTTGTCCGAAACTCGTGCCCGACCGCTGTGTTTTAGAAGAATCTGGTGTCGGCCCGCCCATAAAATTTTACAGTCCCAATTTTAACGGCGATGTGGTGCAGACTTCCGATTTCGGATCGGTTTCGCAGAGCGTATCATTATCAGCGAGATCACCTGTCGCGACAATTTGGCCTTTATCTTTGGCATCTTCAATCAGCTCTTGAGCGGTCTCACGCGTATCCGGATCGACGTTCTTTTCAACACGGTGAACACGGATTTCGTTGCCTTCCACATCGACGTGATCTTTGGCAGCACCATTGAATGTGTGGGAGCAGCCCTCGTCATGGCCCTCTTCTGCTGAAACTTCGCGGATGCGGGCTGAGGAAAGGTCAATAACAGGAACGAAAGTGCTGACATAGCTGGCGTGTCTAAAAGACACAGCATCACCAACCATATTTTGCAGTCTCTTATGAATCTTGTCTTCTTCGGTTTCTTCATCATAACGCGATTCAGTGGTGCCGGCTTGATTGGTGTCGTCATCATCCCCATCAACGACAAAGCTGCGGAAATGCATGTCGGATACACTTACAGCCGGATTGTAAGAATTGTTTTCGTGGTCGGCTAAAGATGTGGCGTTTGGTTTGGCGTAAAGAACGGAATAATTTGGCTCGGCAAGATCACCTGCCGGGATGCCCACATCAATACCATCAGCAAAATGCTGAGTGATGGCTTGAGGGTCAATATCTTCCAAGAGTCCGTCCATAAATTCTCCCTTTTTAAAATTATAGGGCAGGTGAATTCGCTCTCACAAATCGGATTCATAAGCGATTGTAAAACAACAATAATTTGATTTTATGGAAAATATTAATAAAGGGTTAACATACTGTTTTACATAGAAAAAACAGGAGGCGATTAGCGGACCAATGCGGGGGCTTGGCGCGGGGCAGGGGCAGGTTGCGGTGTGGGTGTCCCGGATACGCCGTAAATCAGCAGGGCTGCAAAATCTTCATCGGGTGCGGCACGGCAAACCTCTTCTTCCTCGCCGCCCAAGTCGAGACACAGACGATTGCGCAAGGCGGCAACGGCTGCGGGGTTGTGTTCGGCGATACGTGCGGTAGAGCCGTCAATATCGGTTGCATCGGCAGGTGCGGCAGAAAGGATCGTAGCTTTTGCCCCGCCCATTTCCGTATCTACGCTCTCGCGGATGCTGTCGCGGACTTCGGGGTCGTGAATATCGATACCAAGGCGGTTTGCCACTTCTGCCGCACGGTCGCTGAGACCTGCCTGAAAGACGCGGGAAAAGAAGGTGTCGAGCATTTGACTAAGAGACGTCTGCGACGCCGTATTGGCGAATGTGTTGTAAAGAATCGCATCGCGTTTGCGGTAATTTTCATCCTCGCTCTCGCGCATGGCTGCGGCTTCCGCGCCTACGCCTGCGACACCGCTGATATTGCCCATGCGACCACGCAAGTAAAAGGCGCGTGCATCAAGGCTGCTATCGACAAAAAAGGCTGCTGTTGTTTCAGGCATGCCGCGCCAGACGCTTTCTTCCAAAGCGTCAAATCTGTCCATTTCGCGGGCAAAACTCACCATAATGTGCACATTAGACTGATGTAGGAAAGAATTCAAGAAAATGATCTTTTTTATTTCTAATCAATAAGTTGCGCTTTATTTTAGGGGACGTGTTTCTTGCGAAAAAAACGGGTTTTTTGGCTTTTTTTGCGCCGCAACCCATGTTAAAGCTTAACTCCGAACAGATTCACGAACCATGAAAGCTAGGGAAAACCCATCTCATGAATATCCACGAATATCAGGCCAAAGATCTTCTCTCCAAATACGGCGTTGCCGTTCCCAAAGGCATTGTCGCCTTTACGGCTGAAGAGGCTGTCAAAGCCGCAGGCGAGCTGCCAGGCCCTTTGTATGTTGTCAAAGCCCAGATCCACGCAGGTGGTCGCGGTGCGGGACACTTCAAAAATAATCCGACAGGCAAAGGCGGTGTGCGTCTTTGTAAGACAAAAGAAGATGTGAAAGCCGCTGCCGAAGCGATGCTGGGCGAAACGCTGGTCACTAAACAAACGGGTGAAGAAGGACGTGAAGTCAAACGCCTCTACATCACAGACGGTGTTGATATCTCCAAAGAATATTACTGCTCGATCCTGCTGGACCGTGCCACATCACGCCTGACCTTCGTTGTTTCGACAGAAGGCGGTATGGATATCGAAAAAGTGGCTGAAGAAACGCCTGAGAAAATCGTGCGTGTTGCCATTGATCCTGCGACAGGCATGCAGCCGTTCCATGGTCGTGAACTGGCTTTTGCGCTGGGCTTGTCCGGTGATACGATGAAATCAGCCGTTAAGTTTTTTGGCGCACTTTACAAAGCCTTTACCGATCTGGATTGTGCGATTGTTGAGATCAACCCGATGATCGTCACTGACAAAAACGAAGTGATGGCGCTGGATGCCAAAGTCTCCTTCGATGATAACGCGCTTTACCGTCACCCTGATGTGGCCGCTATGCGCGATAAGGACGAAGAAGACGAGAAAGAATCTCAGGCGCTTGAGCATGAACTCTCCTATGTTGCTTTGGACGGCAATATCGGCTGCATGGTCAATGGTGCAGGTCTTGCGATGGCGACCATGGACATCATCAAATATTACGGCGGTGAGCCTGCCAACTTCCTGGATGTGGGGGGTGGAGCCAACAAAGAGCGCGTGACAGCCGCGTTCAAAATCATTCTGTCTGATCCGAACGTCAAAGGCATTCTGGTCAATATTTTCGGTGGGATCATGAAATGCGATATCATTGCCGAAGGTGTGATTGCCGCAGCGAAAGAAGTCTCATTGTCTGTTCCTCTGGTCGTTCGTCTTGAAGGTACCAACGTCGAAAAAGGCAAAGATATCTTAAACAATTCAGGTCTGCCGATTATTGCTGCCAACGATCTGGGTGATGCGGCCCGCAAGATTGTCGAAGCGACCAAGAAGGCACAAGAAGCCGCTTAATATTTTAAGGCTCAGAAATTCTAAGAAACGGCGGGAGCTGCAACAGCGGCACTCGCCGTTTCTGTCTCTGTCGTACCTTTTTGCATAGAAGGTTGCGTGACAAACACGTAATCGTAATTTGGACTTGCGAGAAGGCGACCATTGGGCGTGTCGGCGGCGGCATCAAATTGATCACCTATATCATGTGACATCGGCTCATAATTGCGCATATGGATGGTGTAATGATCGTCAAAACCGCGCTCGGGGATGTGGTCGTACAATTCGCGTGCTGTTAGCGCACGACCACGCCCATGAAATAGAGGGTTGCGGTCATATACGCCATCGGCGGCAAATAAAACGTCCAGTCTTACGTTGGGATTCGTGTGCAGTGCACGATAAAGGCGATCCATATTACCTTGAAGCATATAGCGCAAATAGGCATCACGAAGTGTGATTTGCGTACGCCCATCCGGCAGTTGCAAACGTCCGCGATCCACCTGATCTTGTAAATAGGCGCTCTGAATGGCGAGATTTTGTGCACCCAAAATAGCGCCCGGTGTCACATCGTCACAACGCGTGCCAAAAATCTCGCGAAAGTGCGGATTGCGTACCAGACGGGGATAATTCACATAGCCCGTATCTTTAATACGTCCGATTTCAGCCATTTCGGATTCCTCCGTCACGGGGCGCCCGCGTGCACGCAAATTCATGCCCGCTTCGATTTTCAGCGCATTCCAGCGCATAGTGCCAAGACCGACGCGGTCACCTGTCTCCATGAGATTAGCAGCAAAATTGGCAATGGTTGTCATACCCATACCGCAGGCTGTACCGTCTTCTGGGGCAACGCGCAGTGATGCGCCCAGTGCTGATTCTTGCTTGTACATGTAAAGAGCGGCACCAAAAGAGAGCGGGCGCTGGTTATCATCCATTGTTGTGAGCCAGCCTTCGAGAAGCGCACGGTAAATCTCACGCGGGACATCCTGCACGAATTGATCGTCGCCGACTTGCATTGTCACTTTAACACCGCCTTGTGTGTAAGCGCGGATCGAAATGCGATCATCAAACTGTACGGTTTCATTCGGGGCCGGCATCGCATGCATCAAAGTCGCACAGGTGTCGGGATTACTGATCACAAAGCGGTTATGACGACCCTCGAACAGGATGGGGTTGTCAGCAGAACATGTTGTTGCACCATCAAAAGAAGAGGACTCCCTGCTGGCAGCGGAGATATCCGCACCTTGGGCTGTTTCATTTGAGGAGGGAAGCATGGCGGCAGTTGCAAGGCTCAAAGCGGCAGCCATGCCGAACCCGATACCAAGGCGACGCTTATTTGTTTTGTTCCACATCGGCTCATGGCGACGTATCGTCATACGCACGTCTGATGGCGTTTCAGTTAAGCCTGAAGCCCCGTTCAGAAAAGATTGTGTAGAATAGTGCTGCATCACATTCCTTACTTTATGTAAAACAATTGCGAGAGTTATAAGGTATTTTATTTACATAATCAAATAAAAAATGCGTGAATAACCGTGTCTTTTGCGCGTGCGAGGAAAATCGAAAGAGAGGGGCTTTTCAGGGTTTTCATGGCATGGCGTGCGTGCTAGTTTGAGCACCGGAATACTTGAAACGGACTCGGATTAAAGGAGCAGTCATGGCGGTTCTCGTCGATAAAAATACCAAAGTTATCTGTCAGGGTTTTACGGGCGCACAAGGCACGTTCCACTCGGAACAGGCGATTGCCTACGGCACAAAAATGGTCGGCGGCGTTACACCCGGCAAGGGCGGTCAGGATCACCTCGGATTGCCTGTTTTCAATACGGTTGAAGAAGCCAAAGCCAAAACCGGCTGCAATGCTTCGGTTATCTATGTGCCGCCTCCCTTTGCAGCGGATTCTATTTTGGAAGCGATTGATGCCAAGATCGAACTGATCGTATGCATTACCGAAGGTATTCCCGTTCTGGATATGGTGCGCGTCAAACGTGCTTTGACAGGCACAAACTCGCGCCTGATCGGCCCGAACTGCCCCGGTGTCATTACACCCGGTGAATGCAAAATCGGCATTATGCCTGGCCACATTCATAAGCGCGGCAAGGTCGGTATCGTTTCACGTTCAGGAACACTGACATATGAAGCCGTTGCGCAAACAGGCGCTGTCGGTCTTGGTCAGTCCACCTGTATCGGTATTGGTGGTGACCCCGTTAACGGCACGAACTTTATCGATTGCATCGAGATGTTCATGGCGGATGAGGAAACACAAGCCATTCTGATGATTGGCGAAATCGGTGGCACGGCTGAAATCGAAGCTGCCGAATACTACAAATCGCTTAAAACCAAAAAGCCGATCGCAGGCTTTATCGCAGGTGCAACCGCCCCTGCCGGTAAGCGTATGGGTCACGCAGGTGCCATCATCGGCGGTGCGGATGATACGGCTGCCGCGAAGATGGATAAAATGCGCTCATGCGGTTTTGTCGTCTCCGACACGCCCGCAGGTCTGGGTGATGCTGTTGTGAAAGCGATGGCAGCCTAAATTGAACATTTAAAAAAGGGGCTATCCGCGCTTATCGTGGGTAGCCCTTTTTTGTTATCTTACATTTCAGTGCCGCGTATTACAAATCCGTCAGGCAGCGGTTTTCCACTCGCGGCTAATGCCTCACGCATGCGCTTCCGCCCAGCGTGGGGGTCTGACATGCCTGCCGCAATCGCCTTCATCCATTTTTTGTCTGACGGCTTATTCCGAGCAAGAAATTCAATGGCCTGAAGACGGACTTCATCACCGACAATCGCATTGAGTTCGGGAAGATTTTTAAAGTCATTTAAAGTGCGACATGTTTTAAATCCGTTATCCCATGGGTGCTCCGAAAATGTTTTTGCAAGCAGTTGTGGCAGGATAAGGCGAACGGATTTGGCGTAATGCTCATCTGCTAAAACGAGTTTTTCCAGACGCGCAAAAAGTTTTTCATCCTCGACACATAACAAGCGCTCCAAGCCTTTCTCCATAATCGTATGGTTAAAAAGAAGCGCTTTGTACGGATGTGTCGCGTAACATTCCATCCGTTCAATAAACGGGATCGGATACCAGCTCTCCGCATAGAGTTTCCAATAGTGTTTACGGATATCGCGTCCGTTCGACACGAATTGCGATTTGAGCCACCCGATCATGCCTTCCTGAAAAGGCGCAGAAGAAAAGGTGACGGTATCAATCTCGGCTTGGCGACGTGCCAACGCCTGACCTTCCGAAACGGCTAAGGCTGTGCCTGCAATGGCGGCTTGTGAAAACCGTGTATGATGGGGAAGGCCTTCATTTATGCGATGAAACTCACCGAACTCATCCGGCGCATACCCGTTGATTTTGGCCCAATCCCTAAAATCCAGATCACCGGAAATTTGCTCGTCCAACTCTCCGAATTTTTCAAACTCGTATAACCAGTGCAGCATCTGTGTATCTGTTACAGCTTCGACTGCGGTCATTTTGGAAAAGCTGGTTTTCAAAGGATCATCGATTTCTTCGCCTGTTTCGGGGTAAATGAATTTCTCGCGGATCGTCCATTGATTGGCAGATGTTTGTACGGCAACCAGAAAGCTTTTCGCATCATCCAGATGAAAGACGGTTTCTCTCAAGCGTGATGTACAGACGGGCAGGCTAAAATCGGCAGGCTTACTCACCCCATATAAGCAGCGGTCGACAATTGTTTCTACTGATTCTGTATGGTCGGCTGAGGGAATGGCTTTGCGCTCAATGGGCTCTTTCACCATCATATCGCCGACGCGCATATATTCAAAATCGACGCCTTCCACCAGTTTTCTCTTCGGTTTGCCGAACATGACCATTCCTTACATTGCCATCCCGTATCCGTGACTTTGTCTTGCACGGGCATTACGCGCATCGCATTCATCCTGCGATTGTTTGATTTGTTCGGCTGTCGGGCGCGGAGACGGTTTCACCTCAACAACGGAGAAAATGTCTTCCTTGCTCCATAAAGCGCGATTTTGCGCATAAAGCACTTTGAGCGGCTGATTGCGTCGCGAACCACTATCACCGTCCAGTCGACGAAGTTGTTGTTCGACGGCATAACTCTCTTCATCAGACAAACCATCAAGGGCTGCAATTGAACGCATAAAGTGGGCGATCTCCTCGGGGATATGCGTATTCTCGGCAAGGCGTGCGAGCGCACCTGTTTCGCCTCTGGAAAGAAGAGCTGCCGCACCGCGTCCCAGAACCTCCATATGATCGTTGAAAAATGTATCGTTGGTTTCGAAATAACGCGTAAAGAGTGTATCCGTTAAATTGAGAAGGTCTTTGCTGTTGAGTGACTGGCATGCAGAATCGTGCCAACCCGTGATACACCAACGGTGCATTTCACCGAGGAGTTTGGGACTTTGCGCGCAAATGCGAATGAGGTCGCCTTCTAAAGCGTATCGCTCGTTCCAGCGCCCCTGATAATCCTCCCAGATTTTTGAGCGAAAATCATCCAAAGTCTTACCGTTGAAAGCTTCCAGAAATACAGGGGAGCCATCGGCAATTTTGAGAAGCTCATAATAAACAGGAAAGTCTTTTTCGCTGGCATGTACGACCGTGGCGAGTTGCTCGACAAACACGAAGGTGTAGGCGCTGCCTTTATCCAGATGCGCGGCGAGATCGGCGAGCTTGTCGAATTTTCCGCCTTTCATCAATTGGCCCGCATAGGATTGGATATTGCGGATAATCTGTTCTTGTGAAACGGCAATGCGCTGGGGAACAACCATATCGCACAAGACCACAAAGGCTTCTGTGTTATCAGTGGCGATAGCCTCGCGTATTGCGACTTTCCAGTCATGCGCCTCAATGTCTTTGGCATCTTTGCCCATGAGCTTGGCAAGAGTTTTGCGCCAGCCCGCAGATTCGATGAAGACAGGCTCGATACTCTCCAGGCGTTCTTCGGAAATTTGCAAACGGGCGCGGCGCGCATCGACATCGCCTTGATGAAAACGACTGAATTCGGGTAAGGCTTCACCGGCAAAATGGAAGTTGCCCGTTTCATCAGCAACCCAGCCCCGCTCACGGGAAAAATTCTCGAAAAAGAAAGTTTCGGGGGCCTTGGTAACCAATCTGCCCAAGCTCGCTGCTTCCCGCATCTTTGTGTAAAGCGTATCTTCAGACAGGCGGTGCGCCTCTGTGATGCGAGAGAAAACGGCACTTAAGGGGTCGAGACTATTCCTTGTGAGATCGGAGCGGCTTACATATTTTTGATGCAGCGACCATGTTCCATCCTGATTTTGAATACCGAGATAAAAGCATGCAGAATCATCAACCGATAAAAGCGGCTCATACATATGCGAGCAGCACACGGGAACCGCATAATCGGAAGGCTTCGACACACCGAATTTGAAATCTTCAACAATGAGTTCGGGTTTAGCGAGCTTCATTCATCCCACCTTCAGGAAATAATTTCACGGATGCCGCCGCCGATACGCGGGCGATCTGCGGACGGATTGGCTTTCCATTCGCAATAGGCCACAAGATCATCGGCAGGCAACGGGTCTTTCATGATGCTGTGCAGTTTTTTGGCAAAGCTTGGAAGATACGGAAACTCCAATGTAACGGCTGCTATGAGGCGCAAACACAGACGATCATCAACTGCCTTGGCAAAGAAAGGGTTTTTCGCAGCATCCATAGTTGTGTTGCATAAATCCTGAAGGTGACCGCCGCCACAACAGCGCGGCGGGCCATTTAAATACTCTCTGAGGGATTGCAGAGCGATTTCGCCAAATTGCGGGCACCGCTCAGCCACTTTTTCCATTGTTTGCAGCGGGAGACAATATTGACCTCGGTTGCCGTCACGAATAGCGCGGTCCATCAATTTTTTATCAATCAAGGAAAGGTAGACGGGATCTTCTATATAGCGGTCAAGGCCGCACAAGAAGCCATTGCCACTTTTTTCGACTCGCTCACTCATCTCGAAATAGCGGGCGCGAAGGGTGCGGTGCTCACCAGAAAAAGCGGCGCGGGCGCTATTTCTTAAACCCAGTTCGAGGAGCCATTCTGGATGCGGCTTAAACGTAATGATATCGGCGGCATTCGCCATGGCAAGGCGGGCCTCATGACGCAGCGTAAGTTGGTCCTGATCGAAACGCCCATAGTCAGGCAGGGCATCATCAGGACTGTGATAAATGCCGTGCTCATCGGCAACATACCCAAGACGGCGGGCCGCGACGGAATAATGACCGTGCCCTTGCGGCATCTGAAGTTCGCGGGCATTTTCCCATGCCCATAAAAAGGTGAACAGATCATTGCTGCGCATATTGCCTTGAACTTTAGGCAGCGAAAATTTCTGTTTCAGTGTCTCTTCGGGGTATTCGATTTTCTCAAACACATCCCATCTGTCGGCATCAGTGCGCACCGCAACCAGATAATGCTCTGCCTCATTCGGGTCTAATAGGATGGGACTTTTTCCGGTCATGCAGACGGGGCTGTTTGCGGGAAGCGGCACATCAAAGCGAACGGCTTCGGCCACGGCATGGGAATCTCTTGCATAGACAGCCTGATAGGTTTGACGGTCATATTTGCCGTTGAGAATGGCGCGTGCTTTATTTGTGATATCGCGCGTATTTTGTCTGATTTCGACCGTCTCTTCATCCGTGTAGAATATAATTTCGCCGCCTTGAGCCTGAATCATCTGACCAAATCCTTTCTGAATGGCAATACTCTTAAATTATGACAACACCCATGTCAACAAATATGGAAAATATTGCCGTATGGCGCATTTTGCCCGCTTGGAATCAGAGCGAAATATTCTTTAAATAATTGATTTTCAAAGAATCTCATAAATTTTTGATTTGGCATAAGACGTGCATCTCTTATCCGGTATAACGGTGGTTTGCCGCTCATGAATGCGAGGCGGCAGAAAGGGAAAAAGACAATGATGAGCAGCCAGATTTTTCAGACTGTGGTGATGGGTTTGGGCGCAGCCCTTTTGAGTGCGACCAACCAGTCCATGCCGCCGGTCTACACAGACATAATCGCCCGTATGCTGGGCTATTAGGAATTTAGTTTACCCCTCCCCAAAGCAAGCAAACTATCCCCACGGGAGAGATGCCACCCATCTCTCCCGCCTTTTTTTGTGCACGCCTTGCGTATTGCCGCCTTGCGCTCACATCTGTATAGTGTTTGCCAATGGATTTGATTGAACCGACCCGCCCCGAAAACTTACCCCCCGAATTACGCGAACAGCTCGTAAAGTTGCCGTTCCGCGTCGGCTTGTTCGTGTCCGAAGCCGACACGACAGGCGGCGAAGAATCTGCGCATCAGGAGCGTGTTGTTCTCGAAACCATGCTCATTTCCTATGTGCAGGATTACTGCAAGTCCGAGTATGTCCAGCGCATCATGGAAGAGACGGTCAAGCGCCGCAAGGAATGGGCAAGCTGGAAAGAGAATATCGCTAATACTCCTGAAGAAGCACATGCCTGTTTCACACGCATGTGCGAAGAGAGTTTTGCCCACCCCAGAGAATTGATTGCCTTTAAAGATAATCTCCTGGAGATCGCGTATTCGGTTGCAATGACTTATCGCGAGGAACCCTACCCGACCTTCATTAGCTCAACGATGCAGGTGGTCGGCATGGCGGTAAAAAACCGTTTGCGCGCCTGGAAGGGCAAGCAACCGATTGAAGCGGATGAAATGGAAGAGATGTATGAAAATGTCTCTGTCCGTGAGCGCGCCGCAATTGACCTTCTAATCGATAAAATGGAAAGCCCTATTCTGGCCCTGATGACGAAGCTGGATCAGGAAGAACAAGACCGCATTTTAAAAGCGGCGGCCGTTGAATATGAGACCAAGATGGCGGAACGTGAAGCCCGCGAGGTGGACGAAGCTTTTTACGAGGATCTGGACGTTGAAACCGATTTCGGCACAGGTCTGAGCGACTCTGACAAGAAACAAGCCGAAGACGAACAAGAGGAAGAAGTTAAATGAGTGAACTCGCGCGTTTCGTTCCTGCAGAACAGGCATTTTTGGCAGGTGTTTTCTTTAAGCTCGGTATCTGGATGAGCCACGTCGATGATGACGGCGAAGAAGACGGTGCCAGCGATGAGAAAGAGCGCGAAGTGCTTTTGAAAACATTGAGCAAGCTTGCCGCACATTATCAACGCTCAATGCCGCTCGTATCCGAAATGGCAATGGAATCGGTGCGCCAGCAAACCAATCACGCACGCTGGGAAGCCGAGGAAGAGAAAGCTGTTGCTGATGCCGCTGAGGCCGCACGTATGATCAAAAATGCTTATTCGGACGCGGAATACGCAAAATTTAAAGCTGCCTGCATGGATGTGACAACCCGTGTGGCCTGCGCTTTCCGCGAGGATGCGGCAGCGGGCGGCGCGGATTCAGGTCTTTCTGCCTTCATCAGTAAGGCGGGCGGACTGTTCGGTCGTTTATCCGGATCGGGTTTGCAAGCCGAAAAAAATATTTCCCCTGCTGAAGACAGTGCTTTGACAGAACTTGCCAATGCCCTTTCTAAAGTATAAGTCTCTCCTTACCTAAACACGCGATTTTAAGGGATAAGAAAAAGCCATGAGCATGTCGCCCGTACTCACCCAGTTTCTCTCAGGTATCAACGCGGAATATATTGCGCATCTTTACACGCAATATCTGATCAACCCGCTGAATGTGGAAGCGAGTTGGAAAGAGTTTTTCGATACTCTGAATGATGATGAGGCGGCTCTTTTACGCGAATTGAACGGCGCAAGCTGGACACCTGCAGAAAACCGTAAAGGGGAACGCGGCTTCGGAATGGTTTCCGGACCGGAAATCGGCATGACGAAATCTTCGGCAGCCGCTCCTAAGAAAGATGCTGCCAATACCAATATGGCGGATGCCGAGCAAATGGCGCGTGATTCCGTTGCGGCTCTGATGCTTATTCGTGCCTATCGTATGCGCGGTCACCTTATTGCCCATCTTGATCCGCTGGATATGCGTGATCACGGCATTCATCCTGAACTGGATCCGACCACTTACGGCTTTAAAGAAAGTGCCTATGATCGTCGCATATATCTGAACGGTGTGCTGGGTCTTGAGTACGGCACGCTGACCGAGATTATGCGCATCCTGCGCAACACCTATTGCAACAAGATCGGTGTCGAGTTCTTGCATTTGACCGATCCCGAAGAAAAATCCTGGGTTCAAGAGCGTATTGAGGCGCCGATGAACCACACCGAATTTACCGAAAACGGTAAACGCGCCATTTTACAGCGCTTAACGGCTGCCGAGGGTTTGGAAAAATTCCTGCACACCAAATATACGGGCACGAAGCGTTTCGGTCTGGATGGTGGTGAGGCCCTGATCCCTGCTATCGAACAGATCATGAAGCGCGGCGGTCAGATGGGTCTGAAAGAAATCGTCATCGGTATGGCCCACCGTGGACGCCTCAACGTGCTGACAAACGTATTGGGTAAACCTTTTACCGCCTTGTTTGCCGAATTTCAGGGCCAGCCCTCTAACCCTGAATCCGTGCAAGGTTCGGGTGATGTGAAATACCATATGGGAACGTCTTCCGACCGCGATTTTGACGGGAACTCAATTCACCTGTCGTTGACCGCCAACCCTTCGCACCTTGAATGTGTCGACCCTGTCGTGATCGGGAAAGTGCGCGCCAAACAGGTTCAGCGTGATGACAGTGAGTCGATTACCGTACTGCCGCTTCTTCTGCATGGCGATGCCGCCTTTGCAGGGCAGGGCGTTGTCGCCGAGACATTGATGATTTCTGAGCTTCCCGGCTACCGCGTTGGCGGGACAATTCACATCGTCATCAATAACCAGATCGGTTTCACGACGATGCCCAAATACAGCCGTTCGGGCCCGTATTGTACCGATATCGCCAAAATGCTGGCGGCACCCATCTTCCACGTCAACGGGGATGATCCCGAAGCTGTCGTCCATGTTGCGCGCATTGCCATTGAGTTCCGCCAGAAATTCAAAAAGGATGTGGTCATTGATCTGACCTGTTACCGTCGCTTCGGTCACAATGAAGGTGACGAGCCTGCATTCACACAGCCGCTCATGTACAAAAAGATCAAGGATCACCAGACAACCCGCTCGCAATATGCGCAAAAACTGATCGGCGAAGGCGTCTTAAGCGCCGAAGAAGCCGACAGCATGGTTGCAGAGTTTAACGATTATCTGGAAAAAGCCTTTGCCGCTGCCGAAGCCTATAAGCCCAACAAAGCCGACTGGCTGGAGGGCGCATGGTCAGGTCTGACTGTTGCAACAGGCGAAGAGCGTCGCGGACAAACAGCCGTGACCGACAAATCTTTGCAAAAAATCGGCAAAGTGCTGACGGAACTGCCTTCGGATTTCGATGTAAACCCGAAAATCGCCCGTCAGTTGGATGCCAAAAAAGAAATGTTCAAATCTGGGCAGGGCTTTGACTGGGCCACAGGTGAAGCTGCTGCCTTCGGGACACTTCTTGATGAAGGTTATGGTGTGCGTATTTCCGGGCAAGATGTCGGACGCGGTACGTTCTCGCAGCGCCACGCCATTTTGTACGATCAATCAACGGAAGAAAAATACATCGCCCTTCAGCATGTGAAGGATGACCAAAAACGCTTTGAGGCAATTGATTCTCCTCTATCCGAATTTGCGGTGCTGGGCTATGAGTACGGCTATTCGCTGGCAGACCCCAACACGCTGACCATCTGGGAAGGCCAGTTTGGCGACTTCGTGAATGGTGCACAGGTTATTATTGACCAGTTTATTGCCTCAGGTGAAACCAAGTGGCTGAGAATGTCTGGCCTCGTGATGCTTTTGCCGCACGGCTATGAAGGCCAAGGTCCGGAACACTCTTCGGCACGCCCCGAGCGTTTCCTACAGTTGTGTGCAGAAGACAATATGCAGGTCTGTAATCTGACCACACCTGCCAACTATTTCCACGCACTCCGCCGTCAGATGCATCGCGACTTCAGAAAGCCGTTGATTATCATGACGCCGAAATCGCTTTTGCGTCACAAATTGGCAGTCTCAAGCGCTGATATGATGACAGGCAATTCAACTTTCCACCGCTATTTGTGGGACGATGATCATGCCGATCTCGTGAAAGCCGACAAGATCAAACGTGTCGTGCTGTGTACGGGGAAAGTCTATTACGATCTTCTGGAAGAGCGTCGTAACCGCAAGATCAACGATATCATGCTGCTGCGTGTCGAACAGCTTTACCCGTTCCCGACCAAGGCGCTTATTCAGGAATTGGCCCAGTACAAAAACGCCGAATTCGTCTGGTGTCAGGAAGAACCCAAAAATCAGGGTTACTGGTTCTTTGTCGATCCGCTGATCGAGGAAGTGCTGGAAGGGGCTAAAACCAAGTGCAAACGCGCCCGCTATATCGGTCGTGTTGCGGCTGCCGCTCCTGCAACGGGTCTCTTGAAAAAGCACAAGGCTGAACAAGAGTCTCTGGTCAATGAGGCCCTGACTGTCAAATAAGTTGACTTTCGCAGATATTTTTCATAAATATCTGCCCCTATGGGGGAAAAGGATCAACAGACATCCCGTCCGCGCATCTTGATGCCTGAAGCTCGCCGTCGCCTTGAAGACGGGGGGTTCGAACGCGTTGTTGCCAGACTACATCTCAGCGGTTCATTTTTGGCGGCTGTGCGTGCGGCATCACGCAATCATGAACTGATGTGCCCGCATTGCCCTGCCGAAGTGCATTTTGTCAAACCGACAACCCGCGCCATTGCCGGAACGAACGAACAGAATGTCGCTCCCCATTTTCGTCTGGCGTCAGGGGCCGAGCATGACGAGAATTGCCCGATCAAACAATATGCGGAAGAAGGCGGTGAAAGTCGCGAGTATGATAATTCGCTCGGCTGGCGTATTCATTTGAATACACGTGAATTTTCAAGCCTTTATGAAACCCGCGATTCTGTCTATTACCGCGATGGCAACTATCATCTACGTGTGAATCAACGCCGCTTGCCCGAAGGGGAATCGCCTGAGAAATTCATATCGCGTGCGCCCTTTGCCGTGAAAAATGCCAAGGAGCTGATTGATCTGATCGCCCGAGGCAATCTGGATCGTCTCAATGATTCCTATGTGGTGTTCGAAGATAAAGTCGTGCCCTGGAGGTCCTTTTTTATCCGTGAAAAACGCTTTTTCGATTTGGCGCAACGTCTTGAATCCACCGGTTCATACTTGCCCGTCCTGATGCATTTCGACGTGGAGCGCGGCATTTCACGCGGACGCTGGGACAAAGCCGTTTGTGCCAAAGACAAAGAACGTTTCTGGAAACGCAACGTCCATGATGAGGCTGTTTTCCTGCAAACCCGTGTCTGGCTGGACAATCATGAAGACAGCGACTTACGATCGGTCTTTCACCGCGCCGGAGAATTTTTTGTTCTGGGTAATGCCCGTTTGCGCCACACATCGGGTACTTTGAAAACAATCAATGTCTCGCTGACCTCGATGGAACAGGTCGTTCCCCAAAAACTTGACGATCTGGTTGCCAAAGTGACAGGCCAACACGCTCCCTCCAGAACCCCCGCAAACGATTAAGCGCATTTTTTCAGCGCCTTTCCCATTGATTTTTGAGGGAAGACGGGCCACATTAGGCGGGTTAAAACAATTATAAACTCCGTCTTTCTTGAATATTTAAGGACCGTATCCAATGACCGAAATCAAAGTGCCTACCCTCGGCGAATCCGTGAGCGAAGCAACCGTTGCCCAATGGCTGAAAAAAGAAGGTGACGTGGTCAATGCCGACGAGCCGATTGTCGAGCTGGAAACAGACAAGGTCACACTCGAAGTTAACGCGCCCTCAGCCGGTGTGATTGCCAAAATTCTGGTTAAAGAAGGCGGCAATGTCGAAGTCGGCGCCATCCTCGGTGAGATCGAAGCCGCCAACGATAAAGGTGCCAAGAAAGACGAACCCAAAGAAGAGCCTAAAGCTGCTGCTCCTGCCGCAGCCGCCTCTGCCCCCGCAGCTTCAACAACGGATGCTTCAGGTGAATTATCGCCTGCCGTTCGTAAGATGATTGACGATAACGGTCTGGATGCATCGAAAATTACAGGTACGGGCAAAGATGGTCGCCTCACCAAAGGTGATGTTCAGGAATACATGGAGACTCGCGGCAGCAAAGTGTCCGCCGCCGATGCCGGTACGACCCCTGCCCACAAAGCCGTGACAACGCACCCTGTAACACCTCGTGAAACAGGCCCTCGCGAAGAACGCGTGCGCATGACACGTTTGCGTCAGCGTATTGCCGAGCGTCTGAAAGAAGCCCAAAACACCGCTGCCATGCTGACCACTTTTAACGAAGTGGATATGAGCGCGATCATGGAATTGCGTAATTCCTACAAGGATGTATTTGAAAAGAAACACGGCGTGAAGCTCGGTTTCATGTCTTTCTTTGTGAAGGCTGCTGTGAATGCCCTTAAGGAATTCCCTGCTGTGAATGCCGAGATTTCAGGTGATGAGATCATCTACAAAAATTACTACGATATCGGTGTTGCCGTTTCCACTCCGCAAGGTCTGATCGTTCCCGTGATCCGTGATTGCGATACGAAATCAATGGCCCAGATTGAAAAAGACATTATTGATGTCGGCACACGTGCACGCGATGGTAAAATCGGTATGGACGAAATGCAGGGCGGAACATTCACGATCACCAATGGTGGGATTTTCGGTTCGATGCTCTCGACACCGATCCTGAATACGCCGCAATCCGGTATCTTGGGTATGCACAATATCGTGCAACGCCCTGTCGTTCTTTCAGACGGGACAATTGCCGCCCGCCCGATGATGTATCTGGCAATGTCATACGATCACCGCATCATTGACGGTCGTGAGGCCGTGACAACGCTGGTGCGTATCAAGCAAGCGCTTGAAGATCCGCAGCGCCTCATTCTGGACCTGTAAGTCCTAAAGGCTGATTTTTTCGAAATGGAGAAGGTGGTGCGCTTCCACAAGGTCGCGTGCCGCAAGCCCGCTTTCGTCGCGGGAGAAATCCGTGCGTCCGACTTTCAGCGTATCAAAACCTGCCCCGATAAAATTGACCTGCTCGCGGGCGGTCGGAATTTGTGAGCAATAAAGCGTATCGGGATCAAGGGCCAGCCCTTCGCGGCGTGCAACCATCAGTAAGCGGTTCAAGGGTTCCTGAATAAAGCTGTATTTGGCGGGAGCCTGCAAAATACGGTCTACATCCTGATCGTCTTTCATCGTGAAACCCGTCACCGCATGGGCTCTGGCACATAAAGACCAGCCCTTGCCGTGCGCGTCTACTCCCCGTGCAAATGCAATTTTGCGATTATATTGTGTGGCGCAAATTTCGCTGAGCTCGCTTGCAAAATTCCCCGCATCATTATCCAGCGGCGTAATGGTGACGGGGGCGTCCTCGACGGGGATATAACCCGCCTTCGGCTCATAAATCGGGGTCAGTGTGGCGGCCTTTCTGTTCACCTCGTAAACGGACAACCCTGCACGGGCAATCAGGGCCATCGACATATTGGCAAAATCGCCCGAGCGCCGTTCCCAGAAATCCTTCTCGAACCCTTTATGATCGATATAGACGGTTGCTATCCCTGCCTCGATGACATTTTTCGCGCAATTGGGGCAAAAGGGATCGGTAATATAAATGGCGCCGCCCTTGCTTTTCGGGGTGCGCAAAATCACAGCCGTTTCGGCGTGGATCGTGCCGCTGGCACCGCCGATCCGCGCCTCTGTCCCCAGTGTTTGCAAAATCTCCTCGGGCCAATAATTCGTCGCGCTGATAACACTATCGTGTGTGACCAGAGTCGCCGCCACTTTGTTGGTCGGGTGGGGGGAGGAATTCACGATATCAACCGCCATTTGCATGGCGTCATAAGGTGTTAAAGCCTGCGGTGTATCCGTCAAAGAAACAGCCCCTTAAAAAATGTGTTTTTTTGAAAAAAAGAAGTGAACTTTTCTCTATCAAAACATGTTTGCTTCACGCTGAGAAGATGAACCTTAAAGACATTTCAGCATAGCTCAAGAGGACTCCAGGTTCCCAACCACTCTTGAACATAACAAAAGCTCGCATAGTCCCCCTCACTATGCGGGCTTTTTATTTTTCGAAAAAGAAGGGAAACAGGCGGGGCATACGTAGTACCGCCTGAGAGATACACTTTTCGAGGGGAAGAAAAGGAGCAAGAACCATGAATCCTCTCGGAATGAAAAAACAGCTCATCCTCGCAGTGGGCTTAACGGTGTTGGCACTGGGTGGCGGCGCAAAAGAGGCTTCTGCCGACGGAGGCCAGAATTGCCGGACATACAAGGCCATCGAATATCGCTGGGGCGTGCCTTATCAGGTAACGCACCGTGAATGTGCGAGACCTGTGAGACAACAGGCGGTCTATCCTTCGGGAAGCTGGTTCAATATCAATTTTTTTGATTCCCCATCTTATGTAGTGCGTCGCGGCTATTACCCGCAGCGAAACGTCTATGTCAGCGATCGCAGATGGGACCGCAAACATGACAAACACTGGGACTCGCGTAAAAAACATCATCGCGGTCACGACTAAAAACGGAACGAATTCTCCCTTTGAGCATAGGTAAGGGTGATGGAACAGGCCTGTAGGGGGACAACCTATCAGGCTTTTTTCCTCTAAAAAATAAACGACATGAAAAGGAGAATTCTCATGACATCCCTCGTATCTGCTACATTTGAAACACGTATGGCTGCCGAACATGCTCTGCGTGAACTGGAAAGAATCGGCGTTTCTGACACGCAAATTTCGATCGTTGTGACCGACAATACACGCGGTGACCATTTTGTTATGGAAGATCATTCTAAGGCTGATGAAGGATTTGCAGGTGGCGCAACCGCAGGCGGTTTGATCGGTGCTGTACTGGGAGCTGTGACCACAGCCGGAACGCTGGCTATTCCAGGTCTCAACCTGGTTGTGACAGGTGCGATGGTCGGTGCACTGGCGGGTCTTGCCACGGGAGCGACAACAGGCGGTCTGATCGGCGCGCTGATCGGCGCAGGCTTCAACGAACACGAAGCCAAGATCTATGACGAGGAAGTGCGTCGCGGCTCGGTTCTGATGGCTGTCAAACCGATTGATGACAAACAACATGATCGTATTGAAGAAATCTTCAAAAATGACGATCAGGCTTACAACCTCGCTGCATAAGCAGGTTGAGATAAAAGGTCACTGATTGCAGTTTTTTGCGGTCAGTGACCTTTTCTTTTTCGTGAAAAAACATACACTTTGTAGCCACACGACTATTTTTAAAAGTGAAGAGGAAGGGGATAAATACCATGAAAAATTTCAGAAAATCCGCGCTGCTTGTTTTAATGGCAACCTGCGCCATCGGCTTTTCGGCCTGTAAGGATAAGGCAGAGGAAAAAGCGGATGGGGCGGACGCGGGTGCACCGACCGAAACCGTCGGCGAACAAACACCAACGACGACAGGAAACGCGCCCACTGTACAGACGGAACAGCAGGCCCCTGCCGCGACTGGCGAAGATGATAATGGTACCGCGATGTTTAAAACAGCCGATGTTACCGACAAGACGGGCAATTCTATCGGTGTTGTGCAGATGCTTGAGACAGACAGAGGCCTTGTTTTTCGTGTCAGCCTGAATGACTTGAAACCCGGCAAGCATGGCATCCATGTTCACGAAACAGGCTTGTGTATGGGCAATGCCGGCTTTACGACAGCAGGGGGCCACTTTAATCCGGGACACAAAGATCACGGGAAGCCTCATTCGGATAGCGCACATGCCGGTGATCTGGGCAACCTTGTCGTGGGTGATGACGGAAAAGTTGAAAGCTCCATTATGGCCCCTCAGTTGAGCCTGTTAAAGAACGCGCCTGCAGGTCGTTTCTCGATTTACGATGCTGATGGTTCGGCTCTGATTATTCATGAAGGCGAAGATGATTTCAAAACGCAGCCGACCGGTGATGCCGGCGGACGTGAAGCCTGTGCCGTCCTGACCGACGCCAATGGCGATGATCCGCAACAAAACACGCCGATGCCCAATTAATCGGCCCTAAAGAGTTTATCAAACGATAAAAACCTTCCTCAGCATTGCGGGAGGTTTTTTCATGCCCTGCGTTTTGTGCATAACAGCACGTCAATAATTTGACGGCACAGTTTTCGCCTATTAGCATTTACGCATATCCCTCATGAACAGGGTCGAGGTTAAAAAGAATAAAAACACGATGAATGCGCCATTAAGCGAACATTTCGAAGCCGTTACCCCTTATCATAGCCGTTTATACGGCGATACGCCGCTGAGCGAGGAAGAAACGGCTGAGCTTAGCTTCCTGTTGCGGAGTTTTCGCAGTTCCGAATCTTACCGCGAGACGCTGGCCCATATGCGGGATGATCTGATCCATGAAATTTTGGGCAGCGCGCATCTGCAGGACTGGGTGACAGGGTGGGAGTATCTCCCACGCAGCACGCAGACCGAAATTCTCACACAAATCTGTGACCTGCAGGCGGCTGTGCAGTCGGCTTGGACGAACCTGCCTTTCGAAGCCACAAAAATTACGTGGGAAGATAAGGGCAGTATTGTCGGTACAACGCATTTCGAGGTAGGGAATGAGACGGCAATCGACGACAAGATTATCCTGAATACGCAAAACGCAGGTTTGGCGACAAGTTTCTACAGCGCACTCGAGGCCTTGGTGCACGAACAGCATCACCAGTTCCATAACCAGTTGGCGCGTTTTTATAATACAGGCCGGATTGAGACGGATCACCCGCTTTACGGGGATGCCGAATATTTCTCGGCTCTTTGGGAAAAGCGGACATTCTTCCGTGTATCGCCGTTCTATGAAGACCAGTTGGATGAACGCAATGCAATTTTGTTCGGTCAAAAAGTGTTTGAAGGCGTGCGCAATCAAATTCGCCGCGCTTGCTTGGCAAAGTCGCACGCACTAGATCATTCGTGATGATCAAAACACGCCTTCTCACTTTTTTACTGCTTTCCGCCCTCTTCATGGCGGCGTGCGCACGGACAACGCAAACCAGCGGAACCAGTGTGCTTGATCCTGATTATAAGGGGCAGAAAATCCGTCACGTTCTGGTTTCTGCCGAAGGGATGGGGCTTTCCGAACAACGTGCCATCGAGGCTGCTTCCGTACAGGATTTTTCTGCGCGCGGCATTCAGGCGATGGCGGGGGAGAGCGTTTTTATACCGACACGCCATTACACGGATGCGGCAAAGCGTAAGGAAGCTGTCAAAAGCGGCGCGGATTATGTGCTGACCATTGTCGCGACGGGCCGCAAAGTTCACCATGTGCGCACCTATCCTGATGATGATTTCGGCTATGGACCGCGTGTCGGTGTGGGTGCCTATGGCGGATCAAGCAGCGGCGTCGGCGTTGGGCTGGGTTTCCCGATGGGCGGTAGACGGTACGCCGATGAGGGGGGATTTGTCGGCGGCACTGATTTTGCCGAACCTGAAGCCGCCTACCGCGCCGAGCTTATTCGTCTGCCTGATTTTCAACGGCTTTGGATCGGTGAGTTTACGACACGCGGACCTGACCGCATGAGCTGGAACCGTCTGGGCGAAGCCTTCGCCGCGCAGTTGATCAAAAAACTTTCTGACGACGGCTTATTGTAAACCAAAATTTCCGTAGCGTTGTCTGAAGCGATCGTTTGCGCTTTGGGGACCATCTTTTTTCGCGGGAGAAACGCCCCCATGTGCCGCACGTTTTTGCGTCGAGTGCAAAGGCTTTCCGTTGACTGTAATGGCGGGTTGCGCGGGCGCTTTTGAGGCAGTTTGAGCCTTATCGCCCCCATTGGAATTTGCGGCTTCTCTTCTTGCAGCGCGCTCTTCTTGCAGACGTTCCCGGTTATCGTGACGCACATTTTGCAAATCACTTTCGCCTGTCACAAGAGTTACGCCAAAACTGCCGATATCGGAAATTAGGGAATCTCCCAAACCCCATACGGATTTGTTGATTTGGTGTCGTAAGGAAGACACGCCCATTTGAATGCGCTTTTGGTTGTCTTGTGAGCCGTCACCCAATAAATGCTCTGCCAGTTTTTCAAAAGTTACGGCCTGACCATGGTTTTTAGTCAGCAGGATCAGAAGATCTATGTTTTTGCCAATGACATGTTCCAGAACTGCATCTTCATAGGTAACAAGCCCTGTATCCGCATTGATTTCCAAAGCACCCGATGTAAAGGCGCCTTCTCCTTGAAAGGCAGATGGCGCTGCTGTCGGAAGGCGTTTTGGTTTGGGTTTTTCGGCTCTCTCAACCGAAAGGTTCTGTGCGGTTCCGGACGGTATCGGACGGATTGGCGTGCGGGGCAATGAAGAGGATGCACGAAATTCAGTCGCGGCTTTTACAACGGGTTGCGACTGGTCTTTTGACAATTCGCCAGCCTTCATATCCAGCTTGAAGCCAACGCCATGGATATTTGAAAAAGGAATTTGAGTTAAACCGCAATCATCAAGTTTCTTACGGAATAAAGATATGCGCGTATTCAAACTTCCGATCTTGCCGCCATAAAGGGTACGGGCAAGTGTCTCACGTGCGACGATTTTCGGGTAAGCGTCAATTAATTGTTCAATGAAAGAAAATTCGGCGTCATTGGCAGGAATGGAAATTCCTTTGTAACGCAGTATTTTTTCTTCTCTGTTAAAAGACCAAGGTCCGAAATCCTCAAGCACAACCTCTTTAGGCAGTGTGGCTTGCTTGGCAAAGAACGTTTTGGCTTTTGGCGCAGCAGCGCTTGTTTTTTGCGGTTTGTATTGCTCTGTGATTTCAGCAGCATCCTCGCTGCTTGTGCGGATGCGATATCCAACACGATTGATATTCATAATGATGTCTTCGTCTGCTCCGGCTTCGCTCATCTTCTGGCGCAATTTACCCAGTGCGACATAGGCAGAAGCCGTTTTCGTCGCATCCCCCATCATTTGTTCAGCAAGATCATAGACTGAAAGCGGTTTAGGATGGCGCAGGAAAAGGGTATGAAGAATTTTGAATTCCTGAGGCGCTAAATGAATGGGTTTGTCAGCAATCGCCGCTTTTTGCAGGGCTGTATTGAGCTTAAGCGGTGTCAATTCAAGCGTGTCTTCGGTACGCCATGCTGAGACGGGCGCCATGGCTTTCGGTGAGGGAAAGTGTTGTCGGGCTATGGCTGGGCGCGGTTGAGGCGCTCTGGTTCTGACGGGGAGTTGGGCGGTGAAAGAGCCTTGAGGTTTAACCTCTGGCTCAGGCTTAGGCTCAGCAGCTTCTTCGGAGGTGAAGAGATAGCCGTGTCCGCGCACCGTTGTGAGGCGATCGCCCAAACCTTCTTGCGCTAAATTCAGTTTTTTACGAATGCGTGTAATGAAAACTTCAACGGTGTTTCCAACTAAATCCTCCGAGCGGTATCCATAGACATGTTGAAGAACCTTGTCGCGGGACATGGATTTGTCGACGTGCATTAAGAGTGCTTCCAGCGTTTTATACTCATAGAAAGTCAGATCCAAGGGGTGTGCGTTGACTTGTACTGTTTTGGCATCCAGATCCATTTTCAGCGCGCCGACCACAATATTCTTATTCACGCCGTTTGCCGTGAGATAGGCATTGTTGAGCAGCATCTCCAGCGTGTTCTTGGGGAAAGATTCCGGCGTAAAGGGAAGGGCAACCTGCGCGCCATGGCTCAGTGCATTGAAGAGAGTATTGGCTTTGCCGTTAACATGAAGGCAAATCACAGGCCCTTTTAGAGACCGGTTTTTCAAAAGTTCGAGAGTTGTGAACGGGTATGTTCTGGCGCCGTCAATTCCGAGCAGGATCAAGTCGTAATCATGATGCTGGATCAGCGAGAGTAGATCGCTTTCTCCGCTGGCATATTCTACCTCATACGTTTCAGGAAGCGCATCAAGAACATCGGTGATCTCTTCAACAAGATCGCTGTCTTGAAGATATGCGAATACTCTCATAATTTTTACCCCCCGGTTACGCAGTATCGAATGACTTAGGAGTAAATATGAAAAAAGGCCGTGTCAAGCGCGGCCTTTTTCGAAAATGATAGAATGTGGAGGATTTTTGAAACTTAATGTGCTGCTTGGCGAAAGATCGGCAGATGGGCGTCCAGCATACCTGAGGGCACATCCATATAAAGCGGCAGACAGCCATGCGTCCCTTTTTGTAAGATGCCGATAATGGAATCGTCTTCGATGACATAGGACAGATTTCCGTCCACGAAAGACAGGCACTCATAGTCAGCCAGCACATGGGCGTGTTCCGCATCTGATAGCTTGCGACTTTTTAAGTTAAGTGCACGTGCAGCATGTAAAAAACTGCCGTTCAAATCAGCGCCGTCACTATTCAAACGGACAGATTGAATAAATTCTTCAAGCTCAAGTAACATGACTTTCAGTAACCCCTTTGACTATTTATTGCATTGCAAAATATATATTAAAGCGGGCAGATAAACGGGAGATGAAGATTAGATAAAATTTTATCTATTAGACAAATCGGTCAGAAACTATTGCGGCGCAATATCGAATTCTTTTGACGTTTTATAATAAAAATCTCTAATGTTCAGACATTATGTTATTGCGTCCTCAAGATGATGCCGCCGCAGAGGCGATGGGTCGCGATCCGAAAACGGGTCGTCTGATTCTGGCTTTTTGCACGGCTGCAGGCGCTTTAGGTGCTGCTTTAACCAAGGCGACAGGCTTGGTTGATGGTCTTGACCCGCTGGTTCAGGTGGGCGCTCTGTATGGCAGTTTTGCTGTTGGGCAGGCCGCAAGCTTTATCGGGGCGGCTGCCTATGCTTCCAAAAGCCCTTACATTACGGAATGGGTTGATCCCTACCCCTATGAAGACGCTGACGCTGCCTTTAACTGGGAGCAGGCGACAGGGACCTCCTATGCCTTCAGCCCTGCTTATCTCGGCAAATAATTTCTGCTTTTTCTTCCTATTTTTATGTGATGCGTCTGGTCTGGGGGCGAGGCGCGCCCTAGTTTGAGTCATGCATTTGGCACAGACACATTAAAGGACCTATTCCATGACCAAAACGATACCTGCTTACGCTGCGCAAGACCCTAAAAGCGACATTAAGCCCATGGCGATTATGCGCCGTGATGTCGGCGCAAAAGACGTCGCCATTGATATTTTGTACTGCGGTGTATGTCACTCGGACATTCATACGGCCCGCAATGAATGGGGTGGTACACTGTACCCATGCGTACCGGGACACGAGATCATTGGACGTGTTGCATCTGTTGGTGGTGAGGTCACATCTTTTAAAGCGGGTGATCTGGTGGGGGTCGGCTGTCTGGTTGATTCTTGCGGACATTGTCATTCCTGCGAGGAGGATCTGGAGCAATATTGCGAAAACGGTTTTGTCGGCACGTATAACGGCGAGGACAAACATTTGGGCGGACATACATATGGCGGGTACAGTACGCATATTGTTGTCGATGAACATTTTGTTTTACGCATCTCCGAAAAATTGGATACCAAGGCCGTTGCACCGCTGTTGTGCGCGGGGATTACCACTTATTCTCCCCTCAAACATTGGGGTGTGAAAAAAGGTGATAAGGTCGGCATTATAGGTCTGGGTGGTTTGGGCCATATGGGTGTGAAATTCGCGCATGCCATGGGCGCACATACCGTAATGATCACGACATCTCCTGAAAAAGGCGAGGACGCCAAAAAGCTCGGTGCGGATGAGGTTCTGATCTCCAAAGACAAGGAGGCAATGGAAGCGCATGCCAACAGCTTTGATTTTCTTTTAAACACCATTCCTGTCGGGCATGATCTCGACCCGTATATGGGGCTTTTAAAGCGCGATGCGACAATGGTTGTGGTTGGTGCTGTTGAGCCCTTGAAGGCACTGAACGGTTTCAATCTGATCTTTAAGCGCAAAAGCGTTGCCGGCTCGCTGATCGGCGGGGTCAAGGAAACGCAGGACATGCTCGATTTCTGCGCTGAACATAATATTGTCTCGGATATTGAAATGATTGAGATGGACGAGATCAATGACGCTTATGAGCGCATGATCAAGTCGGATGTGAAATACCGTTTTGTGATTGACATGCAGTCTATGAAAGACGCGGCTTAATCCAGAATTTTACGGAAATAGATTTTGTCTTGCGGCTTTCCGTTATGGGTAATGCCTAGCGGAAAGCGTGCGACTTCGGTAAATCCGCATTTTGTATAAAAGCCGGGGGCCTGATAGGAGGCAGTCGACAGGCTCATGGTCACCATGCCCTTTTCTCGCGCATGCGCTTCCAGCTCTTTTAAAAACGCCGCACCAAACCCTTGTCCACGATAGGCGGGGTAAGTGACCAGCAATTCGATGTGGAAGAGTTTGTAGACACTCTCGCACACCGCCTCACATACAATAGTGTCGCCGTCTTTATATTGATGCAGGCCCGCAGATTTTTGAAATGGTGGTGCGCCGATCAGATCGTGATAGTCGCCCAAAGCGTCTTTGATGCGTTTTTCATGCGCATCCGTGACGTTGTCGTGAGCGACATATTGGGTTCTACTTCCTGTCATCGCCCATCTTAAGGGCGTTGATGAAGGCGGACTGGGGAATTTCGACATTCCCGTACTGGCGCATCTTCTTCTTGCCCTCTTTTTGCTTCTCAAGCAGTTTGCGTTTTCGCGTGATATCACCGCCGTAACATTTGGCAGTCACATCCTTACGAAGTGCGCTTAAGTGCTCGGCGGCGATGATCTTACCGCCGATGGCGGCCTGAATGGCGACTTTAAACATCTGGCGCGGGATGAGGTCTTTCAGACGTTCGCAAAGCTGGCGACCGCGTTTTTCGGCTATACTTCGGTGGACGATCATCGCAAGCGCGTCTACAGCCTCGTTATTGACGCGGATTTCCATTTTCACCAGATCATTCTTGTCATAGCCCACAAGCTCATAGTCAAAGCTGGCATAACCTCTGGAGATCGATTTCAAACGGTCGTAAAAATCAAATACGACTTCGTTCAAGGGAAGTTTGTATTCGAGCATGGCGCGTGTGCCTGCATATGTGAGGCCCAATTGCTGACCGCGACGTTCTTCGCAAAGCTGTAAAAGCCCGCCCAGATATTCGTCGGGGGTCAGAATCGTCGCCTTGATCCACGGTTCTTCAATATGGGAGATGCGCACCACATCAGGCATATCAACCGGGTTGTAGAGCTCGGTGACATCCCCATTGGTCATATGAATGCGGTAAACAACCGACGGGGCGGTGGGAATGAGATCGAGATTGAACTCGCGTTCCAAACGCTCCTGAATGATTTCCATGTGCAAGAGCCCCAAGAAGCCGCAGCGGAAACCGAGACCCAAGGCTTGGGACTGTTCGGGCTCAAAATGGAGTGACGCATCATTGAGTTTAAGCTTGCCCAGTGAATCGCGCAGATGCTCAAAATCAGAGGCATCAACAGGGAAGAGCGAGCAGAAGACCATCGGGATTGAAGGCTTAAAGCCCGGCAGGCGCTCTTTACATTGGCGCTTTTCTTCGGTGATCGTATCACCGACTTGCGTTTCCTCGATATCCTTTATGCCTGCCGTGATAAAGCCCATTTCGCCCGGGCCCAAAGCGTCAATCAAGACAGGTTTAGGTGAAAAGAAACCGACACGGTCAATATCGCGTACGGCACGCGTGTTCATAAACTGGATGCGTTGGCCTTTTTTCAGGTAACCGTCAATGACGCGCACCAGAATGACAACGCCAAGATAAGCGTCATACCAGCTATCGACCAACAACGCTTTTAAGGGTTCTGCGCTAGAACCTTCCTTGGGCGAGGGGAGTTTGGTGACAATGGCTTCTAAAAGGCCGTCAATGCCGATGCCCGATTTGCCCGAGACCATGATGGCCTCTTCGGCGGGCAAGCCGATGACTTCCTCGACCTGCTCGGCAATGCGCTCGGGCTCGGCGGCGGGGAGGTCGATCTTGTTAATGACGGACAGGATCTCGTGGTTATTATCAAGCGCCTGATAAACATTGGCGAGGGTCTGGGCTTCTACGCCTTGTGTGGCATCGACGACAAGAAGCGAGCCTTCGCACGAAGCGAGCGAACGTGAGACTTCATAGGCAAAATCCACGTGGCCAGGCGTGTCCATCAAATTCAACTGGTATTCGATACCGTCTTTTGCTTTATAGGCAAGGCGGACGGTTTGCGCCTTAATGGTGATACCGCGCTCGCGCTCAATATCCATGGAATCAAGGACTTGTTCCTTCATCTCACGCGCTTCCAGCCCGCCACAAGTCTGGATGAGGCGGTCGGCCAGGGTGGATTTCCCGTGGTCGATATGGGCAATGATCGCGAAGTTGCGGATATGCGTCAGAGGCTTGGTTTTCGGTTCACTCATGGCGCATGACTATAGCGATTTTTGGGCAGCATGCAATCACCTGAAACCGTAAGTAAAAAGCCGCATTAAAGTTTGACATAATGATAGTAAACAGGTTAGAAAAAGGGCATGAAAACACCGAAACTTACCAGACGGACTTTTATTGGCGGCGGCGCAGTGGCTGCGGGCGCTACGGCTCTGGGTGTGACGGTGGGCCCGCGTGTCGTGCGCTATTTCAGCAATGGCGGCGACGATCATGATATTATTTACGGATACTTTGGTCGCCTCCCTTACCCTTCCGTTGAAGACTGGCCTTTGATAACGCTGGAAACGCCCGAGAACGCGCCGCGTGAATTTCTGGACCGTGCCAATGATCTTGCAATCGGTTTTCAGGAAAACCCGTCATTGTTTTTTAATGCCGATTACGCAAGTGCGCTGGTTCTGGCTAATTTTCATGCCAGCTATCTGAAACCCCCTTCTCTGATGGATTTTGCGCTCGATATGAGCCCAGAAGAGACGTTTGATTATCTATGCGGGGCGGCAGAGGCCGAAAGTCGCTTTGGTCGCCAACTCACCCCTTATAACGGCGAAGAAGATGATACGGGATTGCCGCGTATTTCAGGCCCGTTTCATTTCCGCTCGTTTAATTTTGCCGCGATGCTGGGCGTGCATGGCCCTGAAGGTTTCAAGCGCCTCATTCGCATCGGGCGTTCTGAAGACGGCGATATCGACGAGGCGGTGATTGATGAGAGCAAACCGACTAACCGTCCCGGTATTCTGGGATTAAGAAACGATCCGTTTATGGCGGCAATGATGAAACTTTGCTCGATGTATGAGCTCACAGATAATCTCAGACGTGCCTTGGTCGAAGAATTTCCCGATATCAAGATCGGCCCGAACTCGCTGTATTGTGCCTCTGTGTTGGGGCAGGAAGACGGTTTGAAACTGATCCGTGCCAAATTGTCAGGTGAGGGCGGTTTGCTCTGGAATACATCGGCTGATTCTGTGGCGTATGGCGTTTCTCCCGAGACGATTTCCCAAAATCCCAGCCTGTTCCATGACAAAGAGTCAGGGCGCATTCTGACCTTAGGCGAGAGCTTCGAGCGTTTTAAAGCCCGTATCGAAGAGAATCAGGCAACGATGCGCGCGCGTGCCGTGCGTCCGACCGATCCGCGCAAACGCGATCCGAATATTGATTACAGGCATGAGCTTTTTGCGCCGCCCTATTTCATGCATAATGCGCGTGCGGCAGATGCTGAGCGTGTCGCGCAGATGGTTCCGCGCCAAATCTGATTGCAAAGCCGACTTGATCGGATGGTGAAATCAGGTTAAAACCCCAGAGAATTTGAAATTTTTTACAGCATAAAGGGTAAGTTATGGCTCTCGATCAATCCCGCGCCAAAAAAATCGGCATCATCAGCGCAATCCTCATTCCGCTTTTGCTGGTGCTCTTTCTGGTTGGTTATCTGGTGTTCTTTGCAGAGCAGCCTTATCCTGTGACCTACTATCCCGCAGAGGAATCCCCTGCCGAAATCATTCTGGAAGAAGACCGCGCCGATGCACCTTCCGAAGAGGCTGTGATTGAGGAAAAAGTTGAAGCAACCGAAGAAGCGGTTACAGTCGATTCTGCGTCCGAAGAATAAGATATAAGATCGTTTTATCTTCAAAAAATGATAAAGCCGCCTGATAGGGGCGGCTTTTTTGATTCTTGAGGGGAACGAAAAAAACCCCGGATCACTCCGGGGTCAGTTACGAGAGATAAAACTAAACTTGTCTTATTGGCCCCAAGCCGTACCGCTTGGCGAAGGCTGAGGACCTGCAGGAGCAGCTGGTGCACTGTAGGCATCGTCATACTGCGTAATCGTTCCAAAGACTTGACCGATCAGTGCGTCAGCTTGGCCTGCGGCATTACCCATAGCGCCGCCGTAGTTGCCATTAACCTGAGCATCTCTGAAACCTTCGACTTCTCCGACCAGACCGGAGTAGCGGCTGAAATCAGCATCAGGCATAAGTTCTTGGGCTTGTTGCATCAGGTCGCGACCGAAATCTTCCAGACCAGGTATAACTCTGCAGATCGTGCCGACAAAGTTGATCAGACCGGCAGCAGAGGCCTGCATACCATCAACTTGCTGTTCGAACCCTTTGGACATATCCAGCAGGCCGACCAGGAAGTCCTGAACATCCGTAAAGGAACGCTGGCGAATGGTGTTCGAAGATTGTGCGGCTCTTTCAGCAAGGCCCAACACTGCTTCTGTAACTCGGGAGGCAACTTCCTGAGGCATAGCCACGAAAGCTTCGCGGGCTTTAATAGCAGCTTCTTTAAGCGCTTGATCCCCGGTGCGTTGAATTAAGTTATCAAGAGCGCGCTCAAGACCATGTTGTCTGAGATCCTGCGCAAATTCGATTTTGAGACGATCCTCGTAGGTCACCAGATCAGGGGTGCCTGCGGAACTCTCGAAGCTCGCTCCTGCTTGAGGCTGTCTTCTTTGGGTTTCACCTGCCATCTCTCAAATTCCTCTTCTTCTATAGTTTTATTCTTATATTGATTTTAACGGTCAATCGCAAAAGAATACAAATTTAATCATTAAATAACTGATATTAAACGATATTTAAGGCAAAAAAGATGCTGTGCGTACAAAGCTTACTTCAGGGTTTCTGGTTGCCGCATCCAGATCTCTCAAATACTGATTTGTCTGCGCTTGTTCGGCAGAACCCTGCGCCACGTCATTGTTCATCTGGGCCGTGATCAGCTGAGTGTCGGCATCCAGTGCAGCAGCTTTATTGTCCTGAATTTCGGTGTAAACGCGCTGAATGTAGGACGGAATTGCTTGTCCGTTATCGCGCAATTCCTGTACAGTACGCTCGACCTCGGCGCCGACTTCTTCCGGATTGGCTTCGTAATTGGCGCTTAAGTTCATGTACGCAAGAGTGTCGGGTTGCTGATCCCAAAATGTAAAGTCAAAACGATAATAAAAGAAATTGCCGATTGAACCAAAAATATTACTGATTGAGAAATCGACATCAGTTAAACCTGTCATCGCATAACCTCCCCTATCTTCTTCGTTTATTTACTGTTGCCCCCATCATGATATCGGCCTGAAATTTCTGCAATATATTTTAATAACATATTGATATATATGTTTAAATCGGTTTAAAGGTTAACGAAAACAGCTTTTTTATGCCACAAAAAAAAGGGAGAGAAATCTCCCTTTTTAATAGTAATTATGCATTGAGAATATCACATGTTATTGTTCAATATTCCGTTTGCTATGGTTCCTCTTACAGAAGACGGTACACGCTCGTCATCAAATACAGTTTTGACACTTGTATCGTTCAGCAGTTCTGTTTTCTCGGTGTTATCGAGTTGTCCGTCATTATTCGTGTCATGCGAACGGACGGCATCCATAAAACGAGTTTGCAGCCTTTCCGCATTGACACCGTCAATGGAGGAGAATTGGCTTCGCGCAAAACTATCGATATTTGAGATGCTGACACCTTGCGGGCCTACCAAAGATCTGTTCGGATCTCTTGTATCGGCATCCAGTTCACGCAGTTCTGCTCTGGCTTCGGCTTGTTGTGCAGCGCCCTCGGCTTCTTTACGGGCATTCTCGGCACCAATCAAACTTGTTTCTGATTGCAGGGCATTTGCTCTAAATGTCTGCACATCACTATAGGCCCTTTGAAGGTATGAGGGCACAGGTGTATTTGAGTCTATCAGCTCTTGAACGCGTCCAATTTCCTGACCCACTTCTTGTGGTTTCGCTTCAAAATTAGAACTCAAGCGTATATATGCAATCGTATCGGGCTGGTTATTCCAAAACGTCCAGTCAAAACGATAATAGGCGTAGTTGCTTACAGATTCGATTACTCCATCATTGCCCATCAGGTTGACATCGTCCGGTACGACCGCATTCCACGCTGTAATTGCACCTAAAGCAGCAATTGCAGGTTTCGCAATATCACCACGCCCCCAAGGTGTATTAAAATCAATAATTCTTGCAGGGGTTGCAAAAAGTCCGCTTTTAACATCCGTAGGTGTTACGGTGACAACCTGTGCTTCCGGAATAAAGTTTTTAAGAATAGGAATACGACGTCCTAAATTGCCTAAAGTCCCACCACCACGTTGAGTAAGCGTTTCAGTATTGTAGTGGCGTTTAACTTCAGAACGCAGGCTTTGGAAGTCGCGCGCTGTCATAGGATCATCTGGCGTGGCTTCATCTAGACGTCCCAAAATTCGATTGGGCGAAGAGGCTGTCCGTCTATTTCTGAGAACAACGCTTTCTGCTTCATCCGTAAGATTTTCTGCACCAGCTACGCGGCGCGTACCTGTGAGTAAACTGCCATCCGCAATCATACTGGCACGTAAATCGTCAAATGCCGTATCAACATCAAAACGCTTTCCTGCAGATATATTTGCCTGAATGCGATCTATCAATCCGCTGCGTTGTTCTGCATTTAGCACTGGACGTGCACCATCCCCGCCTGAGGGGGGTGTGCCATCATTGCCGTTCCCGCCGTCACCGCCACGACCATTACCACCGCCATCGGGGCCGGCAGGGTCACGGCCTGTTGGGCCATCAACATCAGCGTCTCTCAAAAAGCGAGGACCACCATTATCGGGTAAATCTCCTGACATACGTACATCTCCTTCTCTTGCGGCGGAAGGAGACATTACACTATCGCCAACGGGTGCTGCAACATTTGCATCCGAAGCTGTTGTTCCGATTGAGCGATCAGCCGCAACGGCATCATCCAGAATACGTCCTGAACCATCCGTATTGGCATCAAATCCTATGGAAGCATCATCGGCTGCACGTCGTGCAGAACTGTCTGGAACATCGGCGCCAAAGCCAATTGTCGAACGTGCATAAGGTGCACCTGCATCGGCGGCTTCCTCAAAAGCTGCTGTAGCAATCGGCGCAGGTTCTGCAGCAGGCGCAGATAATGCGGCCTGTTCACGATTGGCAGCAGCAACCGCTGCGCGGTCAGCTTCCTCTGCGGCTTGAATTTCTACACGACGAGCGGCGGCTTCAGCCTGAATACGACCTGGAAGAGCGTCCAGAACTTCGGGACGAATATCTTCGCCGCGGCGAATGGCATCAAGTGTTTCACCTGCCGTTTCATATGAGCGTGCTGTCGGGTGTGTGCTGACCCGACCTTGGGCGCGCACATTATCGACGAGTTGTTCGGCATCACGAATGGTACCGCTGGGCAGCTCGCCTGTCTCTAAAGCTTCTTCCAATTTGGTATCTGTGCGTCGTGTCAGTGTATCGACGCGGGCGGCGCGTTGTGCCACAACGCGTTGTTCTGCTGCCGCAGCCTCACGTGCGGCAATCTCGGCAGGAGAAGGTGTATGCGGGGCGGCTGCGGCTGCACCGCCTGTGCGAGGGCGGCCCTCTGGGGCTTCAACACGCGGACGTCTATCGGGAATATCAACGGAGCGTCTTAAGCTGTCGGCATCAATGGCTTCACCAGCGCCGCGACGGATAGTGGTACGGACGCCTCTTTCTCCGCGTCTTGCTGCATCTTCGGCAAGTTCTTCGGCAAGTTTAGCGCCTCTTCTCAATTCACCAGCCATAGCATCTCTCCTCTTTCCAACTTCTTTTTATGGAACTTAATTCATATGTTAAATACATCTTGACGGAAAATCAAAAATACATATCTATCTATATGTTTTTACTGAATAATTTTCCTAAAAACTCTAGCCTGACCCCTATCATGACAGAATTGTCTTAAAGCGGAGTTAACATAATAGACTTGGTGTATATGGCCCTCTATATATACATAAGGTGCGTATGACGTCTTCGTTATGAATGAGAGCGCTTAATCTTGTTATATAAAGACATAATTTTACGATAAAACCTCTTATATGAATATAATTAAGTATATGTAATATAACAAAAAAACAGTGTTTCTTGTAAGCCCAAAACGCAAACATTATGATTTACATAATCAAAGAAGATTTTTTAAATCTAAATTAATATTATGTAATTATGATAGGGGCGTAATCCCAAGAGGCGAATATGAGTGATACACAAGATCAGACTGTCGACCAAAACCAGCAAGCGGCCCCAGCCGAGGCTCAACCGTCTTTATTAGGTAGCACGCTCAATTTTATTGCCGATACGACGTTAGATATTGCGCCTTATACAATGATGGCAACTCCGATCACTGCTATGGGGTTCTGGCAAACCGATCCTGGTAAGGTCATGCAACAGCAAATCATTACGAATGTTTCTGAAGCTCCTGGATTTTTAGGCGGTGCGGTCGGCGACCTTGGTCATGGCTTTGGTACAACGGTCTATAACTTATGGAATTTTGGAGAGTGGACCAATCCGCTTTATCGTTTTGGTCGTTCAAACAGCTATACCGAACGTGGCGCAGAATGGACACGTGAAACAATTGGCGACCCAATTATTAATGTCTCCACATCAAGCGGGGTTGCTTTCAAATCGACAAGCGAATTTGCACAAGAGTATCTCAACAGTATGGTGCCTGGTCCTAATGGGACGCAAGTGAGCTTCATCCAGTCATGGGCGACAGGCATTTTGAATAACATTCGCTACAATGATCAGGGTCAGCCTATTTTCCGTTCCGGTGATTTAGGGAATACCGAACGTACTCTTTATAATGCCTACACGCGCTTTGATGAACGCACGAAAGATAGTCAGGGCCGTCCTCTGCCGGGCAGTAATCCTGCGGTCGCAAGCGAAACGGACCTCTTTTATGAGACAGCCCGCGGCGCTTGGATGAGCACCGAATATGATTCATGGAAGCAGAATTGGCAGCGCCGGATGGGAATTGAGGGCGATGGCGTAATGGATTACAATTATACGACGGATGGCGGTCGCACGTGGCATGCTGTTGATGGTTCTATTTCTACAGCTGTCGTACTGGGTAACATTGTCGACCCGACGCTTTTGGCGGGCGGCGTCGGTATTATCGGTAAGGCCAGACTTGTGCGTGTCGGTGCCGAAGCATTGGAAGTTGCCGGTAAGGCCTCTTTCGTTGTCGGCGGTGTCGCAATCTCCGCATCGCTGGTCAACCAGTTTTCTGCCGAAGCACCCAAAGTTTCCCAACTGAGCGAATTGCTTCTTGAACGCGGCAACAGCTTTGCAACTGAAAACGGTGTGTTTCGTCTGCAATGGCAATTGAATAAAAATAATCAAAACCTGATTGATACGGCTGTCGGATCAGACGCCCAGCATATCCCTGCCAATGGTAATTATCCTGCCAGAACGATTGGATATATTGATGCAGATGGCACTTTTGACGATGCAACAAAATATGCCTTTTTGGATGCGGCAAGTATGGTGCGCTATTCGGAATTGTACCGCGCCGCAGGTGAAGAAGGCGATGTCGATAGCCGTCGTGCCTACGAAAGCGTCATGCAAATTCAGGATCGTTTTTATGAGCTGGCAGAACAGTATGTGAATGATCCTGAGCACTTTAATCCAACGCAAAACGACATGTTGGTCATGCAATTCTATATGTACGGAAACGGTTTCACAGGTTTTGCACAAAGTGGTGTTCAGCTTGGTCTTGCGGGTAAAGACTACACGCTAGGTTATTTAGACCAGTATTTCCGCGATGTTCCTGCCGCTCGCGCTGCGCTCATGACATCCGGCCCTCGCCGTGATTATAGTGCTGCGGCTGCAGGGCAGGATGCGGAATTCCAAGGCGGTTCGACACCTGGCACGGGCTTCATTATGGACCGTGAACAGCGTGCCGATCAGGCAGATGTGCGTGCGGATAACAGTGCAGCTATTACTGCGGCTGATGAAGCAGAGCGTGAGCAATGGTTAGAAAGGCAACAAAGAATGGCTATGGTGCCGATGCTTTAATGCTTAAAATGGCGCATGCCGGTAAGAACCATAGCGAGGCCGCGATCATTTGCGGCCTCAATGACTTCCTGATCTCTGATAGATCCACCGGGCTGAATGACAGCCGTGACCCCGGCATCCGCTGCCGCAATCAAACCATCGGCAAAGGGGAAAAAGGCATCCGAAGCCACAACAGGCTTGCAGCCTGAAAGCCCTGCCTCTGCCATTTTGGAAGCAGCGATTTTAGCAGCATCAATTCGGCTCATTTGTCCTGCACCAATTCCCACGGTGGCACCATCTTTAACGTAGACAATCGTGTTGGATTTCACGTGTTTTGCCACCCGGAAAGCAAACAGAAGATCGTCCATTTCTTCTGGTGTGGGCTCGCGGTCGGAGACCACTTTCAGGTCCTCTTCATTGACGCGGCCCGAATCGGCAGACTGGACAAGAAGCCCGCCAGCAATCGATTTGACGATATCGCGTGTCTCAAGCGGATCAGGCATTTCGCCTGTTGTCAGGACGCGGACATTGGCTTTGCTTTTTAAAATCTCAATTGCCTCGGCTGTGATCGAGGGTGCGATAATCACTTCGGAAAAGACCTTGATGATCTCAGCGGCAGTTTCACCGTCTAAAGTACGGTTAAGGGCGATAATTCCACCGAAAGCAGATGTGGGGTCGCAGCGAAGGGCAAGCTTGTAAGCCTCAAGGCAGCTTTCGGCAGTGGCAACCCCGCAAGGGTTTGCATGCTTGATAATGGCAACCGCAGGTTCTTCAAATTCGGCAACCAGTTCGAAAGCCGCATCTGTGTCATTCAGATTATTATAAGAGAGTTCCTTGCCCTGCACCTGTGTGGCTGTCGCAACGCCCGGACGTTTCGAGGCATCGGCATATAGGGCAGCTGTTTGGTGCGGATTTTCACCGTAACGAAGGGTCTGTTTCAAACGTCCGGCAAAGGCGCGCACAGGCGGTGTGTAGGCCTCGTGCTTTGAGGATTTGGCGACTTCGCCCGATAACCACGCGGAAATCGCGGCATCATAGGCGGCTGTGTGCGTATAGGTGAGGGCCGATAGGCGCATGCGTGTCGCCTGGGACAATGCGCCGTCATTGTCCTGAATTTCGGATAAAACCGCGCCATAGTCCGCAGGGTTCGTGACCACACCGACAAAATCAAAGTTTTTGGCAGCGGATCTGAGCATGGCAGGCCCGCCAATATCGATATTTTCAACGCATGTTTGAAAGTCTGCGCCCGATTCCAGTGTTTGCACAAACGGGTAGAGATTAACAACCACAAGGTCGATACAAGCGATATCGTGCTCATCCATAGAGGCAACATGCTCGGCAACGTCGCGGCGTGCCAGAAGGCCGCCATGGATTTTCGGGTGCAGGGTTTTCACGCGCCCGTCCATCATTTCGGGAAAGCCTGTATGATCGGAGACATCGGTGACCTGTAACCCTGCCTCGCGCAATGTTTTGGCTGTTCCGCCCGTTGAAAGCAGCTTGATATCAAGGGCTGCAAGGCCTTTGGCAAAGGGGACAAGACCGTCCTTATCGGATACCGAAAGAAGGGCCGTTTTAATCTTGGGAAGGGGGGTGCTCATATTCATGGCCCATATGTTTATCCCCCGTCGGGGGTCCGCGCAAGCCTTTCAGGCAGCAATTTATATTTAAGCGCGGCGAATATTCAGCGTGACTGTGCCGTCATTCTCCGAAGCGGCAATTTTAAAGCCCAGTGCGCGTGCGCTTAAACCCAATACATAAGGATGAATAAGGCGTGGATCGAGGTCGGAAATGTCAGCTTCACCGTTTAAGGCATCGACCGTATGGTCGCGGAATTTGCAAGATTCTCCTTGAGCGGTAAATTCAATCTCACCCTCACCTTTGATCTCGCCCATAATCAGGCCTTTTTTCGGCAGGGTTTCACCCAAAAGAAGGAGTGCTCCTGCCGCGAGCTTGCATAGACCTGCGGGTTGCTGATCGGTATTGGCCTGACCGTCGACCCATGCCAGAGCCACTTTGGCTTCCAGTCCGAAATAGGATTGGAGGCCTGCACAGACATCCTTGAATGTCACGGCCGAATCGCGCCCGCCTGCCCCGTAGGCCATACGGTATGTCTGGAGCTTTACGGTTGCCTGCTTGGTGGAATGTTTCATGAGATTGAGCGCATCTTCAAGCGCGTCAGGGCCCATATCTTCCAGAAATTCAATCCCGTTATGGATCGCGCCGACAGGCGAGATCAGATCATGACAAATGCGTGATGACAACAATTCAAGAAGTTGTGTCTGGGCCAGAGCAATAGGGTCTTCAGTGGTCATATCTTTTACTTTCAGAAAGGAACGGAACAGCCGATTTTTTCGACTTGCGTTTTCAGCATGGTTTTCAGACGGGATAGGCCCGCCTCATCTTTGGCTTCGATGCGGCACGCCAGCACATTTTGGGTGTTGGAGGCGCGTAAAAGCCACCAGCCATCTTCGGTTGAAATGCGCACGCCGTCAATATCGTCAAACGCGGCACCTTGCGGCAGGTCCGATTTCAGATTGTCCTGCAATTCCGAGACCATCGCGAATTTACGTTCCTCATCCACCTCGAAACGAATTTCAGGTGTAGACATGAGACGCGGCAGATGGGCGGTCAGCGCATCCAGATCCTTACCTGTTTCGGTCAGGACATTTAACAGGCGAACGGCGCAGTACAACGCATCGTCATAACCGTAATACATGTCGGCAAAGAAAATATGGCCTGAAAGCTCACCCGCTAGCGGAGCGTTCGTTTCTGCCATCTTGGTCTTGATCAGCGAATGCCCCGTCTTCCACATAACGGGTTTTCCGCCAAGTCTCTCAATCTCGTTAAAGAGGACTTGCGAGCATTTCACATCGGCAACAATCGCCGCTCCCGGATGCGCTTTCAGTACAGTCTGCGCATAAAGGGCAAGCAGGATATCGCAGCGTAAAATCCCGCCTGTTTTTGTGACGACACCAATGCGGTCGGCATCACCATCAAAAGCGATTCCGAGGTCGGCACCCGATGATTTCACCGCCGAAATCAAATCGGTCAGATTCTCGTCAACGGTGGGGTCAGGATGGTGATTGGGGAAAGTCCCGTCGACTTCACCGTAAAGAATTTCGTGTTTTCCGGGTAATTTTTTGGTCAGACGCGTTAAAAGGTCGCCTGCCGCACCATTGCCGTTATCCCAGACAACATGAAATCCATCATGCGGGATGAGGTCTTTGAGTAAGCGCTCCAGATAGGCCTCGGTGATATCCACTTCTTCCAAATCGCCGGCCCCATTCTCATAGTCTCCGCCTGCGGCAATCCGTCCTATGTCCTGAACCAGTTCACCAAAAACAGGTTTGTCGGCAAACAGCATTTTGAAACCATTATAAGAAGACGGGTTATGTGACCCCGTAATCATAATGCCCGCATCAATGTCCTTATCGGATTTCACGGCATAATAAAGAAGCGGTGAAGGGCCTTGCCCGATCAGGCGCACATGTAACCCTGTCTCACGCAGGCCCTTAACAAGTTCGCCCGCAAAGCGCGGGGAGCTCTCGCGTCCGTCATAACCAACCGCCACTTTTTGACCATGACGACGCTTAACCATCGTGCCGAAAGCGCGACCGATTGCATAGGCGTCCTTTTCCGTCAAAGTCTGGTCGACAAGGCCGCGTATGTCGTATTCGCGTAAAACGGAAGGGTGGAAGATGTGTGTCATGTATGTGAAGGACCTTGCCTTAGAGATTGGCGGCTTGTTCTTTGACGATGCGCTTGATGGACTCCCCGATTTCGGGATCATGTAGCGAGAAGGCGATATTGGCCTCAATAAACCCGACACGAGACCCGCAATCGTAACGCTGACCTTCATAACGGAAGCCGTGGAAAGGTTGTGCGCCAATGAGTTTCGCCATCGCATCCGTCAATTGAATTTCACCGCCCGCACCTGTCTCAAACTTGGAGAGATGGGTAAAGACTTCGGGTTGCAGGATGTAACGCCCGATAATGGACAGGGTTGAAGGGGCGTCTTCGGGTCTGGGTTTTTCAACCAGCCCCTTAATTGCAACCATCTGCCCCTCTTCCTTTTCAATATCGAGAATACCGTATTTGTTGGTGTGCTCACGGGGCACATCCATGACGGCGACAAGGTTGCCGCCTGTTTCGTTATAGGCATTCACCATTTGTTTGAGGCACGGTGTTTTGGAAAGAACCACATCATCAGGCAGCATAATCGCAAACGGCTCGTCACTGACCAGTTTGCGGGCGCACCAGATGGCGTGACCAAGACCCAACGGGCGGGCCTGACGTGTCAGAAAAAGCTGGCTTTCGCCCATTTCCGACGAGCGCACTTTTTCAATCATGTCGGTCTTGCCGCGGGCTTCAAGCGTGCGCTCAAGTTCCGGCTGGTAATCGAAATGCTCTTCCAGCATTTCCTTTTGACGGCCTGTCACAAAAATGAATTCCTCAATCCCCGCCTCGCGTGCCTCTTCGAAGGCGTGCTGGATTAAAGGGCGATCGACCAAAGGCAGCATTTCTTTAGGCATGACCTTGGTGGCTGGAAGGAAACGTGTGCCGAGACCGGCGACAGGGAAAACCGCTTTGCGGACGGGTTTAAAAGCGCTCATGGTTTGTCTTGCTTTGATCTTTCTTGCATTTTGCAAATGTCGCTCCATACTTGGCACGATTAACGGCATATGTCCAGATCAAGGAAAGGAAGAACGTGGCCTCATCCACTCTCATTCAGGAAAGACTGGAAGCGCTTCGCGCCCAAATGGCAGCACAAAAACTGGATGGTTTTTTATTGCCGCGCACGGATGAATTTCAAAGCGAGTTTCTGGCCCCTTATGCCGAACGCGTCGCCTATATGACGGGCTTTACGGGGTCGGCAGGTTATGCGGTTTTTTTGAAAGATACGGCGCTCGTGGCATCGGACGGGCGGTACACGCTGCAAATCCGCGATCAAGTGGATTCCAGCCTTTATGCTCTGGCAGATTCTACCCAAATCAAAATCCCTGAATGGGTTGCCGATCATGTGAAGAAAGGCGGGCGTGTCGGGTATGATCCGCGCCTCCATTCTCCGTCGCAAATCAGCGGTTATCGCGCCCTCTTTGATGCCAAGGGCATTGAGCTTGTTCCCTTAAATGACAATCTGGTGGATCAGGTCTGGAAGGATGCACCCTCCCGTCCCGATGCGGAAATTATCCTGTTCGATGAGAAATTTGCAGGGCGTAGCGCCGAACAAAAACGCCTGCTGGTGGCTGACAAGCTTCAGGAAAAAAACCTGACACATTTCGTGATTTCAGCACCCGATTCCATTGCTTGGCTTTTGAATATCAGAAGCTCCGATGTCGCGCACACGCCTGTTGCACTCTCCTATGCCACGATTACGGCAGACGGGCATGTCTTTTGGTTCATCAACCCCGACCGTGTTTCCGATGCGATCCGCGCCAAACTCGGCAATGCGGTGTCGCTCATTCCCTTTGATGAAACGGAAGGGGAGCTTTCCCGTATCGCGGCAGATAAAGGCAATCATGTCGGGCTGGATTTTAAACGGGCCACATCCTGGTTTACGCAAGTTTTGGAAAAAGGTGCAGCGCGTGTCACCGACATGGAAGACCCATGCATTAAATTGCGCGCCTGTAAGGTTGAGGCGGAGCGTGAAGCTATGCGCATTGCCCATAATAGAGACGGCATAGTCCTCACGCAATTTTTTGACTGGTTGCGTGCTGAAGCTCCCAAAGGTGCGCTTACCGAACAACATGTCGTGGATGCGCTTACTCATGCGCGTGGCACAACGGGTGTGTTGCGTGATGAATCGTTTGAGACGATTTGTGGCTGGCAGGGGAACGGCGCGATCATCCATTACCGCGTAACGCCTGAGACGAATAAAGAGATCAAAGGACAAGGCCTACTTCTCATTGATTCCGGTGCGCAGTATCCTGACGGAACCACCGACATTACCCGAGTGATTGCCCTGAACGGCACGCCGACGGCTGAGGAAAAAGAAGCCTATACACGGGTTCTAAAAGGTCATATTGCCGTTGCCCGTGCGAAGTTTCCCGAAGGTACAACAGGGGCGCAGATTGATGCGTTGGCCCGCCAACCCTTATGGGAGGCAGGCCTTGATTTTGCGCACGGAACAGGGCATGGCGTGGGTGTCTATTTAAGCGTTCACGAGGAAGCCACATCTATCAGCCCCCGTTCACACGATCCGATTTTGGAAGGCATGATCCTGTCCAATGAGCCCGGCTATTATAAAGAAGACGCGTTCGGTATCCGCATCGAGAATCTGGTGATTTGTTATGATACGGGCGAAAAGCTGGAGAACGGAAAGCGCATTTTTGCGTTTGAGACAATTACGCTGGTGCCTTTTGAAGATGCGCTGATTGACAAAAATTTACTGACACGCGAAGAAATAGACTGGGTTGATGCGTACCATGCGCGATGCGCTGAAAACATGAAATCGAACGAAAATTAGGAGATATGTCCCCCATGAAAAAAATTCTGACCCCTTTATGTATGACCCTGCTGGCTTTCGGTGGTCCCGTTGCCGTCTTGAATAATGATGCGCTGGCACAAGACGATTTCATGTCGCGCATTCCTCCTGAAGGTGCTGTCATTCTCAACTTGTCGGCATCTGAAACGATGACGTTGGAGCAGGATCAACTGAATGCCTCCTTAAGAGCGGAGGTCACTGATAAGGACGCGAAAGTCGTGCAAAATAAGATCAACGATGTGATGGGCAAGGCTTTGAAAAAAGCTAAGGCTGTTGATGCTGTGAAGACGTCGACGGGCTCTTACAATGTCTATCAGAATTACCGTCCCGTTACGAAAGACGGCGAAAAAACCGTTGAAGAGTGGCGCGGTCAGCAAACCATCGATCTGGTCAGTACAGATAAGGAGGCCTTGCTTGATCTTGTCACCGAGCTTCAGGATCAAGGTCTGATCATCAATAATCTGAACTACACATTGTCTGATAAAAAGCAGGAATCCGTGCGTGATGAGCTGATGACCAAGGCGCTTAAAAAACTGCAGACGCGTGCCGAAGTGGCCGGTAAGGCTTTGGGCAAATCCAGCATCCAGTTTATCGAGATCAACACCGATGGCGGTTTTATGCCTCCCCAACCCGTCCCGATGATGGCGCGTATGGAAATGGCAGGTGCTGCAGCAGATATGAAGCAGGCTGTTGCCGAAGCAGGCGAATCCGACATTGCGATGACGGTGACGGCTCGTATCTTGCTGAAACCCTAAGACTTATAAGACATCCACGGCACGTGTGAGTGTCACGGGATCTTTGAGGCCGTCACGAGAAATCGTGACGGTCGCTTTCCATGTCCCACGTGCAAACCCGCCTGAGGGTGCGGCGCGCCCTACATAGTAAAACTGGCGGGCGCGGTCCAGGTCCTGCACCATTTCTTCTTTGAATGAGCCGTCTTGCCCCGAAGGGGCGGTTACTTCCACCGTAATGCGGTCGCCTTTTTCAGGCCCGAAATAGGCAAACCAGACCAAGAAGGCGGGGGAGTGTGTTTTGGGAATTTCGCCGCGGTTGCCCATGGCGATGCCTTCAAAATCGGGCGGTGTTTCGGCAAAACCCATATCGTAAAGTACGAACGGTTCATATGTGATGGTTTTATCGGCCCAGAGGCTGCCGCTCATATCGGGGCGGCATCCGTTTTGGGTCGGAGCACCTGTGAATGGGTCGATAATTTCGCCCTTATGAATGAGGGTCAAATGCACATGCGGATGCTGTGTGATACCAGACATGCCGACCTCGGCGATTTTTTGACCGCGACGAACTTTATCTCCTTCTTTCACTTTCAGCGAGTTTTTCTTCAAGTGACAATATTGCGTCAGCCAGCCGTCGCCATTGTCGATAATCACCCCGTTCCCGCAATCCAGATTGGCGTCATGAATGGCGGTCATTTCCGCATCGCTTTTAAACGTATCTTCTTGTCCGTTACGCAAACGGAAAACCGTCCCGTCGGCAACGGAGAGAACGGCAACGCCTTTATCCATGAGTTTGGTATCGCGAATGGCAAAATCAGTGCCTTTATGTCCGTCATAGCTGCGTTTACCGCAGGCCGCATCCTTAACGGCACCGCTCGCGGCATCATCGTCAGGATAGTTCATGATCCAGCAGGTTTTGCCCAGCCGGCACTCTAACGGCAGGGACAGGGCCAGAAATGTGTCGACTGATTCTTCCTTATTCTGTGCCTGAACGGGCAGGAGTCCTGCGAGAAGGGCGGCACAAAAAAGGAACAAAAAAGCATTGTATTTCATATGTTTAATTTAGATCACTTTCAAAAACTTGCAAATACAAAAAAACTCTGGCAGTATTACGTAAAATAAATGACTGGACAGAAACGTCGAGTTGAGCAGGAAGACGTTACGAGAGAGAAGGCAGAAGAGTGTAGGCGATGAAAGAAACGACCACACCAAATCTGGGGGAGAGAGAACTTGATCAGGCAACCCGCGAGGGTCGCCTGATCTTGTTTCATATGCGCTTTAACGCGGGCTATCCGCTTAGCACCCCTTTTTCCCAAGCCGTTAAACAAGATAATAATGGTACATTGGCAAAGATTGATGCGCGTGACCCTTTCATTGTGGAGTTTCACTCGGTCGAGGAATTCAAGCGCGCCGAAGATATCATCCGTGCTGCCGATCCCAGTGCCTTGGAAAAATCATGGGTGTGGTATGAGCATCAGGTTCGCCCTTTCAGCCGTTTCCGTATTGATACGCGTGAGGCCATGCATGCGCTCTATGAGGATCTTCTGAATGATCAGACACATAATAGCGGCGCTTCGGATCAACTTGTTCGCACGGGCTTCCCCCGCATTATCAATTGGAAAGCCTCAAAGCAGACTTTGCAGGAAGAGGCCAGCCACAACAGATTTCGCGGAAACGGCAATCTGATTGGGGGCCATGATTTCGGACCGACACATTATCTGTATCAGACGGTGAATGTGAACCGTTCGGCATCACGCTGGAAGGATTTTATGGAAGCAACGGGCGAAGCGGAAATTTTGGCCTTTCCTTATGTCCTCGTTCCCTATGAGCGTCTTTGCATGAATGAAAGACGTCTTAGCCAACCAGGGCCCTATGTCTCGGATGTCTACTGGGATCTTCAGGATGAGAGCCAGCTCTCGTCGGTAATTGCCCGCGATGGCGGGCAACCGCGCCTCTTATAATTTAGGCTGCTTCAGGCTTTCAAGCCATTAGCACACATCAATATGCTGGCCTTGTCCGCGTGCGATGCGTTGTTCGCTCCAGATTGTGGTTTTGAGCGCATCATCGTCATGATGTTCGCCGAACTGGATGGTCAGCGTGTTGTTCGAAGCCAGAGTGAAATGTGCTCTCCCGTCTACGCATGAGTCCAGTTGTGCCGCACCTAAATCAGCCTGATATTTTTTGAATTCTGTTCGCAATTTTTGTGCGATGCTCGTTTCATCTGCAATGCGTGTTGTGACTGAAGGGCTGCCCCAGCCGCGTCCGATATGTACCATGTCATCCTCTATTCTTTTTTGGCCCGCAGTTAAGTCGCGGTTTTTTTTCGGGAACAGCGATATGACATAAGACGTGCTTCAGGGTCAAGCTCACTTCATTCGCAAGAGGGTTGCAGGATTCGCATGGCGGTAAAAATCATGAAGAGAATGAGCCTGTTACGAAAAGTCCTAGATTTTTGAGGGGCTTTCGGTAAAACTGCGTGGGTGCAACTCTGACCTCAGGGCTGTGCTGTTCTTTACCGACCACGATCTTTTCAGGGCCCTTTATGGATCAGCTTCTCACTTTCATGTCCTTGAGCGTACTTGACGCGCCGGTCTGGGCATGGCTGGGATTTTTTACGGCGATTTTTGCCCTGTTACTTTTCGATCTGGGTGTCTTGAATCGCAAGGATCATGCGATCGGCCTGAAAGAGAGCATTACTCTCACGCTCTTTTATATTTTTCTGGCGACTCTCTTTGGAATTTGGGTCTGGTGGTATTTCGGCTCGGACGAGGGCATCCCGTATTTTACGGCCTATCTGGTCGAAAAGAGTCTGTCGCTCGACAATATTTTCGTGATGTCGGTCATCTTCGGCTATTATCAGATTCCGCTGGCCTACCAGCACCGCGTTCTCTTCTGGGGGATTATCGGTGTGCTCGTGTTGCGCGGGGTGGTGATCGGTGTGGGGACCTATATCGTCGCACAATTCTCATGGATCCTTTATGTTTTCGGCGCATTGTTGGTTTATACGGGTATACGTATCATGCTGACCGACGATGACGACGCGCCGGATATTGAGGATTCGACAGTCCGCAAATTTTTAAGCAGCCACTTCCATATCACGACGTTGATTGAGGGCAATCGCTTCCTGATCCGTAAAACCGATTCCGTGAGCGGCAAAAAATCGCTGCATTTGACACCGCTTTTCATGGCGCTGATCACCATTGAATTTGCCGATCTCCTCTTTGCTATGGATTCTATTCCTGCCGTGCTGGCGATTACCGACGATACGTTTGTTGTTTTTACCAGCAACATCTTTGCCATTCTGGGATTGCGGGCGATGTATTTCATGCTGGCGGCCCTTTTGGAACGCTTCAAATATCTGAAATATGCGCTCTCTATTGTGCTCGTTTTTATCGGCGGGAAAATCTTTTACACGTTGCTGGTCGGTCACATCGAACCCATTGTTTCACTGGGCGTAACCGTCTTCGTGCTGATCGGCGGAGGGATTCTGTCCTTCATGAAAACGGCGCATGAAAAGCCCTGAAATTGCCGCAACGCAGCTTGTATCTTGCGGGCCAAAAACCATATAATAGAGCTACGGCACATTCATCAGTAAAGAAAACGAGGGAGGTCTCCATGGTTCGCATGGGTAGCATATCCGTTGACCCGCAACCGGCTGTCGAAATCGAACTTGTTCGCGAACAGCTTATCGCTGCTGATTTGAATGATTTATGTGATGCGACCGATGCCGCCATCCAGAATGGCGGGGGCTTTGGTTGGGTCGAAAAACCATCCCGCGATATTCTCGAGCGCTACTGGCAAGGTGTGATCACGATGCCGTCACGCCTTCTGTTTGTCGCAAGACTGGATCAGGTCATTTGCGGAACGGCGCAGCTTGTCTTGCCACCCAAGAATAACGAGGCGCAATCTTTCTCGGCGCAACTCACCTCGCATTTTGTCTCACCTTGGGCGCGTGGTCACGGAATCGCAGGGCGTATGCTTTCTGTCATTGAAGATCAGGCGAAAAAGGAAAAGGTCGAGGTCATCAATCTCGACATACGCGAAACACAGGAAGCCGCGATCCGTCTGTATGAGGGGGCCGGCTATGTCCAGCTCGGGCGGCATCCTTATTACGCCAAGGTTGATGGCGAGGTCATTCCGGGCCGCTATTACTATAAGCTTCTCGCATAAAAAAACAGGCGAAGCGTTGGTTCGCCTCTGCCTGTTTTTTATCAATACCCGTAAAGGCTTATGCGTTTACGCTTCTTCGACATTCATATAAACCGACATCCAGCCTCTGACCGCACGGTGGCGACCTGTAGGGGTCATCGGGTTGTGCGCTTCAGGGAGCGTACGACCTGTCATGGCGTAGTAATTCTTGATCTTGCGGAGTTTCTCGCGAAGTTTCTGGACAGCCATATCGGGGCTGGCAGCAGTAACGCTCATATCGGGAAATGAATCGATTGAAGCGCTATATAAGTCCGGTAAGAAGTTTTCGTTTGTGTTTGAATGAACCGGAATACATTCTATCCAATAACCTTTGTCGGTCATTTTGGATCTCTCCCTAAAGTTATTATTATTTGTTTTTCATTAGTATCCCCTTATATCAGAGTCGCTTCAAAATGGGAAGTAAAACCGACACGGTGTCAGAAAACATTACAGGATTACGAAAAAGAGAAATGTAACTTCTGATTCTCATAAGTTTACATAACGCAACTGCCACAAAAAGGACACAATTGCCATGAGCTACCCCCACGGAAACATCTTCGACAAAATTCTGAAAGGCGAAATTCCGGCAACTCCTTTACTGGAGAATGACTATGTCTTTGCTTTTAAAGATATAAATCCCAAAGCGCCTGTCCATATTCTGGTGATTCCCAAGGGCCGCTACACCGATATCCATGACTTCGGACTGCACGCCAAGCCTGAAGAAAAGGCCGCTATGTTCGAAGCTGTCGCTGCTTTAGCGGATGAAGCGGGTGTGGCTAATAAGGGGTATCGCGTCATTGCCAATACGAAAGTGCATGGCGGGCAGGAAGTCCCGCACTTTCATTTCCACATTCTGGGCGGCACGCAATTGGGCGCAATGATCGGGTCGTAAGCTTGTCTCACATTTAGATAAAATTTTATCGATCTGTAATCTCTTCTTTACCATAAACACGCATGATGGCTTTCATGCTTAGTGTTTTGTATTCAGCCATCGGATTTATCGGGATTTGCGCTTACTTGCCGCAAATCCTCAAAATCATCCGTACGGACGGACGCTGCGAAGATTTGTCACTGCAAAGCTGGTCAATCTGGTTTGCCTCTTCGCTGATTACGACACTCTATGCCGCCCTTCAGGTTAAGGACACACTTTACGCATCAATGAGCGGAGCCAACTGCTTCTTCGTGACACTCACAATGAGCCTCATTCTGTGGCGTCGTTTCTCTTATCTCCTCCCGCAAATAACGGTTCAACCTGCCTTTGCTTATGCACGCGTCAAATTCGTTTTTGTTCTGTGCGCCATTTCGTCCTTAAGTCTGTTGACTTACTTACGCTAAGCACAGCTTCTCACTTGTTTCTGTTTTGTTCTTGTGCTATTTCCCGTTAAAGGGGAGATTTCTTAAGCCATCATGCAAGCCAAGATTTCAACTGTCGCCTTTCACGGCGTGGAAGTCCTTGATGTCGATGTCGAGGTGCAGATCGCCAATGGCCTGCCTGCCTTTACACTTGTGGGCTTGCCTGACAAGGCGGTTGGTGAAAGCCGTGAACGCGTTCGTGCCGCCCTGCATGCGCTGGGCCTTTCCCTTCCTGCCAAACGTGTGACCATTAATCTGGCACCTGCCGACCTTGCCAAAGAAGGTTCGCATTATGATTTGCCGATTGCCTTGGCGATTCTGGCAGCCATGGGCGCGCTGGATACCCAAGAGTTAAGCGGCTATGTAGCGCTTGGTGAATTGTCATTAAGCGCCGAAATCCGAAGCGTGTCGGGTGTCTTGCCTGCTGCCATTCATGCTGCCTCCAAGGGGAAGGGCCTGATTTGCCCTAAGGCTTGCGGCGCAGAAGCAGCATGGGCAGGTGATCTGGAGATCCTTGCCCCTGCCTCTCTTCTTTCTCTTATGAATCACTTTAAAGGCGCGCAAGTCTTAAAAACCCCTGAAGCCAAACTCGCGGACGCGGATGATCGCCCGAAAAAGGGCGCTGATCTGGCGGACGTAAAGGGTCAGGAAACCGCCAAACGTGCGCTTGAGATTGCCGCATCAGGCGGTCACAACATGTTGATGATCGGCCCGCCGGGGTCAGGTAAATCCATGCTGGCTTCGTGCCTGCCCGGTATTTTACCGCCGCTTGATCCGAAAGAGGCGCTCGAGGTTTCGATGGTGCATTCTTTGTCGGGAACGTTGCCCGAGGACGGCCTTTTGAAAACCCGTCCGTTTCGCGACCCGCATCATTCGGCCTCGCTTCCTGCACTGGTGGGTGGGGGGCAAAAGGCGACGCCGGGTGAAATCTCTTTGGCCCATCATGGCGTCCTCTTCCTGGACGAGTTTCCCGAGTTTCAGCGCGCCGCCCTTGAGGCTTTGCGCCAGCCTTTGGAAACAGGTGAAGTGCTTGTTTCCCGCGTCAATTACCACGCAACATATCCTGCCCGTGTACAATTGGTTGCAGCCATGAACCCTTGCCGCTGCGGGTATCTGGGCTCAGGGACAAGGGAATGCACGAAAGCTCCGCGATGCGGCAGTGACTATCAATCGAAAATCTCGGGACCGATGTTTGACAGGATTGATGTGACCGTTGAAGTGCCTGCCGTGCAGGTCTCGGATCTCATGACAGGCGGAAAGGGTGAAAGCAGCGCGGTTGTTGCGGCCCGCGTTGCACGGGTCAGGGCCTTGCAGGCCGAACGTGCCGCAAAATATGGTTTCAAGGCACGCCTTAATGCCCATCTGCAAGGCGAGGAGCTGGAAGCTTTGACGCAAATGGATGACAAAGCCGCTGAAATGATGGCGCGGGCTGCCGAAAAGCTCGATTTATCGGCGCGAGCCTATCATCGCGTGCTGAGACTGGCGCGGACGATTTCAGATATGTCATTGAAAGAAAATGATAATTCTCTTTTAACTGGTGCGGATGTCGCTGAGGCATTATCGTTGCGGCTGAAGACCTATTAACGAATGCGTAACCATTGACATAAGTCACTCTTTTTGTTGATCTTTTGGGGAACGCTTGGACATGTTTATTCGTTTCATGTGAGAATAAATATGTTAAAAGAGGGATACATGTATAAAGCGTTTGCAGATGAATTGGATGCCGGCCTTCAGGGGCTTGGCTCGTTCACGCAAAAAACCGGAAATGATTATCTTGCAGCCGCCCCCGATCCGGTGACAGCCGGTCGCGGCATGACGGCGGCTTTTGCGAAAGACGCAATTGCCGTAAGCCGCGGTGCGATTGATGATGCCCTGCAGGGTATGAAAGAGCTGGGTTTTGATCCTAACGGTCCCGCCCCCGCACAACAGGGTGGTTTATTGCGGACAGCCATCGGCGTTGCGATTGATACGGCGGTGACGGGCGGTATCGCATCAGCCCTTATTTCAGGTATGCCTCAGTTCACAGGTGCGATCCGTGCCATGAGCACGGCGGGTGATATTATGAACGGCGGTCGTCTGGCTTCGGCTGCCGGTCACGATATGGCGGAAAGCACATTATTCGGTTCTTTTGATGATGAAGAGGGAAGATCTTTTGCAGGAGAGGTTGATCCGTTGAGCGCACCTTCCCCTGTTACCCAAACAAACGCCGTACCCTTGGCCCCCGCACCCGCAGTGCAAGAGGCTACGAATGTATGGCGCGGTCAGGAAATGCCCCGTCAGTTGAAAGACCTGATTTTGCAGGAACGCGCCCATAGTGAGCATATTGCCGATGTCAAACATGCGGTGACACAACCTGTTGCCCCGGCATTTGCTTAATACCCCAAATTTTTGGATTTAATCGTCGCTGGCACCGATCGCGAGATCGGTGAGGTCCGCTTCTCTTGCGCCGTGTTCACGCTCCATGCGGCGGTAATAGCGGAAGGTGAGCGGCAGCGAGATCATGTAAATGATCGAAACCACGGTCAGTGTCAGCCAGGGCGCATGAATGAGTGAGGCGACCGTAAAACAAAGTAAAGCCAGAAACGGCACGGTCATGCCCTGGCGCACTTTGAGTTGTTTGGATGACCATGTCGGAATGCGCGAGACCATCAGAGCCGCAACCACAATCACCCAGATACCGACTAAAGGCAGAGCAAAGTTCAGTTCAGCAAAGGTTTCACGTGCCTGAAAGCTCATATACATCGGGAAAAGCGCCAACCCGGCCGCCGCAGGTGCGGGAACGCCCTGAAAGAAAAGGCGCGCCCATTCGGGCTTTTCATCGGGGTGATGGGCGCTGACATTATAACGTGCCAGTCTGAGGGCGCATGCCGCGCCGTAAATCAATGTGGCAATCCAGCCCAAACGCCCGATTTCATCCAGCCCCCAGACATAAAGAATGAAGGCGGGGGCAATACCAAAGCACAAGAAGTCGGATAAAGAGTCGAGCTGGGCACCGAATTCGCTGCCGGCATTCAATAGGCGTGCGGTGGCTCCGTCCAGCGCATCCAGAATGGAGGCAATCAAAATCAGAATGATCGAAAATTCATAGCGTCCGTTAATAGCCATCTGGATGGCTGTCATACCGGACAGCAACGCCATCAATGTCATCATATTCGGAAGAAGTTTGTGAAGTGCAAGAGATGAGCTTTCAGCCACAGGACTCTCTTCACTCACACCTGCCTCATCACGGGGCAGGGCGCGTAAATGACTGTCAGTCTTTGATTTAGAGGAGCTCATCTTCGTCAATTACAAATAATTACAGAGAGCGGCCCTCAATGGCCTTATCTTTGGAGGTCATATCGGCAATCACGGTTTCACCGGCAATGGCGGTTTGTCCGATGGCAACTTGCGGATGGACACCTTTAGGCAGGTAAACATCCAGACGTGATCCGAAACGGATAATGCCCATGATCTCACCTGTCTCGACCTGCTGATCGACAGCGAGTTCATTGATAATACGACGAGCGACAAGGCCTGCAATTTGCACGAAAGCAATATGCTTGCCCGGAGATACCTCCACCAGAGTTGTCGAGCGTTCGTTCTTTTCCGAAGCCTTATCCAGTGAGGCATTCAAAAACTGGCCCATATGATAAACAACCTGTTTGACACGTCCGCCCATCGGCACGCGGTTCACATGCACGTTAAAGACGCTCAAGAAAATGCTGACGCGGGTCCAGTCTGCGGCTGAATCTTCAATCGCGTCCAGTTCGGCGGGCAGACTGACTTTTTCATCGATTTTGATGACACGTCCGTCAGCAGGCGAGACGATCAGGCCCTCTTTCTGGGGAACGGTGCGCACGGGATTACGGAAGAAATACAGGCACCAGACAGTCAGTAAAATGCCGACAAGGCCCAAAAATTCGGACAGGAAAGCCAGAATAATGGTCACAATCGCAAAGGCTGTGATGAAAGGCCAGCCGGCGGGGTGGACAGGAAAAGACACGGTCTTCCATGTTGTACAGGCCAGCGAGCGCAACGTATCTCCGATAGAAGTTGGCTCTGCGTCTTGACTTGTCATTTTAATGCCTTTCTGTATTCTTGGTGACGGGCGCTTCCAACTTGCGCCATATGATCAATTTTTTCGCAGGATAGCGGATGTTCCATACGAAAACCATAGCGATTTTATTCTTTGCGGCTTTGCTGGGCACAGCATGGCTCGCAGGCACGGCTGAGGCGCGTAAAGCCGAGGATCTGACGCCTTATCTGCATGCGGGTTTTTGTGATGAGATTACCAGCACGGCAGATGCGCTGACCTGCCTGACAGACCACAAAAATTCTGCCGAAGCCCGTTTGAAAGAGATTTCCGCCGCGTACCTGAAAGAGTTGGATGAAGACCAAGTCAAAGCCTTTACCGAGAGTGAAGCCGCATGGGTTTCTTTCCGCGATAAAAGCTGTGCGCTGGAAAAATCGACTGCGGAAGGCACGATTTTACAGCAATTGGCACTGACCTCTTGTGTGGCGATTGAAACCGATCACCGCGCCTCGCGTCTGGCTCATATGGTGGAAAGTGACGGGACGCGCCGCATGACGTTTGGCGAATACGGGCTTTTGCCACGCTGGCTCAATTCCGTGTTGAAACAGGATCGCGACATTTTCTGGACGTCGCGCCGCGCCCTTGAGACCGATCTGAATTGCGACGGGCGTAAAGAACAGTTTCTGACAGGACTCGCCGTTGCGGATTCCGTACCTGCTGCGACTGTTGATGCCGATACGGATGAGAAAACCATCAAGCCTCTGACCTATGATGCGCAAGTGGCACTGGCGCTGGCAACCGATCCGGAAGTGGGTCGCCCCGATATTCTGGTATTGCGCGTGCCTGTGCAATCCGCACTGGAAGAAGGGCAGCTTGCCTTATGTTCGGATAAAATTGCCGTGACGCTGATTCCTGTTGAAGGGGCGGAAGCTGATCCCGTGACAAGCTGCACATCGCAGGAAATCCTTATCTCTGCCCCCACCCGTCCAGACTGCGCCGCTATTCGACTGGGGTTGGGCGAAGACGGGAAGCCGACCCGTCTTGAGAACGGCTCGGTCACGAATTAATCTTATCCTTTTGATCCTCTCTTTATAAAAACCAAGAAAGACGAAACTTCACCTCATGTTAGAAACTTTGAAAGAACAAAAAGAAATCAAATCCATTTGCGTTTATTGCGGATCATCCAATGCGGTCGATGAAAAATATAAAGAGGCCGCCCGCAAATTGGGGACGGCGCTTGGTAAGCGCGGCTGGCAGCTTGTCTATGGCGGGTCACGCGTCGGATTAATGGGTATTACAGCCGATGCCACACTTGAGGCAGGCGGAAAAGCCGTCGGTATTATTCCACGCTTTATTCAGGTACGCGAGATTGCCCATGAGCATCTGACCGAATTTCATATGGTGGAAACCATGCATGAGAGAAAAATGATGATGGTTGAGCGTTCTGACGCGTTTGTCGTTTTACCGGGGGGTGTCGGCACAATGGATGAGACATTCGAGGTCCTGACATGGCGCCAGCTCGGGTTGCATGACAAGCCGATCATTATTGCCAATATTGACGGCTACTGGGATCATTTTCTGGCTTTGGTCAAAAATATCGCCGATGAGAAATTCATGGGGCAGGAACATCTGGGCATTTTCTCGGTCACCGACAATGTCGAAGAGATTCCCGATCTGATCGAAAACTCACGTTGCCAAACATTCGACCCCAGCACAAAATGGATCTGAATAAGTCATATATAAATTGTGTCATATTAACGATTTCATAGGTAATAAGGGCAATACTGGAAAGGCAAGGTAAATTTCCGATATGTGCCTGCCAATTCTGATAAAAAAGCCAATTCGACCTGACGGGATTCATGAGTAAAAAGCCGACGCCAAAAGAGTTGTCCAAGAAGGCTTGGGACCATCTTGAAAAGGATGGTCTGAGCCCGACTCCGGCAAATTACGAGCTTTTGTATCTGTATTATCAGAACGAACGTCCCGATCTCGTGCATGCCGTCGAAATTGCGATTACGGCGCGCAAGAAACTGACCGACACGATTTGCATGGAAATTCATCAGCGCTTTTTAGGCGATTCCCGTAACGAGGAAGCCGTGATGCGTGCAGGTGACCAGATCTCCGAAACCGTCAAACAGATTTCTGCTAAAGTGAATGCCACGCGTCAGGCGACCGAGGAATACAGCACCAAATTGGTCGGTATCTCGGAGCGCATGGATAAGGAAAAGGATGCGGGGAATTTGGGCTCAATGCTCAAATCCGTGGTTGCCGAAACCAAATCGATCCTGAAACGTAATGCCGAGCTGGAAAAAGAGCTGGGCCGTTCGACCGAGGTTATGGCGATCCTCCAAAAAGATCTGGAGCATGTCCGCAAAGAAGCAATTACGGATTCGTTGACGTCCCTTGCCAACCGCAAGGCTTTCGATATGGAGTTGGAGCGTATTGCGCTGGAATCCGAAAAGGCGGATGAGAAATTCACGCTTTTGATGATCGACATCGATTTCTTCAAAAACTTTAACGATAATTTCGGGCATCAGGTTGGTGATCAGGTTTTACGCCTTGTCGCGCGTACCTTGAAAGAATGTGTGCGCGGGAAAGATGTTGTAGCGCGATACGGCGGTGAAGAGTTCGCCGTGATCCTGCCATCAACCCCCTTAAGTGCGGGTATTTCCGTGGGCAATAATTTGCGGCATACTGTAGCCGTCAAAGAAGTGATTAACCGTATTACCGGTGAATATATGGGGCAAATCACGATCTCTGTCGGTGTGGCTGAGCGCGGTAAGGGAGAGTCTCTCGATAATCTCATCTCGCGGGCGGACGAAGCACTTTACACGGCAAAGAAAGAAGGCCGAAATCGCGTGGCCTCAGCCGTTTATGTGCAGGACAAATCCGTCAAGCAATCATGAAAGGGGACCTCGTCTAGGGGATAAAGGGCTAAGACATCATGCGCGGACTGATTTTTGTAATCGTGGCTATTCTGGCAGGTGGAATTTTGTATGTGGTGATGAATGTCGGCTCATACGAATCTCCCCGTAATACGCCGTTGACTCTTGACCAGCCGCTGGAAATGCCGACTGAAATTGAAGAAAATTCCGCGGCGAACAAGTTGACCGATCCTGCAATGAAAGCGCAATTGCAACAGGCTGTTGCCGTTGTTTCAGATACGATCAAGAGCTATGAGGATGAGTGGGCGGCAATGCCCGAAGAAGCGGAAATCTTCCGCTCGATCCTGTTACCTGCCATCAAGCAAGGCCGTTTGCCCGCTTTCTATCCGCTGGTGGATCCGACTAAGACAAAGCCGGTCAGTTTCACCAAATGGAAGTTTGATCCCGCACAATTTGTGGATATGGAATTGGGTTCGGAATGTACGGATCTCTCCTCGCTGGTTGTAGGGGATACCGAAAATAACGAGATGCAGTGTCCTCCAGCCGAGCCGAGTCTGGCGCGTGGCTTCTTTATGGGCCCGGGTGACGATAAAATCGGAACGGGCGGGACACCTTCCATTGTGGATGCCAGTTCCGGCGAAGACGCCATTCTTGGCGGCCCAATGCCGACCATCATCTATGTCGGAGACAATCAGTCCAGTGTCCTGATTGATCTGGATTGTTCGCGGGCTGATGTTGAAAGTCTGCCGCGTGATCCGAAATTCCCCGTGCCTTGGACATATAAATACAGCCACTTCATTGTTTTCGGACCGCAGGTCAATGAAAATGATATCGTGCTGGATGCCCAGAATATCCTGAATAAGCGCACAAATGCGACGATCCGTTTACGCGAAAATTGTGTGAATATGGTCTTTACCAAGGCCGATTTCTGATACGGGTAAAATCCTCTTGATGTATGACGCGTAAGCCTTGCCCTGACAGGCATGGCACGTTATGTATGAGGCATGTCTGCGACCCTGACCTCCACAAACGAACCGTTTTATTTAAAAGATCTGAATGCGCCCCAGCGCGAAGCGGTTGAAACGCTGGATGGCCCGCTTCTGGTTCTGGCAGGTGCGGGAACGGGAAAAACGCGGGTGTTGACCACGCGTCTGGCTCATCTTCTTTATCAAAACAAAGCTTACCCCTCACAAATTCTGGCGGTGACCTTTACCAATAAGGCGGCTGCCGAAATGCGTGAGCGTGTCGCCGCATTATGCGGGCAACCTGTCGAAGGCTGGGCGCTTGGGACATTCCACGGCTTGGCGGCGCGCATGCTTAGAAAGCATGCAGAGCTTGTCGGGCTCACATCCAGTTTTACGATTTTGGATGCGGATGATCAGGTGCGTTTGATGAAGCAGTTGATGGAGGCCGAAAATCTCGACACGAAAAAATGGGTTCCCAAGGCCATGCTGTCTGTGGTTGAGCGCTGGAAGGACCGCGCCAAACGCCCCGAAGATATCGGCATGAGCGAGGCGGGTGATCTGGCGAATGGACGACTGCCTGCCCTTTACCGCATGTATCAGGAGCGTTTGAAAACGCTGAATGCCTGCGATTTCGGTGATCTGCTGTTACATATGATCACGATTTTCAGAAATCCTGCACATGCCGATATTTTGCAAAGCTACCGTGATAAATACAAATATATCATGGTCGACGAATATCAGGACACCAATGTCGCGCAGTATCTCTGGCTGCGCCTTCTTGCACAAGGCAATGACAATATCTGCTGTGTCGGTGATGATGACCAGTCCATCTATGGCTGGCGCGGAGCCGAGGTCGGCAATATTTTGCGCTTCGAAAAGGATTTCAAGGACGCAAAAGTCATTCGTCTGGAAGAAAATTATCGCTCCACCAACCATATTCTGGCGGCGGCCTCCCATGTGATTTCACACAATCAGGGGCGCTTAGGAAAAACCCTGTGGTCGAAGGCTGAAGAAGGTGAGAAAATCCGTGTCAAAGCGGTCTGGGATGCCGATGCCGAAGCCCGTTATGTCGGCGAGGAGATCGAGGCGCTACAACATAAAGGCTATCCGCTGAATCAGATAGCCGTTTTAGTGCGTGCGTCTTTCCAGATGCGCGAACTCGAAGAAAAATTTAACAAACTTGGCATTCCCCACCGCATTATCGGCGGCCCGCGCTTTTATGAACGCGCCGAGATCAGGGACGCCCTTGCCTATTTGCGCGTGGTCGCCCAGCCGGCCGATGATCTGGCCTTGGGGCGCATTATCAATCTGCCCAAACGCGGCATCGGCGGCTCAACCGTCAAACAGATTGAGCAGCATGCGCGATTGAGCGAGATCAGTATGTATCATGCCATGCTGGATATGGGGGCTTCGGAAGAATTGCGCCCGAATATCCGTACGGCGCTGGAAGTTTTGGGGCGCCAGTTTGAGCATTGGCGTAACCAGATTGATCGTCTGCCGCCTGCTGAACTGGCAGCCATGATTTTGGATGAAAGCGGCTATACGGCGATGTGGCAGGCTGAAAAAGGGCCTGACGCACAGGGCCGCCTTGAGAACTTAAAAGAACTTGTCAGCGGGATGCATGACTATGAATCTTTGCGTGAATTTCTCGAATATGTCGCGCTGGTCATGGAAAATCAGCAGGAAGGCATTACCGATCAGGTCACTTTAATGACGCTTCATGCCGCCAAGGGACTGGAATTTGATGCGGTTTTTTTGACCGGTTGGGAAGACGGGTTGTTCCCCTCGCAACGCTCAATGGGCGAAAGCGGCGCTGTCGGTTTAGAAGAAGAACGCCGTCTGGCCTATGTGGGTATTACGCGGGCACGTAAAAAAGCCACGATTACTTACGCCGCCAACCGCATGGTGTACGGGAATTGGATGAATGCGCTGCCCTCGCGCTTTATTGATGAGTTGCCGGAAAATGCTGTTGAAGTTGAAAGCGAGAACGGTCTTTATAAATCGGGATCAGCAGGAACGTCGCAATGGGGAGCAACGGAATCCCGCTATCGTCGTGACGATAATTTCCAGCGATCCTTTACGCCGAACCGCGCTTTGCTTGATCGTCTCTCGGCAGGCCGCAGTACGAAACAGGAAGTTGTCTCATCGCAGCCGCAATTCAGACGCGGCGATAAAGTGTTGCATGATAAATATGGTGAGGGCGAGATCATCAATGTGTCGGGAAACAAGCTGGATATCCTGTTTGCAGACGGTGAAACAAAGCGACTTCTGTCGTCATTTGTGACGCATATTTGATTCAAACGGTTTTTTTATTCCGTACCATTGCCGTCCGCTTTAATCGCGCCTATATAGGTTGAAGTTTACAAAAGAAACGATCAATAGAGTTTCAAAACAAGATCTTCGATATTTCGAACATGAGGGGTAAGATCATTTTGGTAATGCATCATTTCGTACGCAATTTTTCCGTGTCTGTCCTTTTGGGATTGGCGCTTGTGACCCTTGCTGCCTGCGATGGCGGTGATGATCAAGAGGCAGCTCAAGCTCAGGGAGGCGGTGCACCGCAAGCCATGCCTGTTACGGTTGCAACACCTTTACAGGCCCGTGTTCAGGAATGGGACGAGTTCTCAGGCCGTTTCGAGGCAACTGAGAAAGTTGAGATCCGTTCCCGCGTCAACGGGTACTTATCCGAAATTCATTTTAAGGACGGGGATGTTGTCGAAAAGGGCGATCTTCTTTTCACAATTGACCAGCGTCCTTTTCTGGCGGCACTGAAACAGGCCGAAGCCCGTCTGTCCGAAGCGAAAAACGGCGCATCTTTGGCGCAACGTGAATTTTCCCGCTATCAGAAACTGAAAAAAGAAGGCTTTGCCTCCGATCAGGTTTATGACCAGCGTCTTGAACAGCGGAACTCCGCAGGATCATCGGTCAAAGCTGCTGAGGCGGCTGTTGATCAAGCCAAGCTGGATATGGATTTTACCGAAATTCGTGCGCCGATTTCGGGCCGCATTTCCCGTCACATGATGGATGTCGGAAACCTCATTTCGGCAGGTACGGGGACATCCGTACTGACAACAATTGTCGCGCAAGACCCGATCTATTTTTACTTTGACGTGGATGAGCAGACGTATCTGAAATATGTGCGCCTCAACCTGACGGGTGAACGTCCGGGAAGTCGTGACGAGCCGAACCCTGTTGCCGTATCTTTGGCTGACAAATCGCTGGGGTCTTTTACAGGCCGCATGGATTTTATCGACAACGAGGTGAACAGTTCGACAGGGACGATGCGCGGACGCGCACTCATCGATAACCCCGATTATATCATTACACCGGGGCTGTTCGGCAAAATCCGTATTCCGTCAACGGGTACCTATGACGCCACATTGATTCCTGACGCTGCGGTGCAGATCGATCAGTCACGCAAATTCGTTTATATCGTGGGTGCCGATAATATTGTCGATGTGAAAAATGTCGAAGTCGGCGGAATTATTGATGGTTTACGTGCCATCAAATCAGGTCTGGAAATGACCGACAAAGTGGTGATTAACGGCTTGCAGCGTGTACGCAAAGGCGCAGCCGTCATGCCTGATGAGGGTAAGATCGAGCCTGTTGCCAATGCCGGTAATTCAACAGGCCAGATTGTTGACAACTCCTCTGTCGGCGTTGTCGCACCTGCCCCAGAAGCCACGCGGACCATTACTATCCGCGAGGATATGATGCAGAATGCGGAGGATGTTATGGGTGTTGATCCCGCCTCCGAAGAAGACATGTCGCAAGATCAGAATACAGGATCGGATTCCGATATTCCGCCATTGATGGAAGATATGAATACGCCGCTCGTGATGGATTCGCCCAGCCAGTAATTGAAGCTCTAAATTTATGACCCACTTTTTTATCGATCGTCCGATCTTCTCCGCTGTTTTGTCCATCATCATGGTCATTGTCGGGGGGATTGCCTATTACCTTTTGCCTGTTGCGCAATACCCCGAAGTTGTGCCGCCGACCGTTGTCGTGTCTGCAGCCTACCCGGGCGCTAACGCCGAAACAGTCGCGCAAACAGTGGCAACGCCGATTGAGCAGGAGGTGAACGGTGTCGAGGACATGCTTTACATGTCCTCCTATTCGGATGCATCGGGATCAATGTCGTTGACGGTGACGTTCAAGATCGGCACCGACCTTGATCTGGCACAGGTTCTTGTTCAGAACCGCGTGAACACGGCTCTTCCGCGCCTGCCTGAGGATGTCAGGCGCTTAGGGGTGAATGTCAATAAATCATCACCTGATATGATGATGGTGATTCACCTGATTTCCCCTGACAATTCTCTGGATGAGCTTTACCTGTCCAACTATGCATTGTTGCGCGTGAAAGACGAGCTCTCCCGTGTTGAGGCAGTGGGGTCTGTGCGCCTATTTGGTTTGCGTGAATATGCCATACGTATCTGGCTTGATCCCGATAAGCTCTCCGCTCTCGGTATGACAGCAGATGAAGCGATCAATGCCGTGCGCGCCCAAAATATTCAGGTGTCGGCAGGGGGCTTGGGTGAACCGCCCGTGAACTCCAATTCGGCTTTCCAATACACACTTTCGACCCAAGGACGTTTTGACAAGCCCGCACAATTCGAAGAGGTGGTTGTCAAAACGGGTGATGACGGACGGCTTGTTCGCCTGAAAGACGTTGCTCGGGTTGAGTTGGGTGCGCGTGATTACAACACAAACTCCTATCTTGGCGGGCGTCCCGCTCTGGGGATCGGGGTGTTTCAGCGCCCCGGAACAAATGCCCTGCAAGGTGCGAAAGATTTGAAAGCCATGATGGATGAGCTTTCCAAGACCTTCCCCAAAGGTATGGAATATCGCATCATCTATAATCCGACCGACTTCGTGGCCCAAGCCATTGATGCTGTGTATCACACGATTTTCGAAGCGATCATTCTTGTGGTTCTCGTGATCATCGTCTTCTTACAATCCTTCCGCGCTGCGATCATTCCCATTCTGGCGATCCCTGTTTCGCTGATCGGGACATTTGCCGTGATGTATGGTTTCGGTTTCTCCTTGAACATGTTGACCCTGTTCGGCCTCGTGCTCGCGATCGGGATCGTGGTGGATGACGCGATTGTTGTGGTGGAAAATGTGGAGCGGCATATCAGGGAAGGAAAAACCCCGCGAGAGGCCGCGCACCAGACGATGACCGAAGTGTCGACCGCGCTGATCGCCACCTCGCTTGTGCTGGTTTCTGTGTTTATTCCTGCGGCCTTCGTACCGGGCATGTCGGGTCAGTTCTATAAGCAGTTCGCGATCACGATTGCAGTGGCGACCATTATTTCGACCTTTAATTCGCTCTCCCTCTCGCCTGCCATGGCTGCTCTGTTCATGAAGCATTATCACGGCGAAATGGACGAGAAGAAGGGCTTCTTCCTCTCTCGTATGGCGCGTGCAGGCGCAAACCGTTTCAACCATGCTTTCGGTTGGACTGAGGATAAATATTCGGGTCTGATCGGCGGCATCGTCCGTAAATCGATCATCGTCCTGTTCGTGTATGGCGGTCTGATTTTTGCGACGGTCTTTATGGCGAAAACCGTGCCGACAGGCTTTATTCCGATGCAGGATCAGGGCTACGCGATCACGATTGTCAGCTTGCCTGAAGGGGCCTCTTTGCAGCGTACCGATGAAGTCGTTCAAAAAATTGCCGCTATTGCCAAAGATATTCCGGGTGTTCTGGATACGGTTGGTATTGCCGGCTTTTCGGGTGCGACTTTTACATCCTCATCCAATGGTGGGGCTGTCTTCCTGCCGTTCAAATCATTCGAAGATCGTGCCGGAAAAGACGGCGAAGATATGATGTCGATTATCGGCACGATGCAGCAACGTGTGATGGGCATTCAGGATGCCTTTATCATGGTTGTGCCGCCGCCTCCTGTGCGCGGTATCGGTAATGCAGGTGGCTTTAAGGTGATGTTGCAAGACCGTGCGGGTCTAGGGTTGGATCGTTTGCTGGAGGCCTCAAACGCCTTTATCGGACAGGCCAACCAGACCCCCGGACTGTCAAGCGTTTACACGACGCTTTCCAACTCCACGCCGCAAATTTATCTCGATATCGACCGTACCAAGGCGCAGATGCTGGGCGTGCCGCTCTCCAATGTCTTCAACACATTGCAGATCTATCTCGGTTCGGCCTATGTGAACGATTTTAACGCCTATGGACGCGTCTATCAGGTGCGTGCGCAGGCTGATTTGTCCTATCGTTTGAAACCCGAAGATATTCTCAATTTAAAAACCGAGAATAATAAGGGCGAACAAATTCCTTTAGGGTCGTTCATTACCTTTAAGAACATCACGGGTCCGAGCCTGATCCAAAGATATAACCTATACCCAGCAATCCCCGTCAGCGGTGATACCGCTCCGGGAACAAGTTCGGGACAGGCCTTAAACCATGTCGAGGATCTGGCTGAAAAAGTCCTGCCGCTGGGTATGGGCTATCAATGGACGGAGCTGGCCTACCAGCAAAAAGAGGCAGGTAATGCGGCTGTCTATATCTTCCTTCTGTCCGTGATTTTTGTGTTTCTTGTTCTGGCGGCACAATATGAAAGCTGGACATTGCCGCTCGCGATTATCCTGATTGTACCGATGTCGGCATTATGCGCTTTGCTGGGTGTCTGGTGGCGCGATCTGGATAACAACATCCTGACGCAGGTGGGTTTGATTACACTGATTGGTCTGGCTGCGAAAAACGCCATTCTGATTGTCGAATTTGCCAAACAGAATGAGGAAGAAGGTCAGGGCTTGCTCCCATCCATTATTGAATCGTGCCGTACACGTTTGCGCCCGATTCTGATGACATCCTTTGCCTTTATTTTGGGGGTTGTGCCCTTGATGCTGGCAACAGGTGCTGGTGCTGAAATGCGTCAGGCGATGGGAACGGCTGTGTTCTTCGGGATGCTGGGTGTGACCTTCTTCGGTCTTTTCCTCACCCCTGTTTTCTACTTTGTGATCCGTACCGTGAAGACGAAAGTCACCAAGTCAGGCGAGGTATGCTATCATCCGGAAAATCACGATGATAATGCGCACGAACAGAACGCAACGTCCGATTCATCCGACAAGTTTCATTAATCTCTAAAGATTGATCTGCCCGGCGGCCTTAATCGGGCCGCCCGCGCCCTCATTCACCAGAATAACAAGCCCTGCAATATTCTCAGGCAGATTGAGTTTGACGTGTGAGAGCCCCGACAAAGTTTGCAGCGTGTCGACGCTCAAAACGGGTCGGGCGGTGACAAGGCTCTTGCCGCGATTTTCCCCGTTAGGCACCTCCGTGTTGGTTGTTTTGCCGACTGCAATCAGCGAGACAACATCCCCTTTCATGAGTGAGGGCAACTGGTAAGACAATGTCTGGGTGCTTGCCATATAGGTGATCGGCACGCGGGTCACATCACGCGCCTTTTTAATCAGGATTTCGATGTCGGGTTGGTCGTGCCCGACGATGGAGCGTTCCCCGTTAATGACCATGGCAGGCGTATAGATGCGTTTATCCCCGCTGACCGCTGCAAAAGTGCGCTGACGATCCGAGCAGACACGTAAAGAATACGGGTCCTTCCACCCTAAAGAATCCCAGTAATCAATGTGACAGGCCAGAGTGATCAGATTTTTGCGGCTGGCAAGCTCGTTCAAATATCTTTCCGCAGCAGGGCAGGAAGAACAGCCTTGCGACGTATAAAGCTCGAGAACCGTGATATTGGCGGCGTAGGCAGGTGTACCGAAAACCATCAAAAGCGGTAAGATACGGGTCAGAGATGTGAGGCGCATGAATTCGTTCCTTATAAATATGCTTGCCACTCTTGGCGTGCCTATAAGAAACACGCTATAAAGACTATGGATCACGCTGGCAACCAGCCAGTCATCCCTTATAACATATACGTGAACGGACTGAAGATAGGTTACAAATGTCGTTTGAATATAAAACAGCGTGCGTTTTTGGCGGAACAGGATTTTTAGGCCGTTACGTCGTTCAGGCTCTGGCCCGAAAAGGTGTGACCGTCAAGGTTGCAACACGCACGCCCCAAAGCGCTTATTTTTTACGTACCTACGGCGTTGTCGGGCAAATCGTTCCCGTCTTTTGTGATACATCCGAAGACAGTATCCGCAAGGCCGTTCAAGGGTGCGACTATGTCGTGAACTGTGTCGGCATTTTATATGAAAGCGGCAAATCGACTTTCGACAAAATCCACCGCGCTTTACCTGAAACAATTGCTAAGGCCTGTGCTGCCGAGAAAGTTGCGCGCCTCACACAAATCTCCGCACTTGGGATTGAGGAGAGCAAGTCACGTTACGCCAAGTCAAAACTGGCAGGCGAGGAAGCCGTCAAGGCTGCGTATCCGGCAGCATCCATTTTGCGCCCTTCATTAATTTTCGGTCCTGAAGATAATTTTTTTAATAAATTTGCGCGTCTGGCAGGGGTTCTGCCGTTTCTGCCCTTAATTGGCGGCGGCAAAACAAAGTTTCAGCCCGTCTATGTTGCCGACATTGCCGATGCCGTGATGGAGACCTTGACCGGCCCTGAAGAGCTGACAGGCAAAACTTACGCGCTGGGCGGCCCTGAAGTCGTGACGTTCAAGGACATGATGGAACTGATGCTCAAAGAAACCGAGCGTAAGGCAGCCTTGATCAGCGTTCCGTTTTTTATGGCCAAAATCAAAGCCTTTTTCCTGAAGCTTGTGCCTGGTGCGCCCCTGCTGACCATTGATCAGGTGCGCTCGCTCCAAAGCGACAATGTCGTGCGTGACGGGCAGGCAGGCTTTGCTGAGCTGGGGATCGTCCCCACCGCGATGGAGCTGATTGTAGCACGTTATTTAAGTGCCTACAGAAACGGCGGACGCTTCTCATTTAAAAATAAGGTGGCTTAAAGCATGCGTATTTTTTTGACATTTGTAACGTGTTTCACTTTGCTGTTCGTGGCTGTGCTTCCTGTACAAGCACAATCCACGCGCTCGGAATCAATCGCGGCAGTCGTAAACGACAAGGCGATCACACGTTCGGATGTCAATGACAGGATGCGCCTGATTATGACTTCATCCGGTATTCCCGATGTACCCGAGGCCCGCGCAAAGATCGAACCGCAAGTTCTGAATATGCTGATCGATGAGCAACTCAAAATGCAGGAAGCCAAACGGCTGGAAATTGAAATCAGTCAGGATGAAATCAATGAAGGTTTTGCGATGCTGGCCCAGCAAAATAATCTGGAGCCTGAAAAATTCCGCGAAATGATTTTGGGCTCCAAACTGAAAATTGAAACGCTGTACGACCAGATTCGCGCCGAACTCGGTTGGGGGCAGGTGATTGCCTCACAAGTGCGCCCGCGCATACAGGTTACCGATGCCGATATCGAAGCGGAAAAAACTCGTCTTGAGGACACGTTTGGCGCCGACCAGTATCATGTCGCTGAGATTTTCCTGCCCGTCACAGCCGCGACAGATGATGCCAATGTGAAAGCCACAGCCGACAGGCTGTATCAGCAACTGCAAAAAGAACCGCAAGCCTTCCCCGCGATTGCCCGCCAGTTTTCACAAGCTGCGGGTTCTGAAAAAGGCGGAGATATCGGCTGGATTCAAAAGGGTCAGATTCAGCCACAGCTTGAGACGGTTCTGGGCACAATGGCTGTCAATCAGTTCTCTGCTCCTATTCGTTCCTCAACGGGTTATCACATCCTCTTTTTGCGCGATAAAAAGCAACTGACGGCAGAAACGATGCCATCGGAAGACGATATCAAGCAGTCGATCGGCAATCAGCGTCTGGCACGCCAAGCTCGCGGTTATTTTCAGGATCTGAAAGCCGACGCGTTTATTGATACCCGTGGCTGAGACGCTCTCCCAAAAACTGCAGTCCCTTCCTTCAATCCGCGAAACGATTGAGATTTCGGGTCTTCGCGCCGAAAAAAAATTCGGTCAAAATTTCATTCTCGATTCCAATGTAACCGATAAAATTGCCCGTGCGGCTGGTGATTTATCTGACAAGAATGTTATTGAAATCGGCCCGGGACCTGGCGGTTTAACGCGTTCCCTTTTAAACGCAGGGGCCAAAAGCGTCACCGCCATTGAATATGATCCGCGTGCGGTTGAGGCGTTAAAACCCTTAGTGGCTGCAGCCGAAAACAAATTGACCATAGTGCAGGGCGATGCCCTCGAAGTGGATCTGACCACTCTGGTCCCGAGTGGCCCGCGTGTTATTGTTGCCAACCTGCCATACAATGTTGCGACCCCGCTCCTGATTGGCTGGTTGTCACAAATTCATGCCGACCCCGCCAGCTATGACCGCCTGGTTCTGATGTTTCAAAAGGAGGTCGGGGACCGCATTCTTGCAAGCACCAATACCAAGACCTACGGGCGCTTGAGCATTATGAGCCAGTGGCTCTGCCATGTAGAGCGCGCCTTCGATCTACCTCCTTCAGTCTTTGTCCCGCCGCCCAAAATCATGTCATCCGTGATTGTCTTGAACCCGCGCAAACAAACTGGTCAGCAACCGTCCTTTGAAACGATGGAACGTATTGTCGGCCTCGCTTTTCAACAGCGGCGGAAAATGTTGAGAAAATCTTTGAAAGAATATTGCGAATTATTAGATGCTTGTGATATAGATGAAACATACCGTGCTGAGAGCCTTGATTTTCAGGCTTATCTTAAACTGGCACGGGCCAGCGAAAATGATTGATGTGGGCTTAGGTTTCAAAGACTGAAACATCCGTTAAGTGATGTGCTTTGAAAATAAGAATTTACCAGCAGGGATGGTCGATGAGCATTACATTTGCAACAGACAGACGGAATCTTTTGCGCCGCGCCTTACAGGCGTCGGTTATCGGTGCAGGATTTATGGTCTCTCCGGCTGCCGCTCAAGAAATTGTGCGCAGTACACAAAATGAACCTGCGCCAAGTCTTATCCCGCAACACAAAATCAGCCTAGAGCCTGTGTCTTCGCTTCGTGCACCGACATCTCCGATGCGCGAATCACGCATGGAGCGCACGCGTATAGATGCCATTCTTGATCAAAACGGACAGCGTTTTATCGGTGATCTCAATATGGAGACACTTCATAAAGAGATTGATATTGCCTCTTTAACAAAGCTGGCGACGTATTTTTTGGCAGAAAAATGCTTGGCTCAAGGCACCGATTTCGTCGGACGGCCTTTTACTGTCGGCACACAGTTACGTGACGGGCAGGCCTTAGAGGAACATATCTTCCAAATGATGCGCCGCTCCAATAATCAGAGTGCGCAAATGATAGCCGAGCAAATGTGCGGCTCCATCCCTGCATATGAAGAGCGCGTCAATTTTGAGGCGCGCCAATTGGGTATGGCGAATACCCATCTCATCAATCCATCGGGTCTGCCGGGTGATCAAGATTATGACGGTACAGCATCAGGCAACGGCTATCGCGGATTTTCAACGTTGTATGATATGGGCGTGCTAGTCTGCCAGATCCGCGCACATGGCTATAATTACGCACGTTTTACCTCTTGGAATGCCCCGTCGCACATCCCTTCGACCAATCCGCTTTACAGACCGCAGTTCATTGATTTTTCCAGAGCCAACAATGTTGATGGCCTGAAAACGGGAACGACACGCTTGGGCACGCATTTGATTGCCTCAGTCGATCATGAAAATAATAATTTCTCACCCATTACAATCGGTCACGTACCGACGCGCGAGGGCGGCAATCAAAAAGCTGCTGTCGCACAAGATCTGGTGATCAACGGATTAAGCCTTCTCAACCGCGAGCGCGAGCAGCGTCAAATTCTGGATCAGTTACAGACGCCGCCACTTGTTCCTGTCACGGAAATACAGCTGGGCGATCTGCCCAAACTTTCAATATAAGAATGGGTAAAAGGAACGTCTAAAGTCCGCCCATCAGGCCGCGGACGAATTCCGACATGCCTGCCAATCTCTGGCGCTTCATGCGCTCTGCGCTCAAAATCGTTTGGGCTTTGGCAATGGATGTCTCGATATCGGAATTGATGATCACATAATCATATTCGGAATAATGTGACATTTCGGATGCGGCTTTTTCCATGCGTGAGCGTATTTGTCCTTCGGTTTCACCCGTCTCACGGGCGCGTAAACGCAGACGTTTTTCCAGCTCGGCATGAGAGGGCGGCAGAATGAAGATCGTGACCAGATCATCGCGGGCAATTTCGGAAAGTTGCTGCGTGCCCTGCCAGTCAATGTCAAAAATCACATCGTTGCCCTCAGCCAGTGCGGCTTCGACGGGTTCGCGTGGCGTGCCGTAATAATTGTCAAACACCTTGGCATATTCGATCATTTCGCGCTGTTCGACCATCTGGTTGAAAGTCGGAATATCGACGAAATAATAGTCGCGACCGTTTTCCTCGCCTGCGCGCATCGCCCGCGTCGTTGCCGAGATTGAGACGGTGAGGTCGGGATGGCGTTCCAAAAGGGCGCGTGTAATTGTGGTTTTGCCTGCCCCTGAAGGCGAGGAAAGCACAAACATCAAGCCGCGGCGTTTCAATTTTGACAGATCCATGGAGATGTATTCTAACGGTTTGTGAGTAGGGAGCAAGACGCAAGGTCTTGAAAAAAGGCGGGATTCCCCATAAAAGAACTCCATGAAAATTCTCATCACGGGCGGCTCAAGCGGGATCGGTGCGGCATTGGCGCAAGAATATGCGAAGGCCGGTCACGCGCTGTATCTGACAGGTCGTAATGAAATACGTCTTGAGATGGTGGCAAAAGAGTGCCGTGAGCGAGGCGCTGCAGAGGTTGTCACTGCTATTTGCGATGTCACGAATCGTGAAGAGATGAAAAATATTCTCTCTGCTTGGGATCAAGAAGGGGCCTTTGACATTGTTATCGCCAATGCGGGAATTTCAGGTGGTACCCATGGCGCACCTTCCAAAGATTTGATCGTCCAGTCGCAAAAAATACTCGATATCAATGTGATGGGTGTGATCCACACGCTCGAACCCATTTACGATAGTATGTTAGCGCGAAAATGTGGACAGATTATTCTGATTTCCTCTTTGGCTTCCTTTTCGGCATGGGCCGGCGCACCTGCCTATGCGGCTTCCAAGGCCGCTGTGCGGGTATTCGGGGCCAGTCTGCGCCCAACCCTTGCGCGAGATGGGATATCCGTATCCGTGGTGTGTCCGGGTTTTGTGAAATCGGCAATGACCGATGCGAACGACTTCCCGATGCCGTTTAAAATGAGTGCCGAAAAAGCCGCGCAAATCATCGTGTCAGGGGTCTCTCGACGCAAAGCTTTGATTACTTTTCCACTGGTCCTCACTCTGGTTGTCAGAGGCTTGGGATTACTACCTGACACGCTTTTAAGTGGTGTCACTGCCATGCTGCCGGGTAAAAAAAGTTTATAAGTTAACAAAAACCCGCTATAATAGTTAATTAGTACATTTTAGAGGGCATATCTAAAGACATTTTTATTGGTTTTTGCTGCGTAAGACGATTTCGGAGTGCGTTTTGCGGTAGGGATAATGAAGAATATTTTATTAGAAGAAAATCTGGAGCAAGCCGTCACATTATTAAAAGCATTAGCCAATGAAAAACGGCTGTTAATTATGTGCGCTTTAATTCGGGAAGAGAAATGTGTGGGGGAACTAGAACAGATCGTCGGATTGTCGCAATCCGCGCTGTCGCAGCATCTCGCCAGATTGCGCCGTGACCAATTGGTTGCGACGCGTCGTGACGCACAAACCATTTATTATTCCTGTGATAATGAAATGGTGAAACGGGCGATCGCCAATCTCGATGAAACCTTCCATATCTGCGGCGCAGATAAGTAACATTCCTATTTGATGAGTCTGAGCGTTTTTAGCTGATCCAACACGTTGTCCGTGTTGATGGTGGCTAACGGGTCTTTGGCCAGAATATGGACATTTTCGCCATTGGGTGCGTGACGCACCGGGTTGCTGCTTTTGGACAGATTAAACAGGACAAGGGTCGGGCATCCTGTGGCGGCTGCCAGATGGATCGGACCTGTATCATTGCCGACACAGAATGCGGCATGACGCGCAAGGGCTGCGATATCAAACAGGGAAGTGCGCCCCAGCAGCGAGACAATGCCTTTTCCGCCCGTCTCTTGAATGGTCTTGATCGCCTCGTAATCATCCTGTGTCCCGATGAGAACCGGCTGGAATCCCTGTTTGACCAGCTCTTTGGCAATATCGGCGTAATGTACGGCAGGCCATCTTTTTTCAGGCCGTGAGGGTGCGCATCCCGGCATCATCAGCACATAAGGCGTATTCAACTCTTCCACCGGGAAGTCACCATGCATCCACTCCAGACGGTCGATCGACACGCCTGTCATGCCTACCAAAGCCAGTGTGTTGACATGACCCTGATAAGAATTTCCTGCTGTGCGCTCATCCGATAAATTACGGTGGGACGCGCCCTTGGCAATACCGACCCATTCGGGTTTAGGCGTGTCCATCAGGCGGAAATAGTGCCCTGTACGGTCATTGTTTTGCAGATCATAAACGCGGGCATATTGCCCCGCATTGAGAGCACGAACCAGCTCGATCCAAGCACTCACCTGATACCATTTGGGGCGCACATCAATCAGAATGTCATCGAAATAGCCGCATTCCGCACCCATTTTGGCGAAAGGCTGGGTGGTCAAAAGTGTGATTTTGTCATGCTTGTGGGCTTCGCGGATGGCGCGCATCGGACCCAAGGCTTGAATAAAATCGCCTAAAGCCCCCAGTTTGATGACGAGAATATGGCTCATGCGCTCAGTTTTTGGTCTGAATAGCTGTCATCTTGGGGTGATGTTGCGGCGGGCTGTTGCGGAACGGTAATCAGCTCGGCATAGACATTCAGTGTCTTATCCGCCATCACGGTTTTTGAAAAATGCTGGCTCACGTGAGCCATGGCTTGGGCTGCCATCATATCGCGCTGCTCTTTCGTCAATGACAGCGCAGCGGTAATGGCTTGT
>JBFWMN010000001.1:0-105187 GCA_050251555.1 Pseudobdellovibrionaceae bacterium | reverse complement strand
CCGCCACCTTTTTTAGAGCTTAGACCCCATGATTCTACAGCTATTTATCGGCGGCATTATGATCGGTTTGACGGTCTGCTTCCACGCACTCTCCCTTGATCTCCTCATTAAAAATCTAAAGCACATCGAAGGGCTGATTTTCGGGAACCTCAAATCCTTTCGCAAAGCCCTCTTCTTCACCTTTGTCGTCTTATGCGTTGCCATCATACTGGTCGTGGAATTATGGGCTTGGGCTATGCTCTATTACGGCCTCGGTGCGTTTGCCACAATTGAGCATTCTCTCTATTTCTCAATTGAATCTTTTACCACTGTCGGCTTCGGAGACGCAGGCCTGCCGCAAGAATGGCGCCTTCTGGGCGTAATTGAAGCCACCAACGGCTTCCTGATTTTCGGATGGTCAACAGCCTTCATTTTCGAGATTGTTTCATCCGTCTACAAGCGGGAAAGCAAGGACCTTTCCAATTAGAAAAACCTGTGCATGAGGAGCAACACGCCCTTTTGCCCGACTCCATCTATCGGCTAGGCTTTTTGTGCAAAGCCTTACTATCTGGAGTTTCTGAACATGCCCTTTGTGCCCGAATACGGATTTTCGTCCCCTTTTACCAAAAAGGACAAGGCAGGCGCTTCCATCCCCGTATTTGCCTACACAAAGGATGCTTTCGAAAAGTCAGGTCCATCAAAAGACAAAGATTTGGTACAGAAGAAAGGTTTTCAGGGCAATAAGGGGCAATTTGTCATTCTGACCACAGCAGCGGGTCTCATTCGCAAGGTGATGGTCGGCATTTCGACAACTCCGGACTCGCTCGGCCTTTCAGGCTTAGCCGTCAAGTTGCGCGAAGCGCTGAAACATTCGGGGCAAGACGTCTCTTTTGAACTGCAGATCAAAGGACGCGTCTCACAGAACGTAAAAGAACGCCTTTATCTGTCATGGGCCATGGGGGCCTATCAGTACGTCACATATAAAGCAAAAGATGACGCAAGCGCCTACCCCGTACTCATCGCCCCAAGCGACATTAACGATACGTGCATTATGTCAAAAGCAAGCGCTTTTGCGCTTCTGCGCGACATGATCAATACACCTGCCAATGATTTAGGGCCCGCCGAGATTGCTGCGACGGTAGAAAAGCTAGCAAAACACTTCAAAGCTGACTTTAAGGTCCATATAGAAGATACTGAAAAAGAATATCCTTTGGTTCATGCTGTTGGTAAAGCAAGCACTGAGGCACCACGCGTGATTGAGCTGACATGGGGTAAGAAAACCGACCCCAAACTGGCCATTGTCGGTAAAGGTGTCGCTTTCGATACAGGCGGTTTGGATATCAAACCCAGCACATACATGGCCTTGATGAAGAAAGATATGGGTGGTGCGGCCCATGCTTTGGCACTTGCCTCCATCATCATGGCAAATGCCTTACCCGTACGCCTTCACCTTGTCATTCCCGCCGTTGAAAATGCGATTGCCGGAAACGCCTTCCGTCCAGGCGATGTCTATAAAAGCCGCAAAGGGATCACGGTTGAAAACACAAACACCGATGCGGAAGGTCGCCTCATTCTGGCAGATGCGCTGGCACTGGCGTGCGAAAACGATCCGGAAATGCTAATTGATTTTGCTACCCTGACAGGCTCTGCGCGTGCAGCACTTGGGCAGGTTATCCCGCCCTTCTTCTGTACCGATACGAAAGAAGGTCAAAAATTGCAGGATTTATCCTTCAAACTGGAAGACCCCGTGTGGCAAATGCCGCTTTATGCGCCTTATAAAAAGATTATTGAGAGCGATATTGCAGATCTCGTAAATTCCGCAGGCACACCGGGCGACCTTATCTACAGCGCCCTTTTCCTCCAGCAATTTGTAACCGACAAACCACTCTGGATGCATTTTGACATTTTTGCGTGGGAGCCATCCGGTAAAGCGGGAAAAAGCAAGGGCGGCACGGAAATGACGCTACACACACTATACGCCTACCTTGAGAAGCGTTACGCGGCTTCCTGAGACAGGCTTTGTAAAATATCGCGCGCAAACAGGGTCAACGTATCATCGCGTGCACCCATAATGACAATCCTGTCACCTTTTTGCGCCTCGTTCAAAATGGCATCCCCTGCCTCAGAACGCGTTTGAAACCATCTGGCATCCACGCCCATCTGTTTTGCCATATCAATAACATGAGCAGAGGTCACCGAACGATCAACCGTGCCGCCTGCATAATAGACTTCGGGCATCATCAGAATATCGTTCGCATCAAAGGAGGCCGCAATGCTCTCCATCATTTCTCTTCCCATTATGCGCAAAGGCGCAAAACCGTGCGGCTGGAAAAGAACGATCAAACGTCCTTTAAAACCTTTGAGCGCCTTAAGGCTTGCCGCAATCTTGTCGGGATTATGGGCAAAATCATCATAAACGGTAATGCCGTTTTGTGAGCCCAAACGCTCCAGACGACGACGAATTCCAGTAAAACCATGCAAGGCTTGTGCTGCCTTTTCACGCGAAACCCCGCAAAAATCCGCTACAGCAATCGCCGCCAACGCATTGGAAATATTGTGTTTTCCGGGGACCTGCAGATGAAAAGCCAACCCATCCAGCACAAAAGAGGCGGAATCGCGATTAAGAACGATATTATGGGCGTAGAGATAGGCTTTCGGGTTCTCGATCGCATAGGTCAGGCTCTTTTTCGGGTGTTCCAGTGCGGCAACCTCTGCATTATCCAGATTCAGAACTGCGCCTTTTTGTGCTTTTGATACAAAGGTTTGGAAAAGATCGTGCAACTCCTCAGGGGTTTTATGATCAAGCGCAATATTGTTCAAAACGGCAATATCAGGTGTAAAAAGGTCAATGGAGCCGTCACTCTCGTCCATCTCGGCGACAAAAACGTCGTTCCCGCCCAAAAGCAGATTTCCAGGCAACGCATTACCTGCGTCCTCCTCGAGATTTTTAACGCGACCGCCATTAATGACAGTTGGGTTTAACCCCGCCCCCTTCAAAAGCGTTGCAATCATACCCGTCACAGTCGTTTTGCCACTTGTCCCGGCAATCCCGATTGAAGTTTTACCATGATGAAAGAGATCAGCCAAAAGATCGGCACGCTTTCGGACCTTGATCTTGAGTTCAAGTGCTTTGGCAACATCGGGAATGGAAGGCTCCACCGCAGAAGAGATAATGAGCGCGGAAATATCGGGCGTCACGCCGGAACCATCTTGCGGAAAAAGCGCGATACCTTGGGCCGCCAGCTCCGCAAATTTTTCTGGGGACTGGCCTTGATCGCGTGAACGGTCAGACCCCATAACTGTTGCGCCGTTTTCTTTAGCGGCAAGCGCCAAAGGCAGCATCCCGCTTCCGCCTATTCCGCAAAAAAAGAGGGTTTGCCCTTCAAAAAGGCTAGCTGAGGTCATGATTTTGGCTTTCAGGCGACGGATTGTGAGCTTTTACCGCCTGAATCCTGCCTTTTTTCAAGCTTAGAGGCAACGGTAAAACTCAAACCGTCCTTGCCTGTCCCAACCTTGACGCTCGCTTCATCGGGAACATCGCCATTCAGGATCATCTCGGCAAGCTTGTTCTGCATGGCTGACTGGATCACGCGTTTTAAGGGACGCGCACCATAGGTCGGATTATACCCTTCCTGCGCAAGCCACTTGATCGCATCTTCCGTCACTTCCAGCTTGATATCACGATCAGCCAGAAGCTTCTCAAGGCGTCTGAGCTGAATTTTCACAATACCTTCCATCTGGTCACGGCCCAGTCGGCGGAACAGGAGAACATCATCGATACGGTTCAAAAATTCGGGACGGAAGTGCGCCTTAACCGCATCCATCACCTGATCCCGCACCTCTTCAACATCTGCACCATCTTTTTGTTGCACAAGATATTCGGCCCCAAGGTTCGAGGTCATAATCAAAACCGTATTGGAAAAGTCGACCGTACGCCCCTGCCCGTCTGTCAGGCGCCCGTCATCCAGAACCTGCAGCAGGATGTTAAAGACATCGGGATGTGCCTTTTCGACCTCATCCAGCAACACAACCTGATAGGGTCTGCGGCGAACAGCCTCAGTAAGTGCGCCACCTTCTTCATATCCGACATAGCCGGGAGGCGCGCCGATCATACGGGCAACCGCATGCTTCTCCATATACTCGGACATATCCATACGCACCATCGCCGTATCGTCATCGAACAAAAACTCTGCCAAAGCCTTGGTCAATTCTGTTTTCCCGACACCTGTCGGCCCAAGGAACAGGAAGGAACCGATCGGACGGTTTGGGTCTTGCAAACCTGCGCGAGAGCGGCGGATCGCATTCGCAACCGATTTAACGGCCTGATCCTGCCCGACTACACGACGCTCCAGATTTTCTTCCATGGACAGAAGCTTCGAGCGTTCACCTTCCAGCATCTTATCCACGGGGATCCCCGTCCATTTGCTGATGATACCGGCAATGTCGCTTGCCTCAACTTCCTCATTAATCAGATGCTGTTCAGCAACCTTTGATGCCTCACCCAAAGCCTCTTCCAGTTTCGGGATGGTTGCGTACTTAATCTCACCTGCCTTGGCCCAATTGCCCTCGCGCTCCGCCTGTTCCAGTTCGATACGCGCACGGTCCAGTTCCTCGGTCAGTTTTTGCCCCTGATTGAGCTTTTCCTTTTCCGACATCCATTGCGCATTCAAGACTTCCGAGCGTTTCTCAAGCTCGACCAGTTCGCTTTCAAGCGCTGCAAGGCGGTCTTTCGAGGCCTTGTCGCTTTCTTTTTTAAGAGCCTCGCGCTCGATTTTCATTTGCACGATACGACGATCCAGTTGATCCACCTCTTCAGGCTTGCTGTCAGCCTGCATCCGCAAACGCGAAGACGCCTCATCAACAAGGTCAATCGCCTTATCCGGTAAGAAACGATCAGGCAAATAGCGATTGGACAAATTCGCCGCCGCGACAATTGCAGCATCGGTAATGCGTACCCCGTGATGCAGCTCGTATTTTTCCTTTAAGCCACGCAAAATAGAGATCGTGTCCTCAACGGTCGGTTCAGGCACGAAAACAGGCTGGAAGCGCCGCGCAAGGGCCGCGTCCTTTTCAATATATTTACGGTATTCCGCCAAAGTTGTTGCGCCCACCATATGCAGGTCACCACGCGCCAAAGCTGGTTTCAGCATGTTCGAAGCATCCAATGCCCCGTCCGTCTTTCCGGCCCCAACAAGCGTATGTAACTCATCCAAAAATAGGATAATTTCGCCTTCAGCAGCAGTGACCTCATCTAAAACGGATTTCAGACGCTCCTCGAACTCGCCGCGAAACTTGGCTCCAGCCAGTAAAGCGCCCAAATCAAGCGCCATCAGGCGCTGGTTTTTGAGGCTTTCAGGCACATCACCATTCACAATACGTTGGGCCAAGCCTTCGATAATCGCGGTTTTACCGACACCGGGTTCACCAATCAAAACAGGATTGTTTTTAGTTCGGCGCGAGAGAACCTGAATGGTGCGGCGGATTTCTTCCTCGCGTCCGATCACGGGGTCGAGTTTCCCCGAACGTGCAACTTCGGTCAGATCGCGTGCATATTTATTCAGCGCATCGAAATGATCATCGGCAGACGCCGTATCAGCCGTACGTCCTTTACGAAGGGCATTGATTGCCTGATTTAATGCCGCCGCCGTCACGCCTGCATCCTGTATGCTTCCACCTATATCAGAAGCTTTGGCAAGAGACATAGCCTGCAAAAGACGTTCAGCGGTAATGTACTTATCACCAGCTTTTTCGCTTAATTCCAATGCATTAGAAAGAATTTTTGATAAATCACTTGAAAGTCTGAGCTGCCCTGCACCTGCACCTGTCACCTGCGGCAACTTTGCCAAAGCGGTCTCACAACTGCTTTTTAGGCGCTCAGGGCTTCCGCCCGCAGATGTAACCAGACGCTGCGTAAAGCCCGTCTCATCCTCAAGCATCACTTTCAAAACATGTTCGGGCTCAAGTGATTGATGGCTAGAACGCATCGCAAGCGTTTGTGCCTGTTGCAGGAAACCCTTAACCTTTTCAGTGAACTTGTCGAAATCCATCTCAGAAAAACCCGTATAAGTTTATGATTTATCTATAGTATATCCTAAATTTAGTTTTGATGCATTCTTTGCCAAGTCCCCCACAAAAAAACATGAAAAAAGCCCGCTGAAAGGCGGGCTTTTGCATTGATCTCAATAGGAAGGATCAGGCGTCTTCAAGCAAACTTTCGTTTTCAGTGACGTTTTGCGAAGCGCTTGTTGTCTCGTTTACATCCATCTCAATAGCCCAGCTATTGATGATGCGCTGGTAATGTTCGGCGTGTTGCAGGTAGCTTTCTGCAAGAACGCGGTCACCTGCGGAAGCTGCATCTTTAGCGAGCGCTTCGTATTTCTCGGCGATCTGGAACGCTGTGCCGCGGATGCGCACATCAGGGCCACTGCTGTCATAGACGCGGTTTTTATTGTGCTGCGGCTTTTTCTGACCGCCGCCGTTTCCGCCGCGGTTGCGTAACCTTCTGTTGGACGCGCCCTGTCTCATATCTGAATTCCAATCCTATTTTTTTATAACGTTTGTACCTGTTGATAACTTGATTCGACACATGCGTACACTTTACCATACATAAACAATGTACGGTTGGGAAGCCCTGATTTCAAGAGAGTCGTACATCTGTAACGAACGGTCTCAGCCTGACTTCATGGGCTCAACATGTCCCTGAATGATTTTGACCTTAATCGTTTTGACTGATTCCGATCAATCGCCCTGTCAAAAGTTTTTTTATTTATCCCCACGCGAGATATGCACAACCCTACTGATTCCGCCATAGTCACGGGATATGCCTTCCAGAGTCGCTCCAATATCTTCCGCGAGTCGCGCAACATCCTCGGCCTGCCCCTGCCCGACCTCGAAAAACGCATGACCGGCTTGGGAAAGGTATAAATTCAATTGCGAGAGAATCTCTTGATAGGACTGAAGTCCTGTATCTCCACCATCCAAAGCCAGAATCGGATCGTGATTCTGCACCTCACGCGCCAATGTCGGAATCACGGCAGAGGGTATATAAGGCGGATTGGAGATCACAAGATCAAATACCTCGCCATGCGGGACGTTTTCCCACCAACTTCCCTGTAACGTTTCCAGACGCTCGCTAACACTATTTGCTGCCGCATTTTTGCGGGCCATCTCAAGCGCTTCATGTGACAAATCTACCGCTATGCCTCGTGCATGGGGACGCTCAGCCAAAAGCGTAATCGCCAGACATCCAGACCCCGTTCCCAAATCAATAAAGCGAAATGCCTGATCCCGTCCAAACTTCTTCAACACGGCATCAATCAGAATTTCACTATCAGGGCGCGGATCAAGGGTTGCCGCGGAAAGATGAAAATCACGCCCGTAAAATTCACGCGTGCCGACAATACGTGAAAAAGGCTCCCCCTCGGCTCGACGTGCTGCAAAAACGCGGGCTTTGTCTTCGATTTTTTTTGGGCAGTCGGTTTCTTTCTTGAGGAAAAACGCAGCCTCATCGGATGAATCAACCGTTTTGACAATCAGATGCGCCTCACGCTGCGGATTATCGATGCCGGCCTCATCCAAGAGGCTGGCCAATTCACGAATGAGAGCCGAATAAAGCAACTTAACCTTCCAGCTCGGCGAGTTTTGCCGCCTGATCTTCCGAACGCAAAGCCTCGATAATTTCAGGCAGCGCAGTTCCTGCCATCACTTCATCCAGCTTATACAGCGTCAGATTAATGCGGTGGTCGGTCACGCGCCCTTGCGGGAAATTATAGGTGCGGATACGTTCCGAACGGTCGCCGGAGCCGACTTGTGATTTCCGGTCTGCCGAACGCTCATCCGCCAATTGCTGGCGCTGCGCATCATACAGGCGCGATTGCAGGATTTTCATGGCTTTTGCCTTGTTCTTGTGCTGCGATTTTTCATCCTGAATGGCAACAACTACGCCTGTCGGCATATGGGTAATACGTACCGCACTTTCCGTTTTGTTCACGTGCTGACCACCTGCGCCTGATGCGCGGTACACGTCAATCCGTAAATCTTTCTCATCAATCTCCATATCGACATCTTCGGCCTCAGGGAGAACGGCAACGGTCGCGGCAGAAGTATGAATGCGTCCCCCTGATTCAGTTTCGGGCACGCGCTGCACACGGTGCACACCGGATTCAAACTTCATCATGGCAAACACATCCGTGCCTTGCATCTCGGCAATGACTTCCTTGATGCCGCCCAAATCATTTTCGGCAAGTTCGGCAATTTCCAGGCGCCAACCCTGCTGTGCCGCCAGCCCCTTATACATGGCAAAAAGATCACCCGCAAAAAGCGCTGCCTCATCCCCACCCGTTCCCGCACGGATCTCAAGAATGGCGTTTTTGGAGTCATCTTTATCCTTCGGCAAGAGAGCGAGGCGCAGTTGATGCTCTAGCTCGGGAATTTCTCTCTTTAAACGGATTTCCTCATCCCGCGCCATATCCGCCATTTCAGGGTCATTCAAAAGATCGGCAAGGCCCGCTTGCTCATCCAATGCGGCTCTGTACGCTTTGATTGCCCCGACAACGTCATCCAGCTCGGCATATTCGCGGGCGTATTTGACCATGGCCTCGCCTGCCAGATTGCCTGAGCTCATGAGTGCCGCTAGCTCTTCATGGCGGGAAAGAATAACGGAGAGTGTTTCTTGAAAGGACATAAGCGTTTACCAATTTAAAGTGGAAAATAAAGAAAAGAAAAATGCGCGTCGCTAAGCTGCGGCTTGTTTGGCAGCTTCTTCGATTTCGGCGGCTTTGGCTTCAACCATCTCGACAATATGGGCAACGATGGATTTGTCGCCTTCATTCAGGCGATGAGCGGTTTTTCCGCCAATATAAATCTGGTGGGTTCCCTTGCCGCCGCCAGTCAAACCAATATCGGTCATCAGCGCCTCACCCGGGCCATTCACAACGCAGCCGATAATGGAAACGGTCAACGGTGTCGCAATATGCGCAAGCGCCTCTTCCAGCTCCTGAACGGTCTTGATCACGTCAAACTGCTGGCGCGCACATGACGGGCACGCAATGACATTGACGCCGCGATGGCGAAGGCCCAAGCTTTTTAAGATTTCAAAGCCGACTTTGACTTCCTTCACAGGATCATCCGAGAGTGAGACGCGGATCGTATCACCAATCCCTGCCCATAACAAATTCCCCATACCGATTGCCGATTTGATCGTTCCTGAAACAAACCCGCCTGCCTCAGTAATGCCAACATGCAGTGGGTAATCGCACGCATCAGCAAGTTGCGTATAGGCTGCGACACCCAGAAAAACATCCGACGCCTTACAGGAGATTTTAAAGCGGTAAAAATCATTATCTTCCAATATCGCAATATGACGAAGCGCTGATTCCACCATCGCATCGGGACAGGGTTCACCGTACTTTTCAAGAAGGTCGCGCTCAAGCGAGCCAGCATTCACACCGATACGAATGGCGCAATCGTGGTCTTTAGCCGCCTTAATAACCTCGCGTACACGCTCATCAGACCCGATATTGCCAGGATTGATGCGCAGGCACGCAGCGCCCGCCTCAGCCGCTTCAATAGCGCGCTTATAATGAAAATGAATATCGGCAATAATCGGTACATTGGCCCTTGCGACAATCTCTTTCAGCGCAGCCGTAGAAGCCTCATCGGGGCATGAGACACGAATAAGGTCGGCCCCCGCCTCTTCCATTGCCCGAATTTGTCCGCAGGTCGCCTCAACATCACTTGTGACCGTATTCGTCATGGTCTGGACGGTGATCGGCGCATCGCCGCCCACAGCGACATTCCCCACCAGTATCTGGCGGGATTTGCGGCGCTCTATATGGCGCCAAGGACGAACCATTGTGTGATCTTGCGTACTCATCTAAATCAAATATAGCCTATTCAGCGCGTGGCAATGACATGGGCAGTAACTCTTGGGGCATTTCCAGCCCGTCTTGCGGCGCAATCAATTCAGGCGGTACGGTCTGCATGCCGTTGCGTCGTAATTCTTCCGCATTTAGATAGCTACTCAAGGCCACGCTGTCCAATGGAATATCACGTTTCACGTCACCTTCGTCGCCAAGGGCAGGCTGTTCCTTACCATCAATGCGGATCAAAAGTGCGGCAGCGTTACCCGTGGTCAGCAGAATGCCTTCCTTTTCATGCGGGACTTTGAACTCCTCACCCGTCTTCAAAAGACCTGTAAACAGATGGATCTTTGACTCCGTTGTAATATCTACCCAGACGGTCGAACGTGCAATCAGACGTACACCTTTTTCCGTTTCCTGCAGGGGCCTTACCTTTTCTTCTTCCTTAAGATTTTCAAGCACTTGCATGTTTTTTGTGAGAGCTTTCTTTAAGTCCGAAGGCACAGCAGGTACAGTGAAACCCTGCCCAGCAAAAGTCCCTTGCCCGTACGGTTGCAGCGCATAGCTGTAAAAAGCGATGCCGCATAACGACAAGACGCAAATCAGCGTATAAAGCTGCCATGACAACGCATTTGCCACATCAGCATTGCGGGCGATATTCAGCTTTAATGTCCCGTGACGCCCGATTGAGCGGATTTTGAAAAGCCGCACAAGTTGGTCGCTATCCAGATCTACGACACGTGCATATGAACTGACAAACCCTACCGCATATACGCGACCAGGCAGGTTTTCCTCATCGCCCTCTTCCAACGCTTTGATATGCTTGGCTTTGATCTTGGTAAGTTTTGCAACATCCTCGACCGTCAGACCACGGGCAAGACGCGCCTCTTTCAGTATTTCGCCTGCTGTTTTTCCGTCGCTTGCTGCTAATAGTTCTTCGTCCGAATACATTGCGTGATATAGTAAGTGGTGTTGATTGAAACCCGAGCCCACTGTAAGTGAAAAGCATGAGCAGCATCAAGAGCCATGAAATCGCCCAGTTCCAAAAAGATTCACTCGAATGGTGGAACGAGAACGGTCCCTTTGCCCCCTTACACAAAATGAATCCGGCGCGACTGACCTTTATCCGCGATGATATTCTGAAGATATTTGCCAAAGAGAAATCCGATTCCAAACCTTATAAAGGCCTCAGCTTTTTAGATATCGGATGTGGCGGCGGCCTGCTTTGTGAACCTCTGGCGCGCTTAGGCGGCTCGGTCACAGGCGTGGATGCCGATAATCAGGCCATTGAAGTCGCCGCCCGTCACAAGTCACAGGATCTGGATATCACCTATATAAATGGGGCCGCAGAAGATCTGGTGAAAAAAGGCGCGCAATTTGATGTCGTGTGCGCGCTTGAAATTGTCGAACATGTCGACAACCCGAAAGCTTTCCTTGAAAACTGTGCATCCCTTGTGAAACCCGGCGGGCTTTTATTCGTATCCACAATCAATCGCACCGCGCAATCACTATTACAGGCAAAATTTCTGGCGGAATATGTGTTGCGTTGGGTTCCTGCTGGCACACATGACTGGAAACAATTTATGAAGCCGAGCGAGGTTCTGGCCCCGCTTGAGAAAGTCGGATTGAAACCACTGAATATCTCAGGGATCGGTTACACACCTTTGCGTGATGAATTCTTTCTGACACAAGGCTCGGTTAAAACCAATTATATCCTGTCCGCACAAAAACCTGCCTGATCCGTTTTCGCACACGCACAAACAAAAAATCCCTGATTTAAATACCAATTTGGCCTTTACCCCTCGCCAAGGGGGCTTTCATGGATTACCTTATAGCCCATGAATACACTTGTTTTTTTCCTGATGATTCTTGCCATGATCCTAACTGTCGTCGCCCTGTTTGGTGGACTGATCGTTATGGCAATCGGGGGTGAGACCAACCGCAAATACGGCAACAAATTCATGCAGGCCCGCGTCTGGATGCAAGGCATTGCCCTAGCCTTTTTTGCTTTGGCTGTCTTCCTGCATCAGGGATCTTAAAAACCCATTTTTAAACTTTAAAACAAGGATGAGATAAAACTCCCATGAAAGTCCTCGTACCCGTCAAACGCGTCGTCGATTACAACGTCAAAGTCCGCGTCAAATCCGATAAAACCGGCGTTGAGCTTGCCAACGTCAAAATGTCCATGAACCCGTTCGATGAAATTGCCGTCGAAGAAGCCACACGCCTGATGGAAGGTGGCAAGGTGAAGGAAATTGTCGCCGTGACAATCGGCCCTGACAAAGCGCAAGAAACATTGCGGACTGCCATGGCTATTGGTGCCGAACGCGGCATTCTTGTCAAAACCGATGCCGCGACCGATCTTGGCGGCGTTGAGCCTCTTGCTGTTGCCAAAACACTGAAAGCGTTGGTTGATAAGGAACAGCCCAATCTGATTATCATGGGCAAGCAATCCATTGATGACGATTCCAACCAGACAGGGCAAATGCTTGCCGCGCTTCTGGATTGGCCGCAAGCCACATTCGCATCAAAAGTTGAGCTTTCGGGAGACAAAGCCGTTGTCACCCGCGAAATTGACGGCGGTTTGGAAACCATTGAAATCGCACTGCCTGCGATTATCACAACCGATTTGCGCTTGAATGAACCACGTTACGCCTCGCTTCCCAATATTATGAAGGCGAAGAAAAAGCAGCTTGATGTGATTGAGCCTGCCGAACTGGGCGTGGATTTTACACCGCATCTTAAAGTGACTTCGGTGGAAGAGCCGCCGAAGCGCTCGGGTGGTGTCATCGTTCCTGATGTTGCAGGCCTCGTCGACAAGCTCAAAAACGAAGCCAAAGTCATTTAAGATATAAAGGGAGCTTAAAAAGAAATGTCCATTCTCCTCCTCGCCGAACATGACGGCAAATCAATCAAGCCCGCAACTTTGAATACAGTTGCCGCCGCCAGCAAAATCGGTGGCGATATTACCGTCCTTGTTGCCGGATCAGGCTGCGAAGCCGCTGCTAAGGAAGCTGCACAAATTGCAGGTGTCAAAAACGTCCTGCATTGCGACGATGCAAGTCTTGCTCACGATATGGCAGAGCCGCTTGCCGCATGCGTTTTAGCCAACGCCGAAGGCCACAGCCATATTCTGGCCCCAGCCACAACATACGGAAAGAATATCCTGCCCCGCGTCGCTGCCAAGCTGGACGTGCAGCAAATCTCCGACATTATTGATGTGCTCTCGGCAACATCGTTCAAGCGTCCCGTTTATGGCGGACAGGCCATTGCGACAGTTGAGAGCGCGCAAAAGGTCAATGTCATTACCGTCCGCTCGACAGGTTTTGATGCTGTTGCCGCAACGGGAGGTTCGGCATCGGTTGAAAAAGGACAAACAGGATCCTCTTCCGCCTCAAGTAAATTCGTGAAATTAGAGGAATCCAAATCCGAGCGCCCCGAACTCACCTCCGCCAAGATTATCGTGTCAGGCGGACGCGGCGTCGGCTCCTCGGAGAATTTTGCGATTATCGAGAAGCTGGCTGATAAGCTGGGCGCTGCGGTCGGTGCATCACGTGCTGCCGTTGATTCCGGCTACGTGCCCAATGACTATCAGGTTGGGCAGACCGGTAAGGTCGTTGCCCCACAATTGTATATTGCCGTAGGCATTTCAGGTGCGATCCAGCACTTGGCAGGCATGAAGGATTCCAAGGTGATTGTGGCGATTAACAAGGATGAGGAAGCCCCGATCTTTCAGGTGGCTGACTACGGCCTTGTTGCCGACCTGTTTGACGCAGTCCCTGAATTAACGGACAAGCTTTAAACTTTACGCCTCGTCTCCGCTATCCAGAGCTTTGAGGGCCGCCAATGAGAATGCGCGGCCCTTTTCTGTGCCCTCGCGTTTGGCCCCCGTAAAGATGGCCCCTTCGGTGTTGGCCTTATCAAAGATCGCTCCGCGCAGATCCGCGCCTGTGAAATCGGCATTACGCAAGTCACAATAGGAAAAATCCGCATCATGTAGCTGTGCATTCTTGAAACGACTGCCTTTCAGATCGGCATAGCGGAACACAGCCCCGTTTAAGTTACACGCCGCAAATTTTTGCGTGCTTTCGGCAGAAAACATCAGTGTCCCGAAATTCGCGCCCTTAAGATTTGCATGATTAAAACGGGCATCCTGCAAATCAGACCCGCGAAAATCCGCTTCCTCAAGATCGCAACGTCGAAAATCCGCTTCGTGAAGGATCGAACTTTGCAACTCAATCTTATAGAGATTCATACCAAAGAAATTACTGTTATTGCCGCGTAAGGCAGCCAGCTTTTGTTGCTTTAATGTGCCCAGCTCTCGCATATCGATATCCGTAATATCAAGACGCGCTCCTTCCAGTCCCGCAGTGGAAAGCCACAAACGGTGTCGGTCGATCATTTTTACAAGAGGTTCATCAAGATCGACAATTGAGCGTCCCACGTTTTCGGAGGTAATGGCGCGTGTTAAATCCACACCCATCTCACGATCGCGAATATGACTGAGATCAACGCCCGTCAGAATCGCGTGATTGAGTTTGGCTCCCGAAAGCTGAATGCCCTCAATTTCCGCACCCGTCAGATCAGCCCCTTCCATAACGGCACCGCGAAAATCGGCATGTCCAAGATGGGCTTTAGCCAAAATCGCATCGGAAAAGTCGGCTCGGTTTGCCAGACATCCTGAAAGACGCGCGCCCGTCAGATTTGCGCCTCTGAAATTCACCGTGGAAATGCCGCCATTCCCGGAGGCGTCCATAACGCCACCTTCGCGCAAATCCGCATCTTTCAAATCCGTACGTTGTAAATCTGCACCTTCAATGCGTGAGCCTCTAAGATCGGCCCTTAGAAAGGAGGCGCGGTTCAACGTGGCATAGCTCAGATCACATGAATACAGCGTCCCTTCCTGAAAAGACGTTCCCGTCAAATCCATCGTCCGCATAATGACGGATGTGAAATCGGCCTGACGCATATCTTTTCCTGCCAAAGACAAACCAGTCAGGTCTACATGGCGCAATACGGCACGCTTGCCGCCCAGTCGTCCTTGCAAGAATCGCTGATGAAGCGCCGCCAGCCCATCCAGTTGAGCTTGGGTAAAAACCTCGTTCTTATCGGCGTTTTGAGTGGTGTTGGACATGCGCGGTGTCAAAAACTATCTGTTTTCAGGGCAAGATTGACAGAATTTTGGGGGAAAGATGACTGGCCTCCCCCGACCATCTCTTTTATGATGCAGTATAAGCAGTTAATTTTTTCATAGCACGGTATCGGAAAGCACACTATGCGTTTTTGCACTCTTCTTATTCTTATGACAGTTTTACTTAGCGGCTGCGGCATCAAACCGAAGGAAGTGGACGCGCCCGAAGGCGTGAAAAAAGATACGTTCCCGGAAATCTATCCTAATCCGAACACGGATCCGGCCCATTGAGCACTCCAGACGACCCGAATATTGAAACACCACCACCCCAAAGCGCAAAAAAAACGCCTTTCGGGCATGAATTTGCGCATTTCTTAGCTTCCAAGCGCGGTAAAGCCGCTTTGATCCTATGGGCCGAAGAAATCGGCGCATGTTTCTTTGCCTGCTTCATCGTCATTGCTGTGATGGGCGGGCTTGCCATGACGGGCCTCCCCCAAGCAATGGGCACTGCCGGGCGGACAGTCTTTGCCATTATAGGGCTCATTGGCTTTGCTCTCACCTTTGTGCGCGGCCTTCAAACCTTTCAAATACCCGACAAAAAAGAAATTGATGCGCGCCTTGAAGCTGACAGTAAATTACGCCACACGCCCTTAAGCGGTGTCGAAGACCACTTGGTCGAAGCCGGTGATTATGAAAGACAGGCCCTGTGGCGTCTTCATATCTGGCGCTTAAAAGACATTTTGCGTCATCGCCTTAAAGTTAGACCTCCACGCTTTTCCTTTTCCCCAAAAGACCCGTTTGCCATCGGCGTATTTGCCGCGCTCTTGCTGCTGATCGGTTTCGTGATGGCAGGAAAAGACTGGTCTGTACGTTTAGGCGAGACCTTCGTACCGTTCCGAGAGAGCGCGAAACAATCGCAAGACAGCGCTCTGAGTATCACCTTCATCCCGCCTGAATATACGCGGCTTGAACAAAAGACATTCACAAAAAGAGAGTTGAGTACAAAGCTCCTGGAATTGCCCGAAGGGACAAAAGCCCGCTTTCTTTTGAAAACACATTTCGGTAAACCCGACTTAAAATGGCAGGATATCAAAACCCCTTTTAAAAAGCTGGATGATGATGTTTACGGGCTGGAAACCACTTTGACGGGCACCGTTACGAAAGAGCCACTCAAGATTATCCAACATGGGTTTTCGCGCTTGCGTGTTCCCGTCACACTCCTGCCTGATGAGGCACCGAAAGTTGCCTTAAACGGTGAGCCGTCAAAAGATATGGATGGCGCGCTGACCTTCCCGCTTAAGGTTGAAGATGATTACGGCATCATGCGCATCAAAGTACGCATGTCTTTGCCTCCCGACACCTTCCCAGTGCCTATCGGCAAACCCGCCTCCGAGGAGCGGCTTTTGGCGCTTCCGCTCAATAAAGGGGAGCCCAAAGAGATTTCCGAGCGTTTTGATCTCACAGGCCATATTTGGGCAGGAAACAGAGTTGAGCTGCGCTTTCTGGTAACAGATGCGGCAGGCCATATCGGGCAAAGCGATCCGATCCCCCTCACCCTGCCCGAGCGAAAATTCCACGACCCCTTTGCCAAAGACATTATTCAGATTCGCAAAGAGCTGGCCTTTTCAAAGGATTATCAGCGCCGCGCCCTTGGTGACAGCTTGTTCTTCCTCAGGAACGAGTTGCACCGTTATGATGGCGACAAAACCATCTTTCTGGCTCTTACCATTGCGGGGCATCGCCTCCATATGGAAGCGGATGATGAGGCCACCTTAAGCGTCGTCGGTATGCTTTGGGATATTGCAATGGAGCGCGAACAAGGCCACCTCTATCGCTCCTCGCAGGAAGTCGCCAAGGCACGTGAAGGTTTCATGGAAAAGCTGCATGACCCGAACAGCACCAAAGAAAGCAAAATGGAGGCTTTATCCAAACTACGCGAAGCCTTACAGAAATTCTGGCAGGATTACATGAAGGAAGCGCAAGACCGTCTGGCCCGAGGCGAACCGCTGCCGACCATTGATCCTGAAATGGCAGGTCAAATGATTGACCCCGGTGCCATGGATGATTTTCTGGCGCAAATCGAGCAAGAAATGCTGGACGGCAATATGGAGAAAGTCGAACAAATGTTTGCCCAGATGGAAAACATGCTGAAAAGCTTGAACCCCTCTATGGCCCAATCGATGAGCCCCGAGATGCGTGAGACAGCGCAAGCTCTGGGCAATATGCAGGATATGATTTCGGATCAGGAAGACATTCTCAAAGAGACGCTGAAAAAAGCGGGCCAGCATGTCGAGGAAGGCAAATACGACCCGAATTGCAGCAATATCGCTGACAAACAAAGCGGGCTGCAAAAGCAAATTGCCCAAATGGAAACCTTGATGCAGCAATTGGGAATGGACACGAACCCGCTTGCCAAAGCCAATGCCGCTATGGGGGCTGCCGTGCAGGAGCTTTTGGGCAATAATCCCGAACCCGCCTCAAAACATATGCAACACGCCTTAGACCAGTTAAAGGGTGCACAGGATTCTCTGGCCAAGAAATTCCAGCAGCAGCTTGCCAAATCAGGAGGGCTTCCCTTCGGCTTTAAAGGTGGGCAACCCCAGCCCGATCCCTTTGGCCGTAACGGCAAAGGGCCGATCAGCGATTATTCGGATGTTAAAGTTCCCGACAAGAATGGTGAGAAACCCATTGAAGAAATCATGAAGCTTTTACGGGAACGCGCTCGCCAGCAGGAACGCCCGTTGATCGAGCGCGACTATTATAAACGCCTTCTAAGACAATGGTAATTTGCTTTATAATTAGTCTATTACAGGAAGAAATTCAAGTTTAACCTGAAAGTCTTTTTGGGCCCAATCTTTGGGCAAAGGCTCGACATGTGTAAAGGTCAATTCACTTTCCCCATTAATCTCTTTTTCCGGAAGCGTGAAGTGAATAGGCTCAGCTAAGGGCTTTACCTCCCCGTCTTCGACTTCGGCGTGCGCATCATCTTCTGTCGGCAGCAAGATAAGAGCAATTGAGGGAATATCGGAAAGCTTGGGTGTCAGGTTGATAATACGCCCATCAAGTTTCACTGTTTTCCCGTCCTGGTCCACGACAACCGAGTCAAACACAAGCCCCTCGCCCGGGACCTCCATTGGAAAACCGATAACGCTGTATAGTGAATTCAAAGGAGGCCAGGCCGTACTGAGTGCCTGATGAAAAGGCAGACTCAGCATCACAAGCAGCAGAAAACCGATAATGCCCGCACATACAGACAAGACCGTGTTTTGTCCTTTATCAGTGCCTTCGACATGAAGTTTTCTTTCTTTGGGGACATGACCTTGTGCGGCACGTGCTTCAGCACGGGCCTTGGCGCGCTCTTCCGCCATTTCCTCACGGGCGCGACGTTCTGCCTCAGCGCGCAATCGCTCTTCTTCTTCGGCCTCACGGAAGGAATCAATGGCTGCGGAAACATCTTTACCCGCATCACCAGATGTTTCATTCAGCACATCGGCAAAGTCGGGAGCATCCACAAACCATTTGGTTTTGCAGGATTGGCAACGCACCATACGGCCTTCAGGGCCGATTTTATCGCTCGGCACTTTGAATTGCTTCGTACATTCTGGACAAGTCAGAATCATCCCTTGGAAACCGCCTGTATTCTTGTATAAAAAGGTGATTGGCTTAAAAAGTTCTCACGAGACTATATCGGTTTATCAGTTTTAGGAAAAGTCGCCCGCATGCGTTTCGCAGCTATTATCCTCACTTTGACTGTTATGGGCAGCGCTGCTCCCCTGACGCATGCGCTTGCGCAAAACGAGGATGACGTCACGCCGCCCGAAATGCTGGTCGAATGCGGCGAGATGGAAAAGCCTGATGCGAAATGCCTGTCCGAAGCCGTCAGGCAAGCCGCAGCACAAATCAAGGAAAAGAGCTGGCGCGATGCGGCTTATCGTGAGCTTGCCAAATCCTATGCATCCGATCGTTATTTCGACAAAGCCCTCTCCCTGATCGACAAGATCGAAACCCCTGACACGAAGGCTATGACCATTCGCGGAATCGGCATGGCCGCGGCGGACCTCAAGCTGGATAAAGCAGCCTATGACAGCCTGTTTACACAGTTGAAGGCCAAAAAGGACACGATCACGCACCTGCCCTCGCATGATATCGCCGAAACCTATATCGCCATGAGCCAGTCTTTTGCAGGGCTATATGAGGAGGCGTTCAAGACGGCATCTGCCATGAAAAACGACGCGCTTCAGCATAAAGCTTTCGGTGAGATCGGCGAAGTTGCGGCAGAGCGCGGTGATACGTTGCAAGCCTTTAAGGCTCTCTCACAGATTACATCGCACTCCTACCGCAATAAATCAGCACGTACGATCAGCGGCATCTTTTTGAAAGCAGGCGATATCAAATCGGCAATTCAGGCGGCAAATATGGTGGATAATGCCTATATGCGCGCCTCTGCCCTGCAAGCTATTCTTGATCATCTGCAAGGCCATACGGTTGTAACCGAAGACGGGGAGGACGTCGCCCCATGATCGAATTTGAAAATGTGGGTTTACGCTACGGCATTCACCCTGAAATCTTATCGGATCTGAATTTTACGCTCCATCAAGGCTCATTTCATTATCTGACGGGTGCATCGGGTGCGGGGAAAACCTCAATGATCCGTTTACTGGGTCTCATGCAAAAGCCGACACGCGGTGCAATCCGCATGTTTGACACACATACGTCTTTGACCGCAGCCACGCGCAACGAGCTTGTGCCCGTGCGTCGCAAAATCGGCATTGTTTATCAAGATTATCGCCTGCTCAATCATTTGAGCGTTTTTGAAAATGTTGCGCTCCCCTTGAGATTACGCGGCACTGATGCCAAAAGCATCAAGGATAATGTTGAGGAATTGCTGCATTGGGTCGGGCTTGGTGACCGCATGGATTTCTACCCGCTTACTCTTTCGGGCGGTGAACAGCAACGCGTCTCAATCGCCCGTGCTGTAATTTCCCAGCCGCACCTTCTGCTGGCGGATGAGCCGACAGGGAATTTGGACGACCATATTTCCTCACGCCTGTTAAAACTTTTCGAACAATTGCACCGTATGGGAACAACCATTGTGATGGCGACGCATAATCTTGCCATTATCGATGAGTTTCCGCACCCACAACTCCATCTGGAGAACGGTACCATTCATTTGAAACGGGCACGTTCAGGCGGCTCGGGACGTGCGGGGATTGCCTTGCCATGAGCTTAAATCTGTCCATCCCCACCCCTTCGCCCAAAAAGCCCAAAACGCCTGAAGGCACGCAAAAGAAAAAGCGCATGCCGAAATTTCGTCTGCCCGAAAGCTTGCCGTCACCACGTGCGCAGCGCGGCCCCTCACGCGCTATTTTACCGCTTAAAAACCGTCAGTCCGACCGTTACCTTACTGCGATGTTGGCCCTGATGACCGCCCTTGTGATGCTGGTCACGGCATCGACTGTCTATTTCGCGTCTCTTGCCGGAAGCTGGGAATCTCATCTGAAGGAAGTCGCCACCCTTGAAATCCCTGGAAGTCTCAGCTCACCCGAATTGATGGAGCGGCTTAAAACCACCCTCTCTACTCAGGATGTGATTGAGAGCTTTACGATCCTCAGCCGCGAAGACCTTTTACAAAGCGTCTCCCCATGGCTCAGCCTTGATGGGCTGGATGCGGGTGAGGTGCCACTACCGACTATTGTGACGCTCAAACTCGCAACACGTGACAAGCTGGCACTTGAAAAGCTCGCTTTCACAATTAAGGCCGTAAATAAAGATATCAGCTTTGATGCCCACGAAAATTGGCTGGCGGCTGCCATGAGCAACGCTTCTCTCATTCGCTTCCTGACGGCATCTGTTGCGGTGGCACTCCTTCTTGTGATGGCTTTAACGCTCTCCATGCTGGTTAGAGATAAAATCCTTTTGAATATGGAGGTCATCAGCCTTCTTCACATTATGGGGGCGACAGATGGCTTTATCCTCAAAGAATTTCACACCCATATGCTCAAGCTTTCAGGGCAAGCGGTTCTCATTGGTCTCGTGGGAGCGCTGGTATTAATCGGCGGCGCATGGGCCTTCCTTGACCCGATGAGCAGTTCCTTAAACGGTGCACCGCATGTCACAAGCTTTGTCTTACTGCTGGCGGGGCTGCCCCTTCTTATTCTTGCACTTGTTTACGGGACAACACGCGCAAGTGTCTTGTCCTCCCTAGGCAAGCTCGCTTAAATTAGAGCCATGTTCAGAACATTTCTTTTCGGAACGATAACCACAGTCGGCCTTCTGCTCACCCTTTGGGTTCTGGGTCTGACCGCCTATGGCATTTATACGTTTCAGGCCGCGCCTCAACTGGAAGATGATCTGAAAACCGATGCCGTCATTGTCCTTACGGGTGGCAAAAACCGCGTCAATACGGCTTTGGAGTTATTGATCAGCGGCAAAGGCAAAAAGCTTTTGATCAGCGGCACGCATGAATCCGTAAAACTGGAAGATATTTTACAGCTTGAACATATGGATGCGAAGTGGCGTTGCTGTATTGATCTCGACCCCGAACCTCAGGACACGATCGGCAATGCCTCGGGGACAGTAAAATGGATCCGTGCCAATGACATTCATTCCTTCATTCTGGTCACATCCGCCTATCATATGCGCCGTGCGCGTAATGAGCTGGAGATTGCGCTGCGCAACACGGCTTTCAATGAGGGAGAGCGCGACCGCTTCATGATCTATGAATACCCCCTGCCCCTAGACACGAACGAGATGAGCCAGAAAGACACGCTTCTTTTCATCTTAAAAGAATACACCAAAACGGTCGGAAGCTATGTCCGCCGTGCCTTTGGGCAATAATTCAACAGATAGAAAAATCGAAAAACAGATGCTTTTCATCCGTCAAATTCTCTTCAATATCGCATTTTACGGCTGGACAACGATTTCCTGCTTTTTGATGCTGCCCTTCCTGATTATGCCCCACAAAATCTATGTTGTGGCTGTGACCGCCTATTTCAAAAGCGTACACTTACTGGAAAAATATATTCTGGGTCTGGATTACGTTGTGATCGGCGCGGAAAACTTACCCAAGGATGGAAAAACCTTTCTGGTTGCCGCCAAACACCAGTCAGCTTACGAGACAATGAAGCTCTACCTGTTATTCAATGATCCTGCGATCATTTTGAAGCGAGAGCTTGCTTGGATTCCGCTTTGGGGCTGGATTGCCCTTAAATCAGGAGCGATTGCCATTAATAGAAAAAGCCGCGAAATAGCCGTTGCCTCACTCACAGAAGGTGCTAAGCGCATCAAAAAAACGGGGCGCCCGATTGTGATTTTCCCGCAAGGCACACGCGTACCTGTTAATTCCTCGCCCGAACAATATCGTTACCGCCCGGGTATTGTGAAGATGGCAAAGGCCGCCCATCTGGACATTGTGCCGATGGCGATGAATACGGGACTGTTCTGGGAAAAGAAGGCTTTTTTTAAAAAACCCGGTATTGCCACTTTCTCAATCCTGCCGCCTCTCTCCCACCAAATGAGCACTGAAGAGTTGATGAAAACGATGACAAAGCAAATTGAGGAGGAAAGTAATCGCCTCAGAGACCTTGCACTTCGAAAGGAATCGTAAGAAAGTCATGTCGTACAACCAAAAAATATCGGTGTCGGGGGAGTTGTTTATTGAGCCGTCTAATTGATCGTTTAGGTAATCTCATTATCGGGATCGCACTTTGCGCAACCTTGTATCTGGCAACGTGGTACGGGATCGGCTTTGTTCTGAAAAAGCAGATTGAAAAGGCGATGCAACAAAGCGCTGACAACAATATCGTTTTCAGTGGCACGCTAAGCGGTCCTGTCCACTTCCCCTTACAATTCCGTTACCATTATGTCGGCGAGATCATCACACCCTTTATGCAAGCCGAGACAGGTTCACTGCGTCTGACATCGTGGTTTTTACCAGGCAACAAGATTGCTCTTGATATGCCTTACGGCGTAAAAATAAGCACTCATAATGACAAGTCAGTTACGCTAGACCGCGCCCATCTTGTCGCGACATTTTCCGATTACCCCGATAATTTCACAAAGGCTGGTATGCGCGAGTGGCAGAAAGATGGCGAAGAAATCACCATATCGCGCTTCTTTATCAAAAGCGGCGATATTTTCTTAAAAGCCATCGGAGAAGTGCATCTGGATGAAAGTCTGCAACCCTATACCGATGTCAGCATGTCGGTTTCCGGTTATGCCGAGCTTCTGGACCGTCTTGTGGATGAGAAACTGATCAAGAAAGATGAAGCCCGCTTGGCCATGTCCGTTTTGAAGGTTTTGGAAAAAACCGATGCCAGTGGTCGGGCGTGGATTACCGCACCGCTGGCAACGCAAAACGGGGCCGCCTATCTTGGCCCGTTACGCCTTGGTGACCTTCCTGTGATTGAGTGGCGCGGCGAGTGAGCTTGCCGCAGGTTTTAAATCCGCAGCAGCCGTACCCGCCACACGTATGGCTCGCCCTTTCGGCGGGCTGGCAGGCGCATATAGCTGCTTGACGGCTGTCACGCAATGCAGGCCACTGACCCCCGGAAACAGGATATTTCCCGCTTGCTCGAAACTCCAAGCCGCTTTGAGCATCCAACGCCATTTCAAAGGCGGCATAAAAAGTGCGGGACGTATGGTCTCAGTCACAAACTGCGCCTCGGATAAATCATCTTGTAATTGCGTAAGCGAAAACGGTTTGCCGTGCCCGAACGGCGACCATTCGGATCGCGCCCATAAGCCTGTACGGTTCGGCACAATCAGGATCAGCTTGCCCGTGGGCTTAAGCACGCGCCAAATTTCCTGTAACACCGCTTCCGGATATTCGGCAAACTCAAGAAAATGAACTCCCAAAGCCACATCCAGACTGTTGGCGGGCAGCGGCAATTCCGCCGAATGGACAAGCGCCGTTAAATTCGGTCCCGATTTGGGCCATGACGCAGCCCCTATGGATGACGGCATCAGCGCGTATGTGCGCTCTGTCCGCCCTTCAAATAAATCCAAATATGGCAATGAATAGCCAAGCCCCGCAACTTCGCCATGTGCATCCCCTGCCCCCAGAATTTTGATATGGGAGCGGATCATACGACGGATCACGAAGCCTTCGCGTGTATGGTAAAATTTCTGAAAATCGGCGGCGCTGTGATACATCTTGGCAGAAAGCCTATCACAGATTATCGAGAATTTGCGGAATTAGCGGCAGGTCGGCTGGTGGCATCGGGTAATCGTATAAATCTCTCGGATACACCCATTTGATGGCCTGCCCTTCCATGCCTTTGGCTTCACCCGCCCAAACACGGATCACATAAAGCGGCATCATCAGATGAAATGACTGATAAGTATAGGATGCGAAGGCAAGCGGTGAGAAACAGCAGGGCCGTGTTTCAATATCCAACTCCTCCCTCAATTCGCGCATCAACGCATATTCAGGGGTTTCCCCCTCATCAACTTTACCGCCCGGAAACTCCCAAAGGCCCGCAAGCTACTTTCCTTCTGGGCGCTGCGTAATCAGAATGCGCCCATCAGCATCAAGAATGGCGGCAGCCGCCACCAGTAAAAGCGGAAGCCCCGGCTTTTCCGGCCAGGGCTTCTCTAACTCTTCATGACAAGATGTTTTCAATTCCATCTTATTCGCTAGGTGTATCGCTTTCGAGGGCTTCGTCACCTTCTTCGGAAGCAGGATCTACCATCTTCTCGGTTTCAGTTTCGGCAGGTGCGGCTTCAACTTCCGAAGCGGCATCAGGCGTACTCATTTCGCCAGTAGCGGGAGCAACTTCCGAACCGTCCATATTGTAAAGCTTCACATCAGCCTCGTTGCGCCAGTCGGCAATGTGACCTTCGAGAATGGCGCGGCGCTGTTGCACTTCAAGATAAGGCTTAACTTCCTCAATTGAAGGAACAGGTTCTTTACGCTTATCTTCGACCTTGATGATGTGGTAGCCGAATTGACTTTTGACAGGTTCGGAGGACACTTCACCAACATTCAAGGCAAAAGCGGCTTGAGAAAATTCAGGAACCATATCGCCCTCAGAGAACCAGCCCAGTTCGCCACCATTGGCACCTGAGGCTTTATCAGCAGAGATTTCTTTAGCCAGATCGTCAAAGCTCTCACCTTCTTTCAAACGCGTGAGTGCGCTCATGGCTTCTTCTTCAGTAGCTACCAGAATATGCTTGGCTTTGACCTGTTCTTTGGACGTCGCTTCCTGCTCTTTCTTAAAGGCAGCATAGGCTTCCTGCAGTTTCGCGTCGGTCATTTCCTTCTTAACCATCTCCTCAAGGAAAACGGAGCGGATAATGCCTTCACGGGCCATCTGCAGACGTTTCTCAACTTCAGGATCATTAGCCGTGCCTGATTTTTTCGCCAATTGGTCGATAATCGTGCCTGTGATCATTTCATCACGTGCAATCGGCATGGCTTCTTCAAAAGGAGCACCCTGCAACTGGGGAATGTTGGCAATAAAGCCCTCAGCATCGGCACGTGTGATCGGCTCGCCATTCACGCGGGCAATTACCACTTCACCGGTTTCATCCGTACCGCTCTCGTCAGCAACGTCAGTTTCACCTGATGTGGATTTCGCAGCATCTTCGCTGGATGCGTCAGCGGCAGCCATTTCGCTAGTCGCTTCATCAGTTGCTTCGGTGTCGACCTGCTTGGTCATGAAAATACCGACCCCTGCCGCCAGAATCAGCGCCAGTGCGATCACAGCCACAAGGCCGACCTTTGCATTGTTGGCTTGTTTGTTTTCGTCTTGATCTTCGGATTTACGTGCCATCGGTTTTCTATCCCCTTATTTAAGGCCAAAAAGCTGTTTTTCTTAAAAATAACCACGTCATTCATACACAGGGCATACGCTTAAGCAACCTGTTTTTCGTGCATCCTGATTGACGTGCACTGTACAGCCCCTTATATGAGAAACGGACCTTGGAATTTCAAGGGCCGCCCCGTAAAAACAAGAAAACGGTCCATACGATCCGTAAACCACTTAAGGTTTTTAAATGCTTTTAAAGATTGCCACGAAGATTATCGGCTCTACCAATGACCGCGAGCTGCGCCGCATGCGTCCCCTCGTTGAAAAGATCAACGCACTGGAAGCGGAAACAGAAGCACTTACCGATGCCGAGCTGAAAGCCAAAACGGATGCCTTCCGTCTGCGACTGGCTGAAGGCGAAACCGAAGATGATCTTCTCCCCGAAGCATTTGCCGTTGTGCGCGAAGCCTCAAAACGCGTGATGGGCATGCGCCATTTCGATGTCCAGTTAATCGGGGGCATTACCCTCCATCGCGGGAAGATCGCAGAGATGCGCACGGGTGAAGGGAAAACCTTGATGGCAACTCTCGCCGTTTATCTGAATGCTCTGTCGGGCAAAGGCGTGCACGTCGTAACCGTCAATGATTATCTGGCTGTGCGTGATGCGGACTGGATGGGCCGCCTCTATAACTGGCTGGGCCTGACTGTCGGGTGCATCACCTCCAATATGGATGACTCACTGCGTAAAGAAGCCTACGCGTCAGATATCACTTACGGGACGAACAATGAATTCGGCTTTGATTATTTGCGCGACAACATGAAATACGCGCTGGCTGATATGGCACAACGCCCCTTCAATTTTGCGATTGTCGACGAAGTTGACTCGATCCTGATTGATGAAGCCCGTACGCCGTTGATTATCTCCGGCCCGTCCGAGAGTGCCGCTGATCTGTATGTGAAGGTGGATAAAGTCATCCCTCACCTTGTTGACGCCGATTATGATGTTGATGAGAAAATGCGCACCGTCACCTTTACCGACGAAGGCACAGAGCATGTCGAAAATCTGCTGCGTGAACACGGCATTCTCACAGAGGGCAATCTGTATGATGCCCTCAATATTTCACTGGTTCACCACTCCAATCAGGCTTTGCGCGCCCACAAGCTCTTTTCACGTGATACCGACTACATCGTTAAGGACAATAAAGTCATCATCATCGATGAGTTTACAGGCCGCATGATGGAAGGACGACGCTTCTCCGAAGGTCTGCATCAGGCATTGGAGGCCAAAGAAGGCGTTGAAATACAGAACGAGAACCAGACGCTCGCTTCGATCACCTTCCAGAACTATTTCCGCATGTATCCGAAACTGGCGGGCATGACCGGAACGGCTGTTACAGAAGCCACCGAATTCATGGAAATTTATAAGCTCGGCGTTATCGATATCCCGACCAACGTGCCCGTTGCACGTCTTGATCACGATGACCAAATCTACAAATCCTTTGCGGAAAAAGTGGAAGCCATCGTCAATCTGGTCGGCGAATGTCAGGAAAGAAAACAGCCCGTTTTGATTGGTACGGTTTCAATCGAAAAATCAGAAATTCTTTCCAACGAATTGAAAAAGCGTAAAATTCCGCATGCGGTCTTGAATGCACGCTACCACGAAAAAGAAGCCGAGATTATCGCACAAGCAGGCCGTCCCGGTGCTGTTACCATCGCCACCAACATGGCAGGTCGCGGAACCGATATCCAGCTTGGCGGTAATCTGGAGATGCGCATTTCTCAGGAAATTGATGAAACCGTTGATGAGACAAAGCGCGAAAAGCTTCTCGCCAAGATCAAATCCGAGATTGAGGAGGATCGCGCCACTGTACGCGAGGCAGGCGGTCTCTTCGTGATTGGTACTGAACGCCATGAATCGCGTCGCGTTGACAACCAGTTGCGCGGTCGATCAGGCCGTCAGGGTGACCCCGGTGCCTCAATCTTCTTCCTGTCCACACAGGATGATCTGATGCGTATTTTCTCTCCCGAAGCTTTGGAAGCCGTGCTTTCCAACCGTTCTATCGGTTTGAGAGAAGGTGAAGCCCTCACCCACCCGTGGCTGACCAAAGCGCTGGAACGCGCACAAGCCCGCGTGGAACAGCAAAACTTTGAAGTGCGTAAAACGCTTCTGAAATTCGATAACGTGATGAATGACCAACGCCGCGTGATATACGAACAACGTCGCGAGATTATGGATTCCCCCGATATCTCCGATCTGGTGACCGAAATGCGTCATCAGACGATTGAAGAGATTGTCGCCAACTGCATTCCTCCCAAAGCCTATCCTGAGGAATGGGACACCGATACGCTGGAAGGCGAAGTCGAGCGCGTCCTCAACCTCAAGGTCCCTGTCAAAGACTGGGCGAAGGAAGAAGGCATTGCTGAAGACGAGCTTGTTGAGCGCATTATCGCTGCGTCCGACCAATTAATGGAGATTAAAGCCTCCAAAGGCGGCGACGTCTTTAAACAAATCCAGAAATCCATGACATTGCAGGCTCTGGATGCCGCTTGGAAAGAGCATTTGCTCAATCTCGACCATTTGCGCCAAGGGATCAATTTGCGCGCTTTTGGTCAGAAAGACCCGCTCAATGAATATAAGACAGAAGCCTTCGCCTTTTTCGAAGGCATGCTGGACGGCTTAAGAGAGAATATCGTGCATGACCTCTCCCACGTCGAATTCACCATTGATCAGGAAGTCTTGCGTCAGATTGTCGCGGCTCAGGCCGCCGAAGTGATGCGTCAGGCTGAAACATCGCGTATGGACCCTGCCCTTGAAGGCCATGCAAATGCCGCACCATCAGGTGAAGCCGCATTGCAGACAACGGTTCGCAAAAGCTTTGATGAAAGCGACCCCTCGACATGGGAAGGCTCTGTGGGCAGAAACTCCCCCTGCCCTTGTGGTTCAGGCAAGAAATACAAGCAGTGCCACGGGAAACTGGCCTAAGCCCTCTAAAGACTTAATCGTCCTGAGGTGTAATGCGTAACAGCGCGAGCTGATTGCCGCTTTTCTTTAAGATCTGGAAACGGAATCCGTGAAAGACGAACGCTTGTCCTGCCTCGGGCAGGATTTGCGATTCATACAGCACAAGCCCTGCTACGGTTGAATAATCCTCATCATCAGGCAAATTCCATTCAAACTGGCGGTTCAGGTCGCGGATTGTGACTGAGCCTTGCACCAGCACCGAGCCGTTGGCTTCCTTACGGACACCGGGCACAGTGATGTCATGTTCATCATCAATCTCACCGACAATCTCTTCCAGAATATCTTCAAGTGTCACAACGCCTAAGAATGTCCCGTATTCATCCACCACTACGGCAAAATGCTCACGACGCTTCTTAAAGGCCTGAAGCTGGTCATAAAGTGGCGTCACATCGGGAATAAACCACGGTGCGGAAATCACTTCATCCAGAACAATCTTGGAAAAGTCGTTATTATTCTCATGAAGAGCACGCAAAAGCTGTTTGGCATGTAGAACGCCGATAATATTGTCCTGCTCATTTCTATAAACAGGGATACGCGTATAAGGGCTGCTCAAGACCTCGTTGACCAATTGCTCAATCTCCATTGAAGCATCGATCATCGTGACATTCTTGCGGTGGGTCATGATCTCCTCGACCTCGACATCCGCCAGGTCCAGAATGGAGCGCAACATGGCGCGCTGCGCCTGCACTTCTTCGGCATCCCCCACATACAGTTCAATCACACCGCGCAACAACTCGACGTGCGAGCCGCTTTTGACTTTTGAAATGTCCGCTCCGAAGATTTTCAGGGTCACGCGCACGATCCCCGTAATCAGTTCGGTAATGGGTGAAAGTACGAAAATCAAAATGCGAATAAACGGCGCCAAAAAGAGAGTCAAAGTATTGGCATGATGCAAAGCATAGGTTTTGGGCAGCACTTCGGCGAAAATCAGCACCAAGACCGTCATGATGGCGGTCGCGTAAAAGACCCCCTTATCGCCAAAGAGGGTAATGAAGAGGCTGGTGGCAAGGGCCGAGGCCAGAATGTTGACGAGGTTGTTCCCTAACAAAAGTGCGCCGATCATGCGCTCTTTCTTTTCAATCACATGCAAGACATCGCTGGCGCGTGCATTGCCTTCCTTTTCCAAAGTGCGCAAACGCGCTCTGGAGGCAGCAGTAAAGGCCGTTTCTGATCCCGAAAAAAAGGCCGAGAGCAAAAGAAGCGTAAAAATGGCAAGAGAGGTTGCAAGCAACATGGTTTTATAAATCCCCTAAAAAGATAAAACGGGCATTACGGCGTGTCGTTTTCATTTATGAAAGAACGGCCTCAATGGCAGCCTTCACATCCCCTTGCGGAATATCGCGCACGATTTGTGCCTCACCGATATTTTTAAGAAGGATGAATTTCAAACCATGACGATCGGCTTTCTTGTCACCGATCATGGCATGCAAAATGGCGTCTGACGTATAGCCCAAGCCTTTGTCACGTAGGCGGATCGGCAAATCATAGCTTTGCAGAATATTCTCTAACCTTGCGACATCTTCGGGCTTATAGCCACCATGTACGATGGAAAGATGTGCTGCCATTACCATGCCTAAAGCAACAGCTTCACCATGTAAAAGCGTACCGTCATAGCCCGCAAGCTTTTCAAGGGCATGACCGAATGTATGCCCAAAATTAAGAAGTGCGCGCACGCCCGATGTTTCCTTGGCGTCATAGGACACGACATTGGATTTCATCGCACAGCAATGCGCGATCATCTGGCTGACGGGCACGGCTTCCTTGTTGGAAATCGCAACCTTGTTGGCCTCAAGCCATGTCAGAAAGTTCGCATCCCCAATGAAAGCATATTTGATCACCTCCGCCATGCCCGCCGCATATTCGCGGGGCGGAAGGGTTGAGAGCGTATCGGTATCGATAATCACAGAGACAGGCTGATAAAAGGAACCAACCAGATTTTTACCAGCCTGCACGTTAATCGCCGTTTTGCCGCCGACCGAGCTGTCGACTTGCGACAGAAGCGTTGTCGGTATCTGGATAAAAGGTACGCCGCGCAGCAATGTCGCCGCGACAAATCCCGTCAGGTCACCGATCACACCGCCGCCAAGGGCCACCAGCACAGAATCGCGTGTCGGCGCGTAATCCATGATCCAATCGATGACTTTTTGATACGACTCAAATGATTTTGTTGCCTCACCCGGCGCAAGCGAGAGCGAATGGAACTTGGCATCCGTGCTCTTCAGCGCCTTTTTGAGGTCTTTAATAAAGCGGTTCGAGGAATTGGCATCGCCAATCACGAAAATCTGGCGCCCTGCCAGATCAAGCGGGATCAACTGATCCGCACCATGCAAGAGCCCCGATCCAATGTAAATCGGATAGGCGTCTCCCAGTGCTTCAACAGAAAGGGTAATTACGTCAGGAAGGGCAGCGTCACTCATGTTACCTGTTGTTATACAAGGTTTTGCAAACGCGTTTAAGCTTTTTTTCAAGCACCCGCATCGAAATGCGCCAACAAAGCCTCCGCCAGCAACGGGACGGTTTTATAAAGCGGCTCCTGATGCGTCACAAAGGTGATATCCGCAGCCGCATAGAGCGGTTCACGTACCCGCATCAGCTCCGTCAGGCGGGCTTTGACATTTTCAGCGCCCTCCAACATCGGACGAGATTTATCAAGCGCCAACCGTGCGGCAAGATGGTCCAGATCAGCCTTGAGCCAGACGGACACCCCGCCTTTTTTTATGAGGGCCGCACATTCGGGAACGGTGACAATCCCGCCGCCTGTCGCGATAATCGGGCAAGCGCCCTGCTCTTTTGCGGCGTTCAGAATCGATTCCAGCACGTCGAACTCCAGACGGCGGAAGCTTTCCTCGCCATGCTTTTCAAAAATCTCGGGGATAGTCAGCCCTGCCCGTTTGACAATTTCGCTATCTATATCAATAGCTTGCTGACCAATTTTCTCGGCAAGCTTTTTGGCAAGTGCCGTCTTCCCAGTCCCCATCATGCCAATCAGGATTACGGGGGAACTGAGATTCGCTTTCAATCGTGCGTAAAGTGGATTCTCTGTCATCAGAAATCCTATCGCATGAAAACAGTGTTTTGACAAATCAGGGAATTCTCAAACTTCAACTTCACTTAATCTAAACTGTTGAAAAACAAGGAAACCCTAAATATGAAAAAATACGAATTTTACAATGTTACGTAAACTTTTTCGCTTGACTTGCATTAATAGATTATGTAATGCCTATACCACGCTTTCAGTTTTCGTGGGGATTTCGCTGTAACAAGCAGAAATTCCGGCCTCACCGGCCTTGGATACGTAAAGAAGCGTGAATAACCCCGATAAGGGGCAATTTATGTGTTTACGATCCGCAGGTGCGGACTACACTCGAAAACAGTGTCGCCGAATTATGAATATAGATTCGATGATAAAGAATTCGAGTAATACGAGAGAAACTGACTTTTTGATTTTATCAGGAGCTTAAAAATGGCTAGACCCGGTCGCCCACCCTTAGAGAAACCTTCACTTTCCAAGCGCGTGGATTCTTTTATTGAAATGCTGCTTACAGAGCGCGGTGCCGCCCTGAACACACGTCAGGCTTACTGGCGCGATCTGGCTGATTACAGCGTTTGGCTGCGTGACGACAAATCCAAAGAGATTGAAGCTACAACATCTACCGATATCAAAGCCTATATGAAAGAGCTGGCGAACCGTCAGCACGTCAAAGGCGACAAGAAAGGCATGATTGCCGACCGCACAATTGCGCGTCGCCTCTCCGCCCTTCGCCAATTCTTCCGTTACCTCATTTCTGAAAATGTTGTGACAGAAGATCCGACCTCGACAATCGAGAGCCCCAAACAAACACGCACACTTCCTAAAACACTGACAGAGGGCGAAGTCGATATGCTGATCGCCACAGCCGGTGAAAAAGGTACGCCTGAAAGCGTGCGTCTGGTTGCTCTTCTTGAAATGCTGTATGCCACAGGCCTTCGCGTATCCGAGCTTGTCGGTCTGCCCCTTTCTGCCGTTGGCGAGAACGCACAGTTCCTAATGGTTGAAGGTAAAGGCGGTCACGAGCGTATGGTTCCCGTCTCCTCGAGCGCACAAAAAGCGATCAAGACATACATGAATGTCCGCACAAAATTCATCGGTGAAGAAGATAACGGTGCACAGGCTCAATGGCTGTTCCCGTCCAAAACATCGGATTCAGGTCACCTCACACGTCAGCGTTTTGCCCAGCTCTTGAAAGATCTGGCTGCTGCTGCTGGTATGGAAGACGGAAAAGTGTCACCGCACGTTCTGCGCCATGCTTTTGCGACACATCTTCTCAAAAACGGTGCCGATCTGCGTTCGGTCCAGAAAATGCTGGGTCACGCCGATATCGCAACGACACAAATTTACACGCACATTCTGGACGGTCAGAAAAAGAAAACCGTCGAGGAAAAACATCCTCTGGCCAAAAAGGCCGCAGGCAACAAGTAAACCACCCACTTCATAAGGGTCAGGTTACGAGAGATACGACAACAGGCAGGATATGGGATAACCCCTTTCCTGCCTGTTTCTTTTCCTGAAGCGACGTGCTATTGCTGTTTCCCTTAAGACCCACACTATTCTGAAATAGGATAACCATGCTGGATTTTGAAAAACCGATCCTTGAGCTGGAAAGCAAAATTGCCGAACTCCGCAAAGTCTCGACCGATGACGGTTCGATGGATTTTGCTGCCGAGATCACCCGTATGCAAAACAAGGCTGCGCGCCTGTTGCAACAAACATATTCCGACCTGTCCGCCTCACAAAAAGTGCGCGTTGCGCGTCACGCCGACCGACCGCACATGATGGATTATGTGGCACAGATGATCACCGACTTCACCCCGCTTGCAGGCGACCGCCTGTATGGTGAAGACGAAGCCCTGATTGGCGGTATCGGTCGCCTTGATGGACGCTCGGTCGTCATTATGGGTCAGGAAAAAGGCCGCGATACCGCCGAACGCATCCGTCACAATTTCGGTATGGCGCGCCCCGAAGGCTACCGCAAAGCCCAACGCCTGATGGAAATGGCTGAGCAATTCGGTTTGCCTATCGTCACCCTTGTTGATACCGCAGGTGCATATCCCGGTCTTGGTGCGGAAGAGCGCGGTCAATCCGAAGCCATTGCCCGTTCGATCGAGGTCTGTCTGTCTGTGAAAACTCCGCTGGTTTCGGTCATTATCGGTGAAGGCGGATCGGGCGGCGCGATTGCGATTGCCGCAGCCGACCGTATTTTCATGCTAGAACACTCTGTCTATTCCGTTATTTCGCCTGAAGGCTGCGCTTCTATTTTGTGGCGCTCTGCCGATTACGCGAAAGATGCCGCGCAAGCATTGAAACTGACGTCGGATGACATGCTGAAGCTCGGCCTCATTGATGAAATCATCCGCGAACCTTTGGGCGGCGCACACCGCCAGCCCGAAAAAGCGATCAAACGCGTCCAAAGCAAAATCAATGAAAGTTTGGATGAGCTGACGACATTCAGCGGCGACCAACTTGTGAAAATGCGTCGGAAGAAATTCCTGAATATGGGACGCAATCTGTAGAATATAAAAAAGCCGACTGAAACCAGCCGGCTTTTTTAAAATCACTTTTTCATGGCGCCCTTTCAGGCCTGCGCCATATTTTCCCCTTCATGACGCTGCGCAATTCGCTGCACCTTGTCGCGCATACGACCCAGATTTCCGTGCCCTGCCTGAATGTGCCCCTCTTCTGTTGAGGCTGCACGATAGTAGAGCATCAGGAACACACGGATGGATGCCGTCAAAGACGACATCGAACGTTTGCATAAGAAGACAAGGGTACACACTTCGTTTACAGAGCACTTCTCACGACGGGCAATGTCTTTTAATGCTTGCCACATTTCCGGCTCCAAACGTATGGATGTGCGCTTATTTCCAATACATACGTTTTTGCTAATAAGCGTGCTACGAAAGGTTGTATCTTTTTTAGTAACGGCGTCCAGATCCAGATACTTTATCTGATCGCTTTTTCGCTGGTATGACCCCTGCATTTTCGTTCTCCCACATTTGTTATCATTTCAAATAGGGATAACAGCAAAGAGAACAAAACATCAACAAAAAAGTTTATATATCACATACTTTTTCGCGTTATAAGTGCAATTATTTTGTCACAATACGCAGCGCATGCAGGCCTTCGGCAAATAGTCCCGCCAAAGCCTCATTGATCATACGATGCCGCTCGACCCTTGTTTTTCCCTCAAACATGGGTGCCGCGACGATGACGCAAAAGTGACTTTCGCCTGAACCGTCATCACCGGCATGACCGTGATGTGCAGCCGTCTCATTGACGACTTCCAGATGGGTCGGCTGCAGCATTTCCTGCAAAATGGCTTCGATGCGTTCTTTTCGTCCCGTCATGACTTGCTCCTTCATTTGCCGCATACTATATGCTGTTTAAGCGCCCTTGCCTAAAGGATAGTCCTTCCATTTGCAGGCAATTATACGATAAACTAAAGATAGCTATGCCTACGATACGCCTGAAACGCAATTCACCTGATTTTGAGAGTGCGAACGAGCCACGCACCAAAACCCATATGTGTGAAATGCCCGGATGCATTGATCAGGGCGAATATAAAGCGCCTAAGCACAGAGGCCTGAACGAGTATCATTATTTCTGCCTTGATCATGTGCGCGAATATAATAAAGCTTGGAATTTCTTTGACGGCATGTCCGAAGACGAAGTGCGTGCGCAAATCCTCAAAGACTGGTACGGCGACCGCCCAACATGGAAATACCGCGATTTCGTGAATTTGGAAGAAGAGCTGTTCCGCAAAACCAATGCCTATCGCGGCGAAAATGAAGGCGAAAAAGCCAAGAAAAAGGATGACATCCCCGAGCATCTGAAAGCGGCGCCCGAGATGGAAGCGCTGGCAATTATGGGGCTGGCCCCGCCTGTTACCTTTGCCGAGATTAAAGTGGCTTATAAAAGACTGGTCAAAACCTTCCATCCCGACCATAACCGCGAAGACCCGCAGGCCGAGGAACGTCTGAAAGAAATCAACATGGCTTTCACACTTCTTAAAGTCGCTTACGCCTCTTACGAAAACCTTGAGAAGACGCGCTAAGTTTTTAAGCGCTGCCCCCTTCTCATTTGCCGAAAATCACACCATTATAAATCCCATGACCGACGCCGATAAAAACAATTCCTTTGATGTGACCCAACTGCACGCAACGGGGAAACATCTGTCCATACCTGATCGCAAATTCAATGTCCGTGAGACTTTCGGGATTGATGCCGATTTTGACGTGCCGGGCTTTACCTCGGACGAGAACCCAAATATTCCGGCAATTGATGAGACCTATCAGTTTGACCGCACGACAACTCTCGCGATTTTGGCAGGCTTCACCCATAACCGCCGCGTCATGGTACAGGGCTATCACGGAACGGGAAAATCCTCGCATATTGAACAGGTTGCGGCACGCCTGAACTGGCCTTGCGTGCGGATCAACCTCGATAGTCACGTCTCGCGCCTTGATCTGTTGGGCAAAGACATGATCGTTTTAAAAGAAGGCAAGCAAGTCACGGAATATAAACAAGGACTTTTGCCTTGGGCGTTGCAAAACCCCGTGGCGTTGGTCTTTGATGAATATGATGCGGGCCGCCCCGATGTGATGTTCGTGATCCAACGCGTGCTTGAGGCCGAAGGTCGCCTGACCCTTCTGGACCAGAACACCGTTATTCGCCCTCACCCTGCATTCCGCCTTTTTGCCACTGCCAATACAGTGGGTCTGGGGGATACGACAGGGCTTTATCATGGGACACAACAATTGAACCAAGGCCAGATGGACCGCTGGAATATCGTGACTGTCCTGAATTACCTGCCCCATGACGAAGAAGTCCGCATCATGCTTGCCAAAATGCCTGACATGGATAATGCGCAGGGTCGTGACACGATTGAGGGCATGATTAAGATGGCGCACCTCACACGCCAAGGCTTCAAAAACGGCGATATCTCAATTGTGATGAGCCCGCGTACGGTTTTAAGCTGGCTTGAGAATATGCAGATTTTCGGCGACCGCGACTTTGCCTTCCGCATGACATTCTGGAACAAGTCGGATGAGCTGGAACACCCTGTTCTGGCGGAATATTACCAACGCTGTTTCGGGGTGGACCTTCTGGATGCCCAATAATGGCAGGCGGAAACGATAAAGAGAAAGAAAAGCAGCTTGATGCCTTCAAAGAAGGTGTTTCAGCAACGATCCGCGCCCTGTCAGGCGACAAGGATGCCGATGTTCTTTATAAACCCTCTGACCGCTTTGATCGCCCAAAACTCTCCGAGTGGCGTTACCGTACCAAGGCCCGCATCCCTATTCCCTCGCATGCCGACCTGACCCCTGAAGAGCGCGCCCTCATTCGCGGCACGGCTGATACAGAGGCGCTTTACCTGAAACATCACAATGCCAAACTCCATGCCGGCAACCGCCCGAGCGATGAAACGGCTGCCGCCATTTTTGAATCTCTTGAGCAAGCCCGCTTTGAGGCTTTGGGCGCGAAAGAAGGTAAAGGGATTGCCCAGAATTTGAATGCGGTTCTTGCCGAACACGCCCGAAAACAAAATTACGCAGCCCTTGAGAGTAAAGAGGATATCCCGACAGCAGAGGCCCTCTATCTGCTGGCTCGCGAAGCCTTTACAGGCGAAGCCTTACCTCAGGACGCGCAAAATGTCGTGTCCCTTTGGAAACCTTATATTGAGGCCCGCCTTGGCGAAAACCCGTTTGCGGCTTTAAAAGAGACGCTTTCCAGTCAGCAGGATTTTGCGTCGGCTTTGCGCCATGTCTTGCAAAAACTTGATTACATGGCAGCCCCCGATGATGGAGGCCAAGATGCAAGCGACCAGCAAGCCGATCAGGCAGACACTGAAAACACGCCGAACCAGCCCGAGCAGCAAGATCATGAGGAACAGCAGGACGCGCAAGATCAGGTCAGTGAGGATCAGGGGGATACAAGTCCTCAGGATGATCATGGGGAAGATGAGGAGCAAGCAACATCCGACTTTGAGGAAGACGGCGAGGATACGGGCGAAGGTGAAGCTGCCGCCGACCACGAGGGTGAGATCAAATTTGCCCCGCGCAATAAAGAGGCAGGCCTCAAAACCTCTTACCTCATCTACACCGACCAGTTTGACGAAATTGTGAAGGCTGCCGATCTCGCCGAACCTTACGAACTCTCGCGCCTTCGTGCTTTGCTGGACAAGCAAGCCGCAACAATGCAATCGGTTATCTTCAAACTCGCCAACCGTTTGCAACGCAAATTACAGGCGCGTCAGCAAACGACATGGGCCTTTGATCTGGAAGAAGGACAGCTCGACAGTGCCCGTCTGGCACGTATCGTTGCCAACCCCACCGTGCCCCTTACCTTTAAGCAGGAACGCCAGACAGAGTTCAGGGATACGGTTGTGACCCTACTGCTTGATAATTCAGGCTCCATGCGCGGTCGGCCGATTACAATTGCGGCCCTTTGCACCGATATTCTTGCCAAAACACTGGAGCGCTGTCAGGTGAAGGTCGAAATTCTCGGCTTTACAACGCGGGCCTGGAAAGGCGGGAAATCTCGCGACATGTGGATGCAGGAAGGCCGCCCCACCCTGCCGGGTCGTTTGAATGATTTGCGCCACATCATCTATAAATCGGCAGATCAGCCATGGCGACGCGTCAAAAACAATCTCGGATTGATGCTCAAAGAAGGACTTTTGAAAGAGAATATCGATGGTGAAGCGATTGTCTGGGCGCATAACCGTCTGGCAGCCCGTCCCGAAAAACGCAAAATTCTGATTGTGATATCGGATGGCGCACCCGTTGATGATTCCACCCTATCGGTTAACCCGTCAAACATCTTGGAAGCCGACCTGCAAAATGTTGTGAATTGGATTGAAAACCGCTCAGACATTGAGATTGCGGCAATCGGTATCGGACATGACGTCACGCGTCACTACAAGCGCGCCATCAAAATCACAGACGCATCGGATCTTGGCGAGGCTCTGATCCACCAGCTCGATGATCTGTTTGATCTTTAGATAACATCCTAAAATATTTGATTTCTGGTCAGCACTATGTATATTAATTCCCATGCATATTATGTGTGATTTCACAGGAACGTTGATGCGTAACAATGAATTGGATGAGCAACTGCTCTCCACGCTCCTTGACCTGCGTGAACAAGGCCATGAAGTCACCTTTGTGACCAAAGAACCCGGTATGGCAGCACTTGTCCTTTGTCTGCAGTCCGATTCCGCCCTCACCGATAACGTCAATTTCAAAAGCCGCGAAGACTTATCCGAAGAACTGAAACACGCCGACATCCTGATCGACGACGAAGCCGAAAGAAACATGGCAACATACGCCATTGAGGCTGATGAAATTCTCGTACCCGAAACCGCCGCCGCAGTCTTGAAACAGCGCTTTTCGGGTCACGCGCCCTCCCTTGCACCTGCCCCTTTATAAGTGCTTGAAAACACGCTATAACGCTACTTCAACCCATGAAGACCACGTGCCAAGGACGTTATGAGCGTAAAAAAGCAGATTTATAAGCCCAAACCCATTTCAGGATTTCCCGAGTGGCTGCCAGAATTCCGGATTGTTGAACAACGCTGGATGGACCATATTCGTCGCGTCTTTGAATCTTACGGCTATTGCTCAATTGAAACGCCCGCCGTTGAGGAAATTGACGTTCTGACAGCCAAAGGCGAGGTTGATAAAGAGATTTACGCTTTGTCGCGCCTACAAGCCGACCCCGAGGATGACAAGGAATCCCGTCTGGCGCTCCATTTTGACCAGACCGTGCCGTTGGCGCGCTATGTTGCCCTACACTTCAATGATCTCGTGTTCCCTTTCAAACGCTATCAGATGCAAAAAGTCTGGCGCGGTGAGCGCCCACAACTGGGCCGTATGCGCGAGTTCTATCAATGCGATATCGATGTGATCGGCGTTGACGGCTTGCCGCTCTCCTTTGATGCGGAGATGCCTGCCGTCATGTACGAGGTTCTGGATGGACTGCAGATCGGGCGCATTCAGCTTCGCATCAATAATCGCAAAATCCTGATCGGTTTGCTCAACAGCATGGATGTCACGGATGAAGAGGCCGTAATACAAGTGACACGCGCCGTGGATAAGCTGGAAAAAATCGGCAAAGACGAAGTTGCCAAATTGCTTAAAGAGCAGTCTTTAAATGACTCTTCCATCAAGAAAATTCTCGACCTGACCAAGGTCTCGGGACGCGGTGATGCCGTGCGCTCCATTACAGCCGAAAATGAGATGATGGCAGAGGGCATCGAAGAGCTCGCCTTCGTCATGGATAATTTGTCCCACCTGCCTGAACACGGTGCGATTGCTGATCTCTCGATTGTGCGGGGCTTGGATTATTATACGGGAACGGTTTATGAAACACGTCTTCTCGATATTCCGCAATTTACCGGCTCGGTCTGCTCGGGCGGACGCTATGATGATCTGGCAGGCAGCTATATTCCGCGCCACTTGCCCGGCGTTGGTATTTCAATCGGTCTGAGCCGCCTCTTTGATGTGCTGAAGCAAAGCGGTCACATCAAACCCGGCCCCAAATCACCTGCTGATATTCTGATGATGCTGCCTTCCGAAGAAAAACGTGCTCTGGCATCCGACACGGCACGGATATTGCGAGGACGTGGCCTGAATGTCGAAATGTACCACGCTCCGCAAAAGATCAGTAAACAACTGGCCTATGCGGAGAAAAAGGGCATATCATATGTATGGTTCCCGCCTTTTGAGGATGATCGCCCGCACGAGGTGAAAGATCTGGTAAAAGGCACACAAACCGAGGCCGACCCTGCAAGCTGGGAGAAAAATTGAATGGTAAAAAGCTCTTGTCGTTTACTGCGTATGTTAGGTGTTTTGGCGGCTACGGGCGTTATGCTCAACGCGGCTTTTGCCCATGCACAGGAACAACAAAGCAGCTCAACCATTCAAAAGGAGCTGAAGGCCGAAACTTATTCGCATATCTATACCGCGCCCTATTGCGACTTTCAGTTAGGCTTCCCCGAAGAACCTGAAATTTCCACGAATGATGTTCCGGCCTCTTCAGGGGAAATGGTCAAAGAAGACCATCTGAGTTTCTCCAAGGTCTTTTCTCCGACCAATTCCATTTATATGGAGGCGAACTGCCGCTCCCTTGTTCCGGGTGAACGCAACATGCTGAATGATGCCGCCATCCGCAACACGATTGCCGCCTATATTAAAGACAATGACATTGTTTCAACGGGTGAAAAAATCTTTACCGACGAAGAGACAGGCGCTCGTGCAGGAATTTTATTGGGCAGCAAGCGCGGCATGGAAGGCCAGTCTTTCGTCACCTACCAATTGTGGCTGACGCAAAACTCCCTGCTGCTGTTTGAAATTCAGAATAACGGCCCCATGCTGGACGATGCCAACGCCATGTTCACCAACATCCTTAGAAATATCAATTTGAAGACCGATGATCAGTAGATTCGAAAAAATTACGCCGCAAGGCTCTGCGCATAATCACGCATTTTCTTGACCATCGCGAAGAATCCGTTACGGCGGTTGGGTGACAAATGTGTCTCCAACCCCATTTCGGTAAAGGCAGCCTCAATATCGGTTGCCAGAATCTCCTGTGCCGTCTTACCGCTATATGCGGCCAGCAGTAAAGCAATCAGTCCTTTGACGATAAAGGCATCGCTGTCGGCCTTAAAAATGAGCTTGTCACCTTCGCGGTCAGCCACAAGCCAGACTTTGGAGGTGCAGCCCCTCACCAGAAATTCGTCGGTTTTGTAAGAATCATCAAGATCAGGCAAGGCTTTTCCCAAATCAATCAGATAGGCAAAACGCCCTTCCCAATCATCGAAAAGAGCAAAATCCGCAACGAAATCATCAAGTGTTTGGGCCATTCCCGTCTTTCTCGTGCTTTTTTTCAGGTCAGCACTCGCCTTGTGTTGACAGTCGTCATATAGTTATTTAGAGAAAGATTCAAGGCAGTGCCGCATGTGAAAAGGCTTGAACAGGCTTTCAGGCAATGCCAATATGATCTTTGAAAAACAAATCGTATGGGACGCGTCGAAAGAATAAAGACGTAACCCTAGCCCACCCCAAAAGACCCAAGAGGTTTTCACCACAATGAGCAAATCCGATTCAACCGATAGCAAGAACACGCTTTACTGCTCCTTCTGCGGCAAGAGCCAGCATGAAGTGCGCAAGCTCATTGCAGGGCCGAACGTCTTCATCTGTAATGAATGTGTCGAACTGTGTATGGACATTATTCAGGAAGAAGACAAAAGCTCCATCGTACGCTCCGACGAAGGCGTTCCCTCACCTTCCGAAATTAAAGCCTTCCTTGACGAGTATGTGATCGGTCAGGACTGGGCCAAACGCGTTTTGTCAGTGGCTGTTCACAACCACTATAAACGTCTGGAACACGGTCAGCGCGGGTCGGATGTTGAGCTGCAAAAATCGAACATTCTGATTCTCGGCCCCACCGGTTCGGGTAAGACGCTTCTGGCACAAACACTGGCACGCGTTCTTGATGTCCCGTTCACAATGGCGGACGCCACGACATTGACCGAAGCCGGTTATGTGGGTGAGGACGTTGAAAACATTATCCTGAAATTGCTGCAATCTTGCGATTATAATGTCGAGCGCGCTCAACGCGGTATCGTCTATATCGACGAAATCGACAAAATCTCGCGTAAATCCGACAACCCCTCCATCACACGTGACGTGTCGGGTGAAGGTGTGCAGCAGGCCTTGCTGAAAATGATGGAAGGCACGGTTGCCTCCGTTCCCCCGCAAGGTGGTCGTAAACACCCCCAACAAGAGTTTTTGCAGGTTGATACCTCGAACATCCTCTTCATCTGTGGTGGTGCGTTTGCAGGTATTGAAAAAGTGATCGGTCAGCGTACGGCACAAAAGAGCATCGGTTTCGGTGCCAACGTGCACGGTGCCGAAGAAAAGCTGGTCGGTGAAGCTCTGAAAGGTCTGGATACCGAAGATCTGCTGAAATTCGGTCTGATCCCTGAATTTGTCGGTCGTCTGCCTGTGGTTGCCACGCTGGAAGATCTGGATTCAGACGCACTTGTTCAAATTCTGACTGAGCCAAGAAACGCTCTGGTCAAACAGTACAAGAAGCTTTTCGATCTGGAAGACACCAAGCTGACCTTTACAGACGATGCATTGCATGCCATTGCGAAGAAGGCAATTGAGCGCAAAACAGGTGCTCGCGGTCTGCGCTCTATCCTTGAAAACATGCTTTTGGACACCATGTATGATCTGCCTGATCTGGATGATGTCGAAGAAGTTGTCATCAACAAGGAAACAGTTGAAAAAGGCGAGCCGCCCGTGCTGGTTCATAGCAAGGACGCCAAGAAAAAATCCAAAGGCAAATCCAAGGATGAGCCTGTGAAAGAGGCCGCCAACTAGACCGACTTCGCATTTGCAGCACGAATTGAAATCGAATTTGTGACTGCTTTTAAGCTATACTGAAAAGAGGCTATGATCTGTGTAATGCAATCAGGCCTCTTTTTCGTTGGAGGAGACGAAGACATGTCATCAGCCGCTGCAAAACTTCTGCCTAAAAAGAATACATCTTACCGTTTGATCACCCGTTCAGACATGGACGGACTGGTCTGTTCTGTTTTACTCAAAGAGCTCGGTATCGTTGACGATATCATGTTCGTCCACCCCAAAGACATGCAAGACGGGCTGATCGAAGTCGACGGCAATGACATCAGTGCCAACCTTCCCTATCACCCCGATGTGTATCTGGCCTTTGACCATCACACATCCGAATTGAAGCGCGTCGGCTCAAGTGCTGACAATCACGTTATTGACGGCGATGCGCCATCGGCTTCACGCGTCCTCTATGACTATTTCGGCGGCGCAAAAACCTTCCCGCGTGTTTCTTACGACATGATGGAGGCCGTTGATAAAGTCGATTCCGCAAGCCTCACGCGCGATGATATTCTTGATCCTAAAGGCTGGGTATTGCTTGGCATGTTGATGGATGCGCGAACGGGCCTCGGGCGCTTCCGCGATTTCAATATCTCGAATTACCAGCTCATGATGCAACTGATCGATCATTGCCGCGAACATGACGAGATAGAGGCCATTCTTGACCTTCCCGACGTCAAAGAGCGCGTCGATCTCTTTATGGATCATAAGGAACGCCACAAAAAACAATTGATGGATTGCACCCGCATGGAAGGTGGTCTTGCGATTGTCGATCTTCGCAAGGAAGACGAGATCTGGGCAGGTAACCGTTTTGTCGTTTATGCGCTTTATCCGCAATGCAATATCTCGGCGCATGTGATGTGGGGGAAGAACCGCCAGAACACAGTTATTGCAGTGGGAAAATCCATCTTAAATAAAACCAGCCCCGTCCATATCGGCCATCTGATGCTGGAGTATGGCGGCGGCGGTCATGCGGCGGCAGGAACCTGCCAGGTTGATAATCTGAAGGCCGATGACACGCTGAAGAAAATCGTGGAGAGAATTCTCGCCGAGAATGGCTAAAGCTGTTCTCCAGCCTCAAATCACACTAGATTTGAAGAGGTTATGAGCAAGCCCCAAACAATCATTGTCTGGTTTCGTCAGGATTTACGCCGTGCGGATAATCCTGCCCTTCATGCTGCCTATGAGGTTGAAGGCGCACGCATCCTGCCCGTTTTTATCCATGATGATGACAATGCGAAAAGCTGGAAACGGGGCGCAGCCTCGAATGTCTGGCTGCATCATTCACTTGCAAGTCTCAATACCTCGCTGAGCGACCACCTTGCCCTTTTTAAGGGGAAAGCAGACGAGATTTTACCCGATCTGGTCAAACAAACAGGCGCAACTGCCGTTTACTGGAACAGATGTTACGAACCATGGCGCATGGCGCGAGACACAAAGATTAAGCAATCCTTGAAAGAGGCCGGCATCACGGTTGAAACCTTCAAAGCCAATCTGTTATGGGAACCGTGGGAGATTAAAACAGGGGGCGGCACTCCCTATCAGGTCTTTACCCCCTTTTACAAAAAAGGCTGTCTGGCTGCAGAACAACCACGCGCCCCCCTTCCCGCACCCGAGCGACTGATCTATGAAGATGCGCCTAAAGGGGTGCTGGACCTTGACGATCTGCAATTACTGCCCGTCAAACCGCGTTGGGATGAGCATATGCTCGACACATGGGATGTCGGCGAAGCCGGTGCATGGCAGCGCCTTGATGATTTTCTGGATGCGGAAATCGACCATTACGCTGAAGGAAGAGATCGTCCTGACAAAAGCTATGTTTCACGCCTCTCCCCGCATCTACATTTCGGGGAAATCTCCCCGCGCATGATCTGGCATGAGATTGAAAAAAGATTGGCTGCCAATGCCATTCACTCGCAAGGTGCCGCTAAGTTTCAGGCGGAGCTTGCCTGGCGGGAATTTTCCTACCACCTTCTCTATCACTTCAAAGAACGCATTACCGACCAACCGTTGAACGAAAAATTCAAGGCCTTCCCATGGGAAAAGAACGAGAAGGCTTTGGCTGCCTGGCAAAAAGGCTTAACCGGCTATCCCATCGTAGACGCCGGCATGCGCCAGCTTTGGCAGGAAGGGTATATGCATAATCGTGTGCGGATGATTGCCGCCTCATTCCTGATCAAGGATTTACTTATTCATTGGTCAGAGGGTGAGAAATGGTTCTGGGATACGCTGTTTGATGCGGATTTAGCCAATAATTCGGCAAGCTGGCAATGGGTTGCAGGCTGCGGCGCGGATGCCGCGCCCTATTTCCGCATCTTCAATCCCGTATTACAGGGTGAAAAGTTCGACCCCAATGGCGATTACGTGCGCAAATATGTCCCTGAACTGAAAGACGTCCCCGATAAATACGTACATAAGCCGTGGGAAGCTCCCGCAAAAGATCGCCCGAAAAATTATCCCGCCCCGCTTGTTGACCATAAGGCCGCAAGAGATGCTGCCTTAGACGCTTACGAGAAGATCAAAAAAGCGGGTTAACAAAGGCCACGTCCAAAGGATAGAATACACTTATGAAGTTCACCGCCCCTCCACCTCTCAAAAAAGGCGACACAATCGGGATTGTCGCCACCGCCCGCTGGCGCGCCCCTGAAGGCTTGCAGCGTGCCAAATCACACCTGGAGGTTCTGGGCTACAAGGTCAAAATTCATCCCAACAATGCGCTACGCCTACATGAATGGGCAGGGTCTCCCAAAGAGCGCGGCGCAGCTTTTACCGATTACTGGTGCGATCCTGAAATAAAGATGATCCTGTGCGCGGCAGGCGGCACACGCACACTGCACATGATGCAATATCTCGATTGGGAAAAGCTCAAAGGGTACAATAAGATTATCATGGGATTTTCGGATGCGACCGCCCTGATTAACGCATTGAGCGTACGCCTGAACATCGTGACCTATCACGGCCCCGATGCAGGACATTTTTCCCGCGAAGAGCCCCAACCCTTTATTGATGATTTTCTGGTGCACCTCACAGGTGAACCCGAAACCGAAGATAAATGGGATGAGGCAAGAATTCTGCGTTACGGCGAGGCCTCGGGCGAACTTGTCGGCGGCAATTTATGCATCTTTAATTATCTGATGGGCACGAAAGACCAGCCCGATTTAAAGGGGAAAATCCTTTTCATCGAGGATGAAATGGAGGAGTTGCGCAATATCGACCGTATGCTCATTCATTTAAAGCGTGCAGGCCATATGGAACACATCGCAGGCTTAATGGTCGGTGGCTTTACGATGAATTTGAACGGCGGGCGCGTCCCCTTCCCTTACACGGTCGAGGATCTCATTAACGAACATACCGAAGGCATGCATATCCCTGTGATCATGGATGCGCCGTTCGGGCATGGCGAGAGTATGAAGATTTTACCGATTGGAATGAAAGCCACGCTTAAGGCTGTAAAGACAGGCGTGACTTTCAAACTAGGATAATTAATTCATGCCGAAAGGCGAACGTGGGCCTTCTAAGCCCTTAAAACCGCCCATTTCATGCAAAACCTGCACACCAAAGCGGTCAACCATCGTTTCGACAAAACGTGTCTCGCGGTCAACACCTTGCTGATCGGCCATTTTGGCATACCCCAAAGCACTTCTCTCTCTCCAACTTAGATCATCTCCACGACAGATTTTTAAAATCGTCTGGATCATATCTTGGCGACGACCATCCGCCGCAGCACGGAAATAAAGGGAGGCTTTCAATTGAAATTTTTGGCTTCTTTCGCTCACATCAAAAGGGATGTGTGCGGCGCTTGATATACCCATTACGCAGGTCCTTCCTGTTTATTTATTATGTATTGTTTTTATATGTGAAACATTAGAAGCAAAATGAGAGTGAGATCAAGTCGATTATTATAAAAAATGCATATTTGTCGACAGGAACGCTCCCCTCTTGATTTTTGAGGCCGTTTAACAGTATGACTTTCACAGGCAAAACCACTACGCTAACCAACCGCCAGAGCCTGACATGACCTACGTTGTTCTCGATATCTGTATCAACTGCAAATACACCGATTGTGTGGAAGTTTGTCCCGTTGATTGCTTTTATGAGGGTGAAAATATGCTGGTCATCCACCCTGACGAATGTATCGATTGCGGTGTTTGCGAGCCCGAATGCCCGATTGAGGCGATTGTTCCCGATTCCGATTCCCGCGCTGATGCGTTTTTAGAACTTAATCGTGATTTTTCAGAAAAATGGCCCGTTCTGACGCGCAAAAAGCCCAAAATGGACGGCGCGGAAGAGGCCAAAGACCGCAAGAACAAGTACCCTGCCGAGTTTTCCGAGAAGCCCGGCGAAGGCGATTAAGCCGCTTTTAAAAGTCTCACACAGATTTTTTGCACTGCAAAACGGCCCTGGAAGCCGTTTCCATAGGAATTTCCTAACGAAATGTTAAGAAAAGTTGAATTTTGGGAAAACATGTGCTATCTCTAATGTCCTATTCAAGACAAAAGAAACGAAGACGCGACTCTGGTCGCTGTAACAGATACGTTTTGTTTAGAGGGTTCGAGGCATACTGACAAGCCTCTTTTTTATAAAAGATAACAAAAGGACAAAAAACATGGCGCTGAACGACAATCATGCATTCAAAACCGGTGATTATGTAGTTTACCCCGCTCACGGCGTGGGTCGCATCGACGGCATCGAAACACAGAAAATCGGCGGCATGGAAGTCTCTTTGTATGCGATCAGCTTTGAAAAAGATCGTATGCGCTTGAAAGTGCCTGTGTTCAAAGCCAATGCCGCAGGTCTTCGTAAAGTCTCCTCCTCTTCAATGATCGAAGATGCGATGACAACACTGAAAGGTCGCTCACGCGTTCGTCGCGTCATGTGGTCACGTCGCGCACAAGAATATGAAGGCAAGATCAACTCAGGCGATCCTGTTGCGATTGCTGAAGTTCTGCGTGATCTGAAGCGCGCCAACGATGATTCCGAGCAATCCTACTCCGAGCGTCAAATTTATGAGTCAGCTCTTGAGCGCCTCGCCCGCGAAGTTGCCGCTGTTGAGCAAATCACAGAAGCCGAAGCCGTTGTCCGCCTCGAAGGCGTTATGGGTATCGACCGCACAAAAGCGCTCTCCGACCTCGATGAGGAAGATGAGGATATTGAAGAAGCTGCATAATGCGCTATAAACAGTTTCAGGAAATTTAAGATCATTTTCCCAAATTTCCGACTTTGAACGACCCGAAATGTGCAGTTTCGGGTCGTTTTTATTTTTGGCTAGACTCTTTCTATCTGTCTGATTTTCATGTAATCTATAAAAGATTCTGGTAATTCATTTGCCGAGCCTCTCTCCCTCCCCGTACGATCCGCTCGTACATTTCTTCGAAAGACCTGCCGCCACATGTGCCGCATTCAAGATCGTTTTCTTGCCGTTCACGGATTCAGCCCTACTGAAAGATGCTGGACCATCGGCTCGATCCACGGCGATATTGACCGTCTTATTGAGCTTCACGATGAGTTGCTGTCGCGCTTCCAGTCTGGTGACAAGATCATCTATACCGGAAATTATATCGGTTACGGTTATTACCCCCGCGAGACATTGGAAGAGCTGTTAAGCTTCCGCCGTGTCATCCTCTCCATTCCGGGCGTCACAGCCCATGACATTGTCTATTTGCGCGGAAGCCAGGAAGAAATCCTCTCCAAGCTTGCTCAACTTCCTTTCGCGCCAGACCCTGAAGCGATTTACAACTGGATGATCACAAACGGCCTTGCAGAAACACTGGAAGGCCTTGATATCGACCGCCATGACGGCCTGTATGCCGCCCGCTCAGGCGTGATGGCGCTTTGCCGCTGGACGGGGCAGGTTAAAACCGCACTAAAATCCGTGAACGGTTACGATCACTTCATGGGCTCGCTCCGAAAGGCGGCCCACTCCAACCTGCAATCCGAAGGGCCGATGCTGTTTGTGAATGCGGGTATCTCGTTTAATAAACCTCTCGATGATCAGGGCGACAGTTTTTGGTGGGGCACGAAAAGCTTCAACACAATCCACGCCCCTTACGCCCCCTTCTCACGCATTGTGCGCGGCTATGACCCTGACCATGAAGGTTTGTATGTGAATGGTGTCACAGCGACCATTGACGGCGGATGCGGCTTTGGCGGCACTCTGGCTTGTGCCGGTTTTGATCGCGGCGCAGAACTTTTCGATTTATTTGAAGCGTGACCTGAAATGGGGTAAGACTTTGCCCCATGAATAAAACTCTCCACATTATCGGCGGTGGCATGGCAGGCTCTGAAGCTGCATGGCAAGCTGCGAACAAGGGCATACAGGTTGTCCTTCACGAAATGCGTCCCGTCAAAATGACGGAGGCACACCAGACCCAAGGCCTCGCCGAGCTTGTTTGCTCGAACTCTTTCCGCTCAGATGACCCCTACAATAATGCCGTCGGTCTTTTGCATGCCGAAATGCGTATGGCAGGCTCGATCATCATGCGCGAAGGCGACAAGGCTGCCGTGCCCGCAGGCGGGGCGCTGGCTGTTGACCGTGATATCTTTTCGGATGGTGTGACAAAAGCTCTCGAAGACCATCCCAATATCACCATTGAACGCGGCGAAGTCTCAGGACTGCCGCCCCAAGATTGGGAATATGTGATTATCGCCACAGGCCCCCTCACCTCTGCCCCGCTGGCAAAGGCTGTGCAGGAACTCACAGGCGAAGGGGAGTTGGCTTTCTTCGATGCGATTGCCCCGATCATTCACAAAGAGAGCATCGATTTCGACAAAGTCTGGTTTCAGTCACGCTATGATAAGGCAGGCCCCGCAGGAACAGGCTCGGACTATATCAACTGCGCGATGAACAAGGAGGAGTATTACGCCTTCATTCAAGAGTTACTGGACGCGCCCAAAACCGAGTTTAAAGAATGGGAAAAGGATACACCTTACTTTGAAGGCTGCATGCCGATTGAAGTGATGGCCTCGCGTGGCCCCGAAACCTTGCGCTTTGGTCCGATGAAACCTGTAGGCCTCACCAACCCGCATAAGGACGAGCGCCCTTATGCCGTCATTCAGCTCAGACAAGACAATGCGCTGGGTACGCTCTACAACATGGTGGGCTTCCAGACCAAGATGAAATACGCCGATCAGGTGCGTGTCTTTAAAACCATCCCGGGTTTGGAAAATGCCGAGTTTGCAAGACTTGGCGGCCTTCACCGCAACACCTTCATCAATTCGCCAAGGCTTTTGGACGGACAACTCCGCCTCAAAGCCCAACCCAGATTACGTTTTGCAGGGCAGATGACAGGCTGCGAAGGCTATGTCGAAAGTGCCTCTGTCGGGTTGATGGCAGGTCGTATGGCAGCGGCTGAAATATTGGGCGAAGAGCTCCCCGCCCTTCCCGCAACGACGGCGCACGGCGCATTGATCTCTCATATCACAGGCGGCGGTGAGGCTGAGACCTTCCAGCCAATGAATGTCAATTTCGGCCTCTTCCCACCGATTGAAGTCTTGAATGCCAAAGGCCGTCCTGCCAAGGGCAAGGACAGAAAAGTCGCTTTGGCTGAGCGCGCCATGGATGATTTTACGAATTGGCTGGAGGCACAAGGCGAAAGCGCCGCAATAGAGCGTCCGCTAAAGCAAGCGCAAGGCTTTTAAGGCTGGCTCTTTGTAATACTTACTGTCAAACGGGTCATAGCCGCTTTTGCGCATCATATTCAAATAGAGGCGCACGAGCTTGGCCTGTGCCCGAAATGGATGCGGCAGACTTTTCCCGTCCAGCATATCAAGATTGCGTGCAGCCTCCCCCGCGATATCAAACAAAACCCCGCAAATCCCGTCTTGCGGCTGTCCCTCGTAATAGCGCGAAAGCGAGACATGATGTGCCTCACACAGATCGGTCGGCAAAAGGATGCGCTTATCTTTGGCATGTGCCAGTACCGCACGCATCAGACCCGTCAGGCCATAAGCAACCCCGAGCGGTCGTAAATCTTCCTCCGACACCCCTTCCAGCCCGCAAATGATACGAGTGAGTTCCAAAAGCGGCGTATTGGTAAAATCGGCGTAATTGACGAGGCCTTCCAAAGTTTCGGGCTGAACGTCTTCGAGATCAAATTCGCGAGCATATAGAAGGGTTTCGAACGGTTTTTGCGGCAGATCATATTTTTGAATAAGCGCCCCCACAGCCTCGACAATCTCATGGGAAAGTAGCTGTCCGCCTGTAAAGGCCGGCTCTAAAGCTTCGCGCCACCACTGCAGACGGATGAGGCCAAGTCGTGTTTCAGTCACTACCTCGCGGGTTTTGGCAATTTCATAGTTGAAGAGATAAAGGGGCCACAGATCAGCTTGCAAAGGGCGTGGTGCGTACAGCGAAACGAGAAACCGATCCGCGTCGTGTTTTCTTAAAAGCTTTTCGAATTCACGATCTTCCATAGACATTCGGAACTTTCACGCTAGCTTCACACTTAGTCAACCGCTAAGATGGTTCGATTTTAAAATAAACGAGAGAATACGAGGAGTGACCCCATGGCTTTAACGCTTCCCCCCCTACCTTACGCCTACGATGCGCTTGACCCTTATATGTCAGGCGAAACATTGGAGTTTCACCATGACAAGCACCATAACGCCTATGTTGTGAAGGGTAACGAGCTGTCCAACAATTCCATTTCGGATGACGAGCTGGAAGCCGCAATTGTCAAAGCGCATAAGGAAGGCAATAACGGCCTCTTCAACCAACTCGGTCAGGTATACAACCACACACTCTTTTGGAATTCGATGAAACCGAATGGCGGCGGGAAATCCATGCCATCCGAACTGGAAAAGAAAATTTCTGAAGATCTGGGCGGCTATGATGCCTTCCGTGACACCTTCTTGAAGGCCGGACAAACCCAATTCGGTTCAGGCTGGTCATGGCTGACGATGGATAACGCAACAGGCAAACTCGAAGTCTCCTCGACCTCAAATGCGGGTTGCCCGCTCACAGACGGCAAAACACCGCTTCTGACCTGTGATGTCTGGGAACACGCCTACTATATTGATTACCGCAACCTGCGCCCCAAATACACGGAAGCCTTCTTTGATACGCTGATCAATTGGGAACATGTCGCAGAATTGATGAATAAAGGCCCGATCAAGGCCGCTGCTTAAAGCTCAGGCTTAAGCTTAAAGATAAGGATATAAGGCCGCCGCAACAAGGCGACCTTCTGCCATCAGCACATTATACGTGCGACACGCCGCCCCCGTATCCATCACCTCAATGTGAATGCCCGCAGACGCAAAAGCCTGCTTTTGCTCACGCGTTAAAAAGCGGCTGAGTTTCCCGACCCCCAGCAAAATAACATCGGGCCTGTCTTTTTCAGAAAATGTGAAATCTTGTGGTTGAAGATCTTCGAACGCAGGCGCATCCCATGCAGTTGTGGCATCAGGGCGCACCAGAATGGCACCTTGATATGTCTTGCCACTCACTTTGAATGTTTCACCCGCATAAGCCTGAATGACCTGCTGGTCGGAACGGATAAGTGGAGTGACATCCATAATTGAGTCCTTGACCTTAACCGTCGTCGCGGGATGAACCACGTGGAAGGCGCAGCAACTCAAGGATTGGTGCCGCCACGTAAATGGATGAGAATGTTCCCAAGAAGATACCGAAGATCAGGGCTTCAGCAAAAGAACGGATCACTTCGCCACCCAGCAACCACAACACGACCAGCACTATCACGGTTGTCAGCGACGTCATAATCGAGCGTGACAGCATCTGATTGACCGAAAGGTTGAACAGATCCTTAAAGGGCATCTTCTTGAATTTACGCAAATTCTCGCGGATACGGTCATATACCACCACCGTATCGTTGATCGAGTAACCCGCAACCAGCATCACTGCTGCCAGAGTAGACAAGTCAAACGCCTTACCCGTCAGGGCAAAATATCCCAAAACGCCGATGGAATCGTGGAACAGAGCCAACACGGCACCCACGCCGAACTGCCATTCAAAGCGATACCACATATAGGCCATGATCCCGAGCATTGAGAGGACGAAAGCCAACAAGCCTGCGCGTTTCAGCTCTTCCCCGACCTGCGGCCCGACATATTCGACGCGGCGGTAATCTACGGTTTGATCAGCAAAGAATTTGTCGATGGAGGTGCGCACTTTTTCAATCGCTGCTTTTTGCTCATCTTCACCGCCTGGCTGTTGACCAAGACGCAGCAACAGATCATTCGGCGCACCGAATTCCTGAAGTGAAATATCGCCCAGATCAAGCGCATCAAGATGTGTGCGCAGCTCAGGTATGTTAGGCGCTTTTTGCACCTGAATTTCAATGAGCGTTCCACCCGTGAAATCGACGCCCAGATTAAGCCCTTTGACACCCAGCAGCGCAAATGAACCGAAAATCACAAGAGCGGATACGATATAGCCGATAAAGCGCATGCGCATAAAATCGACATTGGTTTCCTGAGGGACGAGTTTGAGTGTTTTCATCTTGTTCAACTCTCTTAAATATGAAGCTCTGAGGGGCGTTTTTTGCCAAGCCAAGTCGCAACCATCAGACGTGTCAGCCAAATGGCAGAGAACATCGAGGTCACAATACCGATTGTCAGGGTCACGGCAAACCCGCGCACAGGCCCCGAACCAAAGGAATACAGGAACACTGCGGCAATCAGGGTCGTGATGTTGGCATCCACAATCGTGCTCATCGCATTTTTGTAACCCGCATCAATGGCAGAAAGAACCGTGCGGCCTTCACGCATTTCTTCGCGGATACGCTCGAAAATCAGCACGTTGGCATCCACCGCCATACCGATGGTCAGGATAATCCCGCCGATCCCCGGCAATGTCAGGGTCGCGCCCAGCATGGAGAGGATCGCAAAAATCATGATCATGTTCACAACCAGGGCAACCGCGGCAAAAAAGCCGAACAGTCCATAGGACAGAAACATGAAGACAAGAACCACGCCTAAGGCCACAAGCCCCGCGATTTTTCCTGCTTCAACCGAGTCACGCCCCAATGTCGGCCCGACAGTGCGTTCCTCGATAATTTTCAAAGGTGCGGGCAAAGCCCCTGCGCGTAACAAAAGTGCGGTATCGGCTGTTTCCTGAACCGTAAAGCGACCTGAAATGATCGCCTGACCGCCACAAATCGGCTCATTGATATTGGGGGCAGACACAACCTGCTCATCCAGAACAATCGCAAACGGCTCGTTCGTATGCTCACGTGTCAATTTACAAAAGCGTTTGGCTCCCGTGCCGTTCAGGCGAAAGGATACAACAGGCTGGCCTTGCTGGAAGGTTGCCGCCGCATTGGTCAGCATTTCACCCGTAATAGAGGGACGACGCTTGATCGAGATTTTCTGCTCGGGATTTTCACGCATCGGCAACGATGTCGTATCAACACCGCCATCCATATCGACAAGGTGGAAGGTCAGCTTCGCGGTTTTACCCAAAAGCTCTTTAATACGTGCAGGAGAACCAAGCCCCGGAAGCTGAACAACAATACGGTCATCGCCTTGCTTGGTAATAACAGGCTCATTCGTGCCCGTTTCATCAATACGGCGACGGACAATCTCGATAGATTGCGATACCGTATCCTCTCTCAGTTTACGCAGCCCTGCATCCGAGAAACTGGCTTTGAGTGATGTTTCACCCGTCTCATCAATAAAATAGTCGGTGCTGAGGTCTCGGATGGCCTTTTTCGCGGCATCCATGTCACCTGCCTGTTGAAGGGTAAGGACAAAACCGTTCCCGTCAGGTGTCAGACGGGTAAAGCGGATATGATCTTCGCGCAAAGATGAACGCACCTGTGCGACCATATCCTGCAATTGTTCCTTGATCACACTCTCGATATCCACCTGCAAAAGAAGGTGCGAACCACCTTGCAGATCCAGCCCCAGATTAACCGAAGAGGTCGGAACCCAAGCAGGCATGGTTTCCGCCATTTGGTCGCGTGTGTCTTGAGGCAGGATATTGGGAAACGCGAAAATGAAGGCCAGAGCAGTCAGGCCCAAAATCAGGATGGTTTTCCAGCGGGAGAAATGGATCATTGAGTGAGACTTCTTACTTTTTCGATGGTGTCGCTTCGTCCAATGTCGACATGATCGCCGAGCGCAGGATTGTCATTTCCGTGTTACCGGATTTGATCAGCAGAGAATTGTCATCCAGCACCTTTTCGATTTTTCCGATTACACCGCCTTGCGTGACAATGGTCGAGCCTTTTTCAAGACCGCCCAGCATTTTCTGGTGTTCCTTCATGCGGCGTTGCTGCGGGCGGATCATCAGGACATAGAACAGGACAACGAGAATAGCGATCAGGCCCATATTCATGATGAAGGCCTCCATGGCATTCGGGGCATCGGGCGTTGCGGCTGTTTCCTCGATCACTTCTGCGGTTTGAGCCAAGGCTTTGGAAATAAACATCTCTTTATCGTCTTCCTTATCAATTATACGTGTCAGAATTCATTGCAGGCGACTATAGCCCGTTCCCTTGCAAATACAAGGGGGCAGCCTGCCCCGCCAGCCAATCACGGGGGATAACATTGCAAAGAAGGGAGTTATGTCTTTAGGCCGCCTCAACAACCAGATTACCGCTATTGACCATGTCAGTAAGATTAAGGCCCGTCACGCCCTGAAGTTGTGCCAGTGACTGAGAACTGTAATTTGTACCCGTACCATCAATGTCAATATTGATCCGTGTGTAGCTGCCACCTTGAACAAGAAATACGAAGTCTGACAGATTATCCGTTGCGCTGTCATATTGCAGAACATCGGATATATCGATGATGTCCCCACCTATACCAGCCTGAAAACCATATATTGCATCCCGTGAACCATCAATATCCGCAGCTTCATAGTAGAACGTATCCGAACCTGCGCTTCCGTTCATAATATCTGCACCAGTGCCGCCGACAAGGATATCGTCGCCTGCCCCGCCTTCGAGGTTATCATTGCCCGCGCCGCCATACAGGATGTCGTTACCGGCACCCGCAAAGTTGGAAAGAGAGTCAACATCATCGCCGCGCAAATTGTCGTTCCCCTCTCCACCGTATAGAATGTCATCACCTTCCATGCCTCTGAGAGCATCAATATCCGCTTCACCATAGAGCGTGTCATTACCTTTATTACCCCAGAGGTAATCTTGTCCGATGCCCCCATAGAGGGTGTCATTTCCATCATCACCTGCAACAACATCATTTCCGGCATTGCCTTTCACAATGTCATTGCCAGTGCCTCCGTAAACCCAGTCATTCTGGTCACCACCTTCAACGCGGTCATTTCCACCAAGGCCATAGATTTCATCGCTGCCCCCAAGGCCAAAGATTGAGTCATCACCAGACGTGCCTTCGATATAATCATTGCCAGAAGTGCCGTAAGTACCGAATTTAAACTGAGAACTGTTTAAACTGTATCTATTAATACCCTCCAAAAGGATCGAGTCTGAAGTTCCTGAGAAGCTAATTAAAGTATCAGACCCAACTTGAGAGAGTATCAGGTTGCTATAGCCGGCAACGGCTTGTATCTGAGAAAGATCAATCTTATCAATATTGAGTTCGAAGTCCGTTATGGTGTCATTACCAAAGCTACCCGAGTAGATAAAGACGTCAGAACCTACCCCACCCGTGAGAATGTCATTCCCGCCAAGGCCCTCCAAAGTATCATTCCCAGCACGACCATCGAGTGTATCGGCACCCGATGTGCCCATCAATAGGTCATCGCTGGAGTTACCGTAGTCAGTACTCGGATGCGCAAAAATGAAATTATCGTTTGTTAGAGTGTAGATGTTATCGTAGCGCAGCTCATGCGACAAAGTGATAATTTCCGTCGCGCTTATGGTAATCGTCGTTGTCGATCCATAAGAGTTGGTGAAGACATAAATATCCAATTGCGATACATCTGAAATTGATGAAAAATCGGTCAGATCAATCTTATCAAGCGAGGTAACAAAGTCATCGACAGTATCATGACCAAAGCCACTCTCAAAAACGAATAAGTTACTATTCCATATGGCTGCACTATTTCCGCCATATAAGGTGTCATTCCCAGCCCCACCAATCAGAATGTCGTAACCCAAACCGCCTTCAAGTGTGTCATTACCTGCTCCGCCGTATAAGAGATCATCTCCCTCGTCGCCGCTTATGTTATCATTTCCATCTTCCCCAAATAGCTGATCGTCTCCATCGTCACCTGATAGGGTGTCTCCGCCATTGCCGCCTTTGAGAATATCACTACCTGCGCCACCGGAGGCATAATCAGCGCCATCTGCACCTTGAATAAAGTCATTGCCATCTTCTCCGTATAGAAGAACAAAATCCCCAGCGTCAGATGCAAATGAGCTATCCGTGTTTGAATACAAGAAATCATCCCCATTACCACCATACAGGGTGTCATTTCCTCCGCGACCAAAGATGATATCATTCCCATCATCCCCATATATGCGGGAGTCCTCATTATCGACCGCCCCATATATGACATCATCACCGTCGCCGCCATAGACATATGCTGCAGTGCCTACAATGTGAATGATGTCGTTGCCAGAATCACCGTTAACATAATAAGAGCTGCCCTCTGCTGTGATGGTATCATCACCGTCGCCGCCATAAACTTCATTAAAAGCGCCTTGAAGAATATCATTGCCGTTACCAGCGTAGACTGTATTAGAGCCGCCGAAGACATATATGACATCATCGCCATTACCACCTTCCACATAATCGCCTCCCTGACTGCCGTAAACAGTGTCATCACCATCACCTGCGTATAGCCAGTTAAAAGAAATTGTCGTTGGTGTTGTGCTCTGATCTTCAGCGTAGATTGTGTCACCTCCCGCACCACCATAAATATGGTCGGTTCCTTCTTCGCCGACTAGGATATCATTGCCATCGCCGCCATAGATGTAATCGTCATTGTCGCTACCATAAACGGTATCGTTACCACCAAGAGCCCAAATTGAGTCTCTTGCAGATGTGCCGTGAATGACGTCATCATCCCACGTCCCTCTGAATGTAAACTCTTTTGAAGTGGAATAGGCTGTATATGAGGTGGTTAGAAATGGGTCGTATAGTTCAGTAGTGTTGTTGTATCCGTAATTGAATTTAAGGTAGGCTTCTCTGTCATTAGCTGGATCGTTAATGGATAAGGTCGAGTTCTTTGTAAATGCAGAGATGGTCAGAGAACCTTTGCTGCCGAAATCAAAAACGACTTCAAACGGGTCGTTATAATTAACGCCTGACTCTGGCGTAATACTAACTAAGTCCGAAAGTGTGATATTTTTATCGACTTGAATAATAAGACTTGCCCCGTAAGAATAGCCGGTGGACTGGATAAGATCATCGCCACCGCTGTACCCGACGACATACCCATAAGATGTACTTGCATTATTTAAAATCAGCGTGTCATCACCCGTTCCCAGATACACGCGAGTGTTTGTACTGTCTTGCAAAGTGATGTAGTCACCTTTGTTGGTGCCATACAGTTCTGTTACATTGACAGCCGATTGAGACAGGCTGTTTGTCAGTATAGTGTGAGATCCGGACAGGGTAGATGAATACGTCATTCCGCTGGACGAAGATGAGTAATCCAGACGGTTTAACCCCGTGAAACCGTTGATGGTGCCGCTCGTGATATCTCCGTAGTTTAGATTGCCGCTGCCAAACTGATTAGCCAGTAACAACGGAGACTTGTATCTGGTATCGCTTGCAGTAAAAGTGATGGTTTCCACGTCTTTTGCTTGCACTAAAGTGTAAGCACCACTGACAGAGATCACACCTTGGCTTTTTGAAATAAATACGTTTTCTGACTTAGCTGCATTTGAGGTACTGTAAGAGCTATCAATAACCAAATCCAAAGTGTCGGTCCCTGACCCGCCAAGAATTTGTGCTTCGCCATATCCAGATACAGCTAATGAATCTAAGGAAGTATGGAAAGTATCATTATCATCCCCACCATCTGCGATATCATTGTAGCCTAAGCTTATGTCATCGTCACCCAGCCCACCGTATAGAATCTCTAAAATATAGTAATCTGTATCATTCAGTGTGTCATTTCCATCTGTTCCATTTACCAGAGAAATAACATCTCCGCCAAAAACAATATTTTCAATCGAGTAGAGATAATCTTTTGCTCCAAATACAAGGCTGCCATCCGATAAAAAATCTTTTTTGTAAAACCAGACAACGTCCTCGCCTGTACCTATATTTACTTTGGCTATGCCATAGGCATCAGAGTCTATTGCACTATAATCAACCGTATCAATGCCATCAGCTTCCCCCCTAGAATTTTCGTCACCTCCATAATAGGAATCACCGTCAAGACCTGAAACCCCAACATGAGCTATAAACGTATCGTTACCTGCTCCACCGAATAAAGTATCTACGCCAGCACCACCAACAAGGGTATCGCCCCCACCCTCACCTTTAAGGATGTTTGCCTTATCATTTCCAATGATAGTGTCTTTGCCTTGTGCTCCCGTTGCATTTTCAATGAGTGGGTCAACGCCACTCACGGGTAGTGAATTAGCCACCGTAAGAGAGGTTCCATCGGAGAATGCAATATGAGAAGCATAAACCTTCATATTCGTGTGATCTTTATAATACTGATCCTCTTCTGCAACAGCGCCTGCTCTCAAATCTATTCTTGAGTCCGCTATTATAGTGGCATCCAGCTTATATTCATCATTGTCACCACCAGCATCCCAAATTGCAACCAGATTACCGACAATTGTTGCTTCAGAATTTTGAGGATTTGAAATAGAAATCGTTCCGTTTTGATGGAATATGTAGACATTATCATTTGCATTATATGTGTTGTTGACACCATACAAATATTGCAGCGCCGCAATATCATAGGGCATAAGGGTAGCTGGCGCGTAACTGTTATCGGAACGAAATTCATCTGTTACCAAGTTGGGATCAGCTATACCGGAGGGCACATCGCTCATGACCGTGCTTATTTTGTTGAAATCGTCATCATCAGGAACACCGTTAGGGTGGCTTATTCCTAAGGCGTGTAAAACCTCATGAAGCAAGGTTGAGCTGCCTCTAGAGCCTACACTAAAATCATCATAATAATCAGAAAAATATATATCTGCATACCCCGTCGTTTGGTTGGAATAAGGGGTTGGGGTATATGCGTGACCTGCTATGGGATATTCATTGTCTTCAGTGTCTGTGTATATAAACGTATCTTTATCCGCAAGAGCAAAAGCTATATCGTTGACTGAAGCAGATGTAGAGTATGTGAAGTTGATATTTGCTACATTCGAGATCAATTTCAAAACATCTGATATGTCATCTGCAAACGCCGCTGTTTGACCTGCATCCCCCCAAGAAACAGAAGATGTGGGTTGGCCTGATGAGCCGGGGTGGAGGGAACTGGGATTAAGCGTAAAAGTTACATTTGCTGTAGCACCAAGCTGACCTGTCCACGAAAACAACCCATACTCAGGCCATACAAAAAGTTTTTCAACATTATCGTCGAGATCATCAGGATTAATTGTCCAAGTCATATCTGCTACCCCACGTGCAAAATTTGATATTTTTTTATTTAACTTTCCAATTACGCAGTTTTTCTAAGATGTCAAAGTCATATGGTTGATATAAAGCGCAATAAGTACTGTTGAATTTTTGAAATACGCGTTTTTCCTTCCCGTTTTCCCGTGTATCTAGTGTTTTGTATTGTTTCTTTACAAAGACAACATATCGATTTTTTTCCTTGTATAAATCTGCACAGCGCGCGTCGTATTGAAAGCTTACGTTCAAGTGATCCGTTGACTCTCCTTCAAGCGAGCCTGAAACAAGAGAAACATCTTTGAAGAGGATTGCTGTATCTTTCCTGTCCTCGGATTTTATGATCTTATCGACCGTACCGACAAAGACTGTATATTTTTCAGTGTCGCTCCATCCTTCCCAACGCCCCTTGGCATTTTGGATATGTTTAACAAAATATTGGGGTGGATATTGCGTGCGCGATCTCTCCGAAACGCGTATGGCTTTGTTCTTTTCATCGTATCCGGCAAAAATGATGAGTACTTCATCTTTATGTGCGCCAAGGTAGTATTCGCCCATCGACAGAACATGCTCAATCAGAACATGTTTCTTGCCTTCTAGCCTGTTCTTTGAGTCCTTGAATACTTCAAGAACCTCAACATCGTATGGATGCTTCTCGCTCAGAATTCGTCCTAAAAAGATTAAGCTTGAATGTTCATGAGCCCATTCTAATGAAGTGCGACCGTCAAACCCCGGCGCATCCGGATCTCGGTCAGCAGAAGACATATTTATTCCGCTATACAGCACCACTAATAGCACCGCGATAAACAAGGCCAATACATAAGATTTGCGAGACGATTTTTTGAAGATGCTTTTGGCTCTTTTGAGCATAAGAAATGTTCCCCCGTGTATGTATGGATTTCTAGCCTTAAAGGTGAAATTCTGAAGAGTCAATGACTGCAAAGTCACATTTTCTAAAGTTATGCGAAAGAGGCAGAAATACGCGTGACTAAATAAAACTTTATCATGCCATTGCATGAAAAGGGCAACGCCACTTCTTACTCAAGATAGGTCGTCGGATTAACGGGTTTGGAGCCTTTGCGGACTTCAAAATGGAGTTGCGGGGTCTGGACATTCCCGCTTGAACCCACCGTACCGATGGTCTGCCCGCGATTGACCACTTGACCCTTTGTCACCAGAAACTTATCCTGATGCGCGTAGGCTGTCACCAGCCCGCCTTCATGTTTCACGAGGATCAACTTGCCATAGCTGGCGAGATCCTCACCCGCATAGATGACAACACCGTTTTCGGCAGCACGGACAGGTGCCCCGCGCACGGCGACAATATTGATGCCGTCATTTTGTAACGTATCGGCTTTCGGCCCGAAGCCGGAGGCAATATTGCCCTGAACGGGGCGCACCATTTTTGCGCCCCCCCCTTGCAGGGACTTTAATTTTGGAAACATCAACTACAGATACATCTTGGTTTGTTATTGAGGGTACTGCTAAACCGGCGTAGGAAGTTGTATTTACAGTAGATATGACAAAATCAGGATTTGTATCATCATTTATAAAACTTACATTTGCGACATTCTTTATCAAATTTAAGATAGGTTGAATTGCAATCACAGTTGCAGGTAAGTCTGTAGAGGAAGTAGGGGTAAATGGGATTGATGATCCTGCAAAAAAAGAGTTTGCCGCTAGCAGGCTATAATTGATGGTGGCACTAGTACCGGAATATCCTGTCCATGACCAAGGCTCTACGGCACCAATGGAATTGAAAAACTCATCTTCTAGAGAGTTGGGATTGTCTACAGGCGTGTTCCACGTTAAAAGAACTTCATAATTTGTTGGGACAGTGAATGCCATAATGAACTCCTAGGGTTTAAGCCATTTAAAGTTTTTTCTAAATCAGTTGGATAAGGTGAATAATTGGTACATTGACCCAGAAATTTTGGAGCTGTAGGTATATTATTTGATCCGGCTATAACAAAGTATTCTTTGTCTTTTTCAAAGTTTTTAGAACATTTTGGGTCTTTAAATATTATTGAAATTTCAGCTTTTTCGTATCCACCGCCAAGAAGCTTCTCTATTCGGAACTGGAACTGATCGTCACTTGTATCTAAAAGTTTTCCAGTAAAAACAAGATAGCCATTTTTGAGGTAATATTCTGTTTTAGACGTTTCCCCAAAATGATGGATCAAATAATCAGGTGTGAGAAAGCTTGGTCCACAGGCGTTTTTGATAAATGCGCGCTCAGTTTTGTTCCCATAGATGAACCATTCTTCTCCATCTTCATAGTTAAAACCTGAAAAAAGTGCGCCGGCTTCTGATGCAGAAACTCTCTGGCCTTCTTTCAAACTTTTTGAATTATCTTTGTAGATACGTTCTACAACGAGAGGAGATTTGGATTTTTGATGATCTACAAATACTTTAACGATGACATCTGAGTTTTTGATTGCCTCACTTAAAGGGGGGCGGCGGAGACATTCCATCGCACTGGACGGCGTTGGTAAGATACATACTGCCAAGACACACAATAAAAAAAGCCTGAAAAACCCCCAAGCCTTTGCTAACCGATTGCCTCTGTTAAGCATTTTTATTTTTTCCCTGCGCGTATAAGATTTCTTTACACTTATAGCGCAAATTCTGAAGAGTCAATTATTGCAAAGTCACATTTTCTAAAGTTATGCGAAAGAGCCAGAAACACGTGTGCCTATAAAAACCTTTATCATGCCATTGCATGAAAAAGGCAACGTATAGGGCTTCGTTTTACTCAAGATAAGCGGTCGGATTAACGGGCTTGGAGCCTTTACGGACTTCAAAATGAAGTTGCGGGGTCTGGACATTCCCGCTTGAGCCCACCGTACCGATGGTCTGCCCGCGATTGACCACTTGGCCCTTTGTCACCAGAAACTTGTCCTGATGCGCATAGGCTGTCACCAGACCGCCCTCATGTTTCACGAGGGTCAGCTTGCCATAGCTGGCGAGATCCTCACCCGCATAGATGACAACACCGTTTTCGGCAGCGCGGACAGGTGCCCCGCGTACCGCGACAATATTGATGCCGTCATTTTGTAACGTATCGGCTTTCGGGCCGAAGCTGGAGGCAATATTCCCCTGTACGGGCCGCACCATTTTGGCACCCCCTCTTGCAGGGACTTTAATTTTGGAGACATCAATCGCCTGCCCCGCAGGTTTGGGTGGCGCTTGGGGTGGTGGTACGGCTTGAGGCACGGCAGGTTGCGGCAAGGACGCTGTCTGCGTTGGTGGCGGTGTCTCGGCAGGAAGGGGTTGCCCTTGCGGCGGCGTGTCCATCGCTGGCGGGAAGGTATTCAAAGGCTCAAGCGCCGCACCTTCAACTTTGGGAACGGGTGGCTCAAGGGTCAGATAAGCCATGGAGGCGGAATCGTTTGCCGCGCCCGAAAGTGCCGGAATTTCCAGTTTTTGCCCCAATGTCAGGCGAAACGGCGCTTGCAGATTATTCAAACGCGCCAACTCTTCGGGGCTTGTCCCGAATGTTTTGGCGATGGAGGCCACCGAGTCATCCTGCCCGACCGTATAGGTACGCGGCGCGGGCAACAGTAAACGCTGCCCGACAAACAGCGTATAGGGCTGTTCCAAATGATTGAGCTCGATCAAATCAAGGCGCGGTACATTATAGCGCGCCGCAATGGTGTCCACCGTATCGCCCATCATCGCGACATGCGCACCGGTAGAGCCTGCCCCCTTCCCTTGCCCGTAATAATAGACAGGGACATTGGCGTTGTTCTCACTCGCACACGCTGTCGGCAAAACAGCCAGTGACAGTACCAGAAGCGTTTTCAAACCTCTCATGCCTTCACCTCGCGCAAATCTCCGTCCGTATAGACGGTACGCGCCACAACATCGGGCAATAGCGGCACGAAACGCACCTCGCACAAATCCTTGATGGCGAACGTATCGGCGCTTTCCTTACGGTAACGGCGCAGCATCTGGACTTTATCGGCGCGGGTCACGGGTGCAACCATAATGCCGCCGTCCGCCATCTGGTCCAGAAGAGCTTGGGGTGGCTCGTTAAAGGCTGCAGCGGTCAAAATCATACGGTCAAAGGGGGCTTGCTCGGGCCAGCCTTTCATCCCGTCAGCAGCCAGTGCCGTAATGTTTCTCAGTTTCAATTGATCAAAGCGCTGCTCAGCCACTTCCAAGAGCGGGCGGTGACGCTCCACCGTATAGACACGACGGCAGAGCTTGGCCAAAATTGCCGCCTGATAGCCGGACCCCGTTCCAACTTCGAGGACTTTATGGCGATCATTGAGCTCCAAAGCTTGCGTCATCAATGCCACGATATAGGGCTGGGAGATGGTTTGTTCCAGACCGATCGGCAGAGCTTTATCTTCATAAGCCTGATGGCGAATGGCTTGCGGCACGAACAATTCACGCGGCGTCGTCTCGATTGCCGACAGCACGGCAGTATCCTGAATGCCGAGGCTTCGGAGCTGCATAATCAGGCGAATTTTACGTGTGTCGAGTTCGTTCATGTTGGCGTTTAAACTTTTGTAATCTTGGTCAGGCCGCCCATATAAGGTTGCAGGGCTTTGGGCACGAAAATGCTGCCATCGGCAGGGTCGTAGTAATTTTCAATGACGGCGACAAGCGTACGTCCGACAGCCAGTCCCGAACCATTCAACGTGTGAACGAAGCTTGTGCCCTTCTCACCATCAATTTTGGTACGCGCATTCATACGGCGCGCCTGAAAATCTCCGCAATTGGAACAAGATGAGATTTCGCGGTAGGTCTTTTGCGACGGGACCCAGACTTCCAGATCATAGGTTTTCATCGCACCAAAGCCGATATCGCCTGCGCACAAAGCCATGCGGCGGTAAGGCAGCTCGAGTTTTTCAAGGATGCTTTCGGCGGATTTTGTCATGCGCTCATGCTCGGCCTCGGATTGGTCAGGCAATGTGATAGAGACGAGTTCAACCTTATAAAATTGATGTTGGCGGATCATGCCTCTGGTGTCGCGCCCTGCTGACCCCGCCTCAGAACGGAAACACGGGGTAAAAGCCGTATAACGGCGCGGCAGACTGGCAACATCCAGAATTTCGTCATAGACCATATTGGTCAGCGACACTTCGGCAGTGGGGATGAGCCAATGGTCTGTGGTGGTCTTAAACAGATCTTCGGCAAATTTGGGAAGCTGCCCTGTCCCGTAAAGCGCATTGTCGCGCACCAAAAGCGGCGGCGACACCTCCGTGTAACCGTTTTCACCTGTTTGCGTATCCAGCATGAATTGCGCCAAGGCACGCTCCATACGGGCCAATGCGCCTTTGAGGAACACAAAGCGTGCGCCCGATATTTTTGCTGCCGCTTCAAAATCCATCAGCCCCAGAGCTTCACCGATTGTCTGGTGGTCAGGCACATCCGCATTCGGGTTTTTCGGCGTGCCATATGAGCCGACTTCGACATTATCGCTTTCCGATTTTCCGTCGGGCGTATCGTCAGCCAGCAAATTGGGAATGGAGGCCAGCTTCATATCCAAGGCTTCGCCGAGTTCGCGCTCTTTTTCTTCCAAAGCGCTCATCTGCTCTTTCAGCGCTGCCACTTCCGCCATCAGCGCGTCAGCATTGCCGCCCTTACTTTTGATCATGCCGATCTCTTTGGATTTTTCACCGCGCGCCTGCTGCATGGCTTGCAACTCGGTTTGCGCCGCACGGCGCTCTTTATCCAAAGCCAGAAGCTCGGGCGTTTGCGGAGACAAACCGCGGCGCGCCCAGTTGGCATCATATTTTTCAGGAGTCTCGCGGAGGGCTTTAATATCGTGCATGGGTCTCTTTAATTTCAAAAAACTCTTGTGATTGCGTTCAAAAAACGGGCCTAATGGAAAGGATGGTAATGAGAGTGACCCCATCCGTAAAGCGGGTTTATAGCCTTGACAAGCCGGAAGATGATTTTTCCGTCCCTTTTGTGTGCGACTCTCCCCATTCGGGAACGGATTTCCCTGAAAGCTTCGATTATCGTTGCGACAAAGACGATTTGATGCGTTATGCCGATCTGTTTGTCGACGAACTCTACGCCCATGTTCCCTCACAAGGCGGCACACTTCTGTCCGCCCTCTTCCCACGCACATTCATTGATGTGAACCGCTCACGCGATGACATTGATCTAAAGCTGCTGGACGGAATCTGGGAAGGCCCGATTGATAAAAAAGGCCGCGCCGATGTCGGACATGGCGTCATTTATCGCCGTGGTCATGACGGGTCGGATATATACGGGATGCGCCTGCCGCCTGCGACCATCAAGCAGCGACTGGAAGACTATTACGACCCGTATCACGGCGCACTCAATACGCGCCTTGAGGAACTTGTGACGCGCTTCGGGCAGGTTTGGCATATCAATTGTCACTCCATGCCCTCCAAACAAAGCTTTCAAAACCTGCCTGATTTCGTCATTGGCGATCGGAACGGCACAAGTTGCGAACAAGGTTTTACCCACTTCATCACCCATTTTCTGATGAAACGCGGCTATAGGGTCGGTATCAACAATCCTTACAAGGGCGCTGAAATCCTTAAAAAATATGGTCGCCCGCAAGTGGGTTTTCACTCACTCCAGCTTGAGATCAACCGCGCTCTTTATATGGACGAAAAGAAACTCGTGAAAAAGCCCGCCGCATTCGAAAAATTGCGGCAGGATTTACAGGATTTAACGGGTGAGGTTATTGCCGAGATTAAATCCTATGACTTGGCACAAGCCGCCGATTGAGGCTTCGCCAGAACCGCCTCCAGTTCCCGTGCAAAAACACGGTCAATTTCATCTTGCGCGGGTTTAATACCCAAAGCCGCCATGGATGTAACACCATGCTCATGAATGCCGCACGGGACAATCCCTGTAAAATGGGACAAATCAGGATCGACATTCAAAGACACACCATGAAAAGCGACCCACTTCCGAACGCGCACGCCGAGGGCGGCAATCTTGTTTTCTTTACCTGATTGAGGGTCCACCACCCAGATTCCTACACGGCCTTCACGGCGTTCACCTGTGATTCCGAAAGCTGCAAGCGTGCGGATAAGCACCTCCTCTAACATCCAGACATAGCATTTGATATCAGGCGTTTGGAAGATTTCCTTCAAGTTATACATCACGTAATAAACACGCTGTCCAGGGCCGTGATACGTATATTGTCCGCCCCGCCCCGTCTTAATTACCGGAAAACGGGAATCGACAAGATCGGAGTCTTTGGCAGACGTTCCTGCCGTATAGACAGGGGGGTGTTCCAACGCCCATAAAAGATTGTCTGCAAGACCCTGCCCGATTTGTGCCACGCGGGTCTCCATCAGCTCAAGCGCGGCCTCGTACGGCACGGGTTTTTGCGAAAATTCATACTCCATATTGCAATCTCCTAGCAGGTGTGCTTTATAGGCGCAACCCGAGATGCCGCAATGCAACGTGAAACGCTGTTGCGGGCCGTCACGGGATTTGATATCTCACATGTGCGAGAGCGGGAATCACCCTTGATGAAAGGTCTGACCTGCACCCCGCGCAGAGAAAGAAAATAGTGCGGCCATGGCGGAATTGGTAGACGCGCAGCGTTGAGGTCGCTGTGGGCATTGAGCCCGTGGAAGTTCGAGTCTTCTTGGCCGCACCATCTTTCTTCTTCTCTGATCTGCTTGTAATTTTTTAAAGCCAAAGCCAAAGCCTGCAAGAGGCAAGGGATATCAAAGCCAATGACCGACGTTTCGGAAACCTACTCCAACAAGAATAAAGATTTAACGGAAGCCGCGCTCGAGTACCACTTGAAGCCCACCCCCGGTAAGCTCTCCCTTGTTCCGACAAAACCACTGACAACGCAGCGCGATCTGTCCTTGGCTTATTCCCCCGGTGTGGCGATCCCCTGCCTTGAAATTGAAAAAGACCCTCTCAAAGCTCTCGATTACACAAGTCGCGGTAACCTTGTCGCCGTTATCTCGAACGGAACCGCCGTTTTAGGCCTCGGCAATATCGGCGCGCTGGCCTCCAAGCCTGTGATGGAAGGCAAATGCTGCCTTTTCAAAAAATTCGCCAACATCGATTCCGTCGATATTGAGGTTGATGAAACCGACATTGATAAATTTGTCGAAGTTGTTGCTGCCCTTGAGCCTTCATTCGGCGGGATCAATCTGGAAGACATCAAAGCCCCCGAGTGTTTCGAGATCGAACGCCGCCTCCGCGAGCGCATGAACATTCCCGTCTTTCATGACGATCAGCACGGTACAGCCATTATTGTGGCTGCAGCCTTCTTAAACTGGATGCATTACACGGGCCGTGACTTTAAAAAGACCAAACTGGTCGGATCTGGCGCAGGTGCGTCCGCGATTGCCTGCCTGCGTTTGCTGGTCGAAGCCGGCCTGCCGCGTGAAAACATTACCATTTGCGACCGTGAAGGCGTTGTCTATAAAGGCCGCAATACCAATATGGACCCTGCCAAGGAAGAATTTGCCAACGACACGAAGGCGCGCACGATTGAAGAAGCCATTGTCGGTGCGAACGTGTTCCTCGGTCTTTCAGGACCGGGTGCGATCACCAAGGAGATGGTTGCCAAAATGTCAAAGGCGCCCCTTATTATGGCGCTTGCCAACCCGACCCCCGAGATTATGCCCGAGGAAGCCCGCGAAGCGCAGCCCGAAGCCATTATCTGCACAGGCCGCTCGGATTACCCGAACCAGGTCAATAACGTTCTTTGCTTCCCCTTTATCTTCCGTGGCGCGCTCGATGTTGGCGCGACCACAATCAATGAGGAAATGAAACTGGCTTGCGTGCGTGCACTTGCCGAGCTGACCCGTAAAGAAGCCACCGCTGAAGTGGCGACACTGTATGCTGACGAGCAATTGGAATTCGGGCCTGAGTACCTTATTCCCAAACCTTTTGATCCGCGCCTCATTGTCGAGGTCTCGGCTGCCGCCGCCCAAGCCGCGATGGATACGGGTGTTGCCGCCCGTCCGATCACGGATATGAAGGCATATCGCGAGAAGTTGCAGCAATATTTCTATCGCACCGATATGGTCATGCGCCCTATTTTCACGCGTGCCAAATCCAACCCGAAGCGCATTGTTTTTTGTGAAGGGGAAGAAGAAAAAACCTTACGCGCCATTCAGGTCATTCTCGATGACGGCCTTGCCCAACCGATCCTGATTGGTCGTAAACATGTGATCGAGACACGTTTGAAGCGTATGCGCCTGCGTATCGATCTCGAAAAGGACATCGACCTTGTCGATCCCGAGGATGACCCCCGCTACAAGGAATATTGGAGCTATTACCACGACATTATGGCGCGTCGCGGTGTCACCCCTGCGGATGCCAAAACCATCTTGCGTACAAACACCACTGTTATCGGTGCTCTGATGGTGCGCAAAGGCGAGGCCGATGCGATGATTTGCGGCACATTGGGCCATTATCACCGTCACCTGAAACATGTGAATGATATTGTCGGCCTGAAAAGCACCGTTGATACGGCTGCGGCTCTGTCGATCCTGATTCACAGCAAAGGTGCCACCTTTGTCTGCGATACACATGTAAACCCGCAGCCTTCTGTCGACCAGATTGTCGAAATCACGCTGCATGCCGCAGAGGAAATCAAGCGTTTCGGGATTACGCCGAAAATCGCGCTGGTTTCCCACTCTAACTTTGGCACACATGACACAGAACGCGCCTGCACACTGCGCAAGGCCGTTGCTGAGCTGAAGAAACGCGCCCCTTCCCTTGAGATTGAGGGCGAAATGCAAGCGGACGCGGCCCTGTCCGAAAAAATCCGCAAGGACACGATGCCGCACGCACAGTTAACGGGCGAAGCCAATCTTCTCATCATGCCTGATGTTGATGCCGCGAATATTTCGTTCAACCTCTTGAAAATGATGACGGATGGCGTATCTATCGGCCCGTTATTGCTGGGTGTCTCGCAACCTGTTCATATCCTGACCCCGTCAGCAACACCGAGGGGCATTGTGAATGTCACAGCCCTTGCAACTGTGGCTGCACAAGTATATGAAACTGAAAGCGAGAAAGGCGTTCTTGCGCATCATCAAATCTTCTAAGATAATTTAATCAGCCGGAGCAGCCTCCACACTTTCCGGCTTCAACCGGAAAGGCGCGGAAAAAGCACATGGCTAAAACCGAACAGCCCAAAGACGAAATCGCGCCCGGTATCGAGCTTTCCGAAGCCGCCGCCGAAGCCTTCGAGCCTTACGACACGGTTGTACTGAACGACCGCGAGATTGATCGTCTGTGGGACCGTTTGGAAGCCAACGACCCCGAAGATGTCGCACATATCTTTGCCGAAGAGCTGTCGGCTGCCGATACTGCCGACTTCCTACAAAAGATCGATCCCGAAGACCGCATCCGCTATCTCGAGGCCTATCGCGAGCATATCCAGCCCGAAACCTTCCTGCATCTGGATGAAGGTTTGCGTAAGGAAATGCTGGAATTTCTGCCCAATCGCTCGATTGCGCGGATTATTGCTGACCTCGACTCCGATGACGCCCTTGACCTTATTCTACCGCTTGACCCGGAAGACCAAGACGCGATTATTAAACTCGTTTCCGCCAAAACCCGTGCCGCCATCCGCGAGGGTTTGAGCTACCCCGAAGATTCCGCCGGACGATTGATGCAACGCGAGTTCGTTGCCGTGCCGAAAAACTGGACTGTCGGTAAAACCATTGATTATCTGCGTGCTGCCGCCGATGACCTGCCTACAGACTTCTTCGATATTATTGTGATTACACCTGACTATCACGTGGCGGGCGAGATTCCGCTGAACCGCCTCATTCGTTCACAGCGTAAGGAAAAGCTTGAGAATCTGACGCTCGATGATGTGCACACTATCCCCGCCACAATGGACCAGGAAGAAGTTGCGCGTCTTTTCCAACGTGAAAATCTGGGTTCCGCGCCTGTTATTGATGAAGATGAGCGCCTGATCGGTGTGGTCACGGTTGATGATATCTTGGAAGTTATCCATGAAGAAGCCGAAGAAGACTTCCTGAAACTCGGGGGGGTTGATACGGGTGACTTGTATCGCGCCGTTCTCTCCACGACGCGTTCGCGTTTTTCATGGCTTCTCGTGAACCTCTTCACCGCCATTCTGGCATCTTTCGTCATTTCCTTTTTCGATGCGACGATCCAGCAGATTGTGGCACTCGCCGTTCTGATGCCGATTGTCGCCTCAATGGGTGGAAATGCGGGAACACAGGCCCTGACCGTTGCCGTGCGCGCTCTGGCAACCAAGGAGCTGTCGTCCACTAACGCCATGCGTGTCATCTGGAAAGAAACACTGGTCGGCGCCATTAACGGCTCGGCCTTTGCAATAATCGCAGGTATCGTCGCAGGTCTGTGGTTTCAGGATATCGGGATCGGCATTGTGATTGCACTTGCAATGATTGTTAATCTGGTCGCAGCAGGCCTGTTTGGCGCATCCATTCCCGTCCTCATCGAAAAGGCTGGCGGTGACCCTGCCCTTGCCTCAACCGTCTTGTTGACGACGGTCACCGATGTTGTCGGCTTTTTCGCCTTCCTCGGCCTTGCCGCACTTTTCCTCATGTAAAAAAAAGACAATTCAGGCATGCATCTTTGCGATTTGTGCGTGTGCAAAAATTCATGTTAAAGTATAAGCATATGCTGAATTAAACATGACACCCATTCGGCCTATATAAAGTATATGAGCGCATCCAAACTTGTGAGACCTGATGTCCGCTATAAGGACAGTGTGATTGAGGCCCTGTATGAATATCATACGGAAGGGCGCTATAAGCATATCTCACCCGGCTATTTGCAGGAAAATTTCGAGGAATTTATTGAGATGTTGCGCACCGAGCGCCGCATGCTCCATAAGCCTTGTCAGGAATGGGTTGAGATCGTGCCCGAAACCGTTCTCTGGCTTGTCAAAGACGATATCTATATCGGCTCTGTCGAAATCCGCCACCGCTTGAACTGGCATTTGGAAAAATGGGGCGGACATCTGCATTTCCAGATCCGTCCATCCCTGCGCGGCAAGGGTTTTGGCAAAAAAATCCTGCGCAAAGCGCTTCCCATTGCCCATCACCTAGGCATTGATAAGGCCCTTGTGACGATCGCCCCCGATGCAAACCGTGCCGCCCATATTATCGAGAGCCAAGGCGGTGAATTCTGGGATGAAACACCTGCAACCGATTGCTTTCCTTCACGTAAACGCTTCTGGGTTGCTTGCGGCTAAGCTGAGCCAAACCCCTCTCCACTTCTTCCCTTGCGAAAAACCCGTCCGTGACGTAAAAGACTGTGCGCAAGGGATAGTAATTGAATGGCAAAAAACACGAAAAAGACAAAAACGAAGCAGGACAGATCCTTTATCGGAGGACTGGTCAAATGGCTTTTCGTCTTCGGCCTATGGTGTGCCATTCTTCTGGTCGGCATTTTGGCATGGTACGGGCGCGAATTGCCTGAATTGATGCGCAATGCTCAGTTTGTCCGCAAACCCGCCATTACGGTTTTAGCCAATGACGGTTCGGTCGTCGCCCGCTACGGCGATCATAAAGGCCGTAACCTGTCCGTTAAAGATTTGCCCGAAGACCTTGTTCATGCGGTTCTGGCAACCGAAGACCGCCGCTTTTACTATCATTTCGGTCTTGATCCGATCGGGATCATGCGCGCCATCGTCGTGAATGCAACCCATAAAGGTGTCGTGCAAGGTGCATCCACCATCACCCAGCAGCTTGCCAAAAACCTGTTCCTGACGAAAGACCGCACATTGTCACGTAAAATTCAGGAAGCGATGCTTGCCATCTGGCTGGAGGTCAAGCTCTCCAAAGATGAGATCTTAAGCGCCTATCTGAACCGCGTCTATTTAGGCGGTGGGGCTTACGGCGTCGATGCCGCATCGCGCGTCTATTTTGACAAAGATCCTGAAGATTTGAATTTACGTGAATGCGCCATTCTTGCTGGTCTATTGAAGGCCCCTTCCCGCTATTCGCCGATCAGCAATCCGAAAGCGTCCAATGAGCGCGCCAATGTCGTATTGAACAACATGGTGGATGCCGGTTATTTAAAGGAATCCGACGTCAAGAAACGCGGCACATCCCTACCCGTTCCCGAGAAAAAACCGACACCGAAAAATGCGGCACGCTACTATTCCGACTGGATTGTCGAGCAACTGGATGATCTCATAAACGTGGTCGAGGCCGGTGACGTGATTGTCGAAACCACCATGGACCCCGACGTTGAAAAAGCCGTCGCCATGGAAATTACCCGTACGGTGACCGAGTCAGGCGCAAAGAATAAATTTTCTGAAGGGGCCTCGATGGTACTGCGCCCCGACGGTTCGGTTATCGCGCTTGTCGGTGGTGCCAGCTATTCGCAAAGCCAGTTCAACCGCGCTACAAAAGCCATGAGATCACCCGGATCATCCTTCAAACCGATCGTCTATCTGACGGCGCTGCGTGCAGGGTACGGTTTGGATAGCGTGGTCATTGATGAACCGATTTCCTATAACGGCTACAGACCAGAAAATTTCGGGAATAAATATTACGGCCCCGTCACATTGTATGAGGCCCTGACCCTTTCCTTAAACACCGTCGCCGTACAACTGGCTTACAATGTCGGAGGTCAAAACATCATTGATACGGCCCGCATGATGGGGATTACCTCGGATTTGGTTCCCAACCTCTCCACGGCTTTGGGCAGTAACGGCGTGACAATGGTCGAGATGGCTTCAGTCTATGCATCCATTCGTTCAAACGGCCTGGCGATTGAACCATTTGGCATCAAGCGCGTGAAGAAAAAAGACGGCACTGTGCTGTATAAGCGCGCCGAAGCCAAACCTCCGCAAGTCATTCCAGGCTACCCCGTCACACAATTAAAGGAGATGATGCACTCGGTTGTTGTCCAAGGGACAGGCGCTGCTGCCAATCCGGGTGTCTGGGCTGCCGGTAAGACAGGAACTTCGCAGGAGCACCGTGATGCATGGTTTGACGGTTTCACCAATGATTATATCGCCCTTGTCTGGTACGGGAATGATAACAACTCCCCCACGGCACGCGTAACAGGCGGTTCTTTCCCTGCGCGTTCATGGAAGGCAATTGTTCAGGCGGCGATGGCAGACCCCACCCCTGCCCCTTATGAGGAAATGATGGGTTCAAGCAACAGCTTTGGCAATCTTTTGACCCGCATCTTTTCATTCGGCGAAAACAGCGACGGTGAAAACGGTGTGATACCGTTGAATGCAGGTAACAGAAATGATGTTCAATCAGCCCACCCTGATAATGCGGACGGGTATGGCGAAAATGTCGGCTATGGCCGCTTTAACGACTAAAGACGAGAAAAGACCACATCGCCTCTTAGGCTCTTGAGAACAAATCCTCATCCATACGCAACCAGTTTTGCTGTCTGAGTGCTGCAAAACGGTCATCGCCAATCTCTTCCCAATGATGCTCCAGCTCTCTCAAGGCTTGTGATGGAGCCAGTGCGTAAGCTGTACGAACCATTGCCGCATCTGCAAAATCCAAATACGAGGCAGGCAGCGCAAAGCGCGGGGCACGAAGACCTAAATCCACAAGGATTTTGGTCACATGGGCTTCGGAATTACCTGTCATATGGGCCACATAATCAATGGAATTCAAGATTTTGACTTCCATGCGGGAATGGTTCAGATGACGTAGGTGACGCATAAACTGCGCATATACATCCATTTCCATGGCCTGTGTAATCGGATCTTCAGGCGGCAGGGGTAGAATAATCTTACTCGAGAAACTGTTCACTCTGTTATCGTTCGACTTCATGGGGCTCTCCTTCCTCATACGCGTCTTTTTGAAAAGTGCGGGTGCCTTTGTTTTTTGCACCTCATACTTCCATGCTTCGCCCAAGCCCTTAACAGACTCTTAACGCGGGCCAAAAGTGCCCGAATGGTCTGTTTTCTTTGTGGATATGTGGATAAGAATACGTGAAGCGGGGATTTTTGTCTAACCAAATCGGCTGATTGGTCAAACCATCATCGAATCGCGACCTTTGACAGCCAGAGCGTCAGCCCGCTCATTTTCAGGGTGTCCGGCGTGTCCCTTCACCCAATGGAAGGTCACATCGTGTTTGGAGACCAGTGCGTCCAGCTCCTCCCAGAGATCGCGGTTCTTGACCTCTTTCTTGTCAGAAGTGCGCCAGCCTTTGGCTTTCCACCCCGACATCCACTCCATAACACCCTTTTGGACGTAGGAGCTGTCCGTATAAAGTTCTATTTTGACAGGACGCGTCAGCGCCTCCAGTGCCTTAATGGCTGCCATCAGCTCCATACGGTTATTGGTGGTTTCAGGTTCGCCGCCGTAAAGCTCTTTCTCGCTACCATTGTAGGCAAGGATCGCACCCCAGCCGCCCGGCCCCGGATTCCCCGAGCACGCACCATCCGTATAAATGATGACTTTGCCTTTGGCTGTCACGAGACTTTTCTTTCCTCGGATTCACGTAAAATACGCGGAATATTGAACACGACGGTCTCTTCTTCGAGCACCACTTCCTCACGCGTCACATCAAAATGCGTCTCAAGGGTCGCAATCACATTTTCGACCAAAACTTCGGGTGCGGAGGCCCCTGCTGTTAAGCCTAAAACTTTGACACCCTTCAGCCAGTCGATATCGACATCCGCACCGTCGCGCACCAGCATGGCTCGAGCGCAGCCATAGGAACGTGCGACCTCGACAAGGCGGTTGGAATTGGATGAGTTGGGTGCGCCAATCACAATCATCGCATCGCATGTCGCGGCAATATGTTTGACCGCGGCCTGACGATTGGTGGTCGCGTAACAAATATCTTCTTTGTGCGGTAAACGGATATTGGGAAAACGTAACCTTAAAGCCTCTACAAGTTCCGCCGTATCATCCACCGACAGCGTGGTTTGCGTGCAATAGGCCAGATTATCGGGATTGGTGACATTCAGCTTTTCAATATCATCCAATGTCTCGACAAGCTGCACGGCGCCTTGCGGAAGCTGGCCCATCGTGCCGATCACTTCGGGGTGACCTTTATGACCGATCAGGAGTATTTCCCGCCCCTCGTTAAAATGACGCTCGGCCTCACGATGCACTTTGCTCACCAACGGGCATGTCGCATCGATATAAAACATCTCGCGCTCTTCGGCGTCTTTGGGGACGGATTTCGGTACGCCATGCGCTGAAAAAATAACAGGTTGCCCGTCATCAGGAATTTCGGTCAGCTCCTCGACAAAGATCGCGCCTTTGGCCTTCAAATTATCGACAACAAAGGCGTTATGAACGATCTCATGGCGCACATAAACGGGTGCGCCGTATTTCTCGAGGGCCTTTTCGACAATCTGGATCGCACGGTCAACACCTGCGCAAAATCCACGCGGTGCCGCAAGGCGAATAAGAAGAGGTGCTTTTGTCGTCATATCAGCAAGCCTTATACCGCCTCTTCACGCTTTACGCAAAGTCCGGATCGCTAATTTGCAGAATTTCGCCGTCATTCCCCTCAAGGCGTAAGGCCGTCAGCACACCCTGATCATAAAATCCCGTATCAAGACCGATGCGATTGGGCAAAACGACGGGCGCAGGCGTAATAGTATGCCCATGCACAACCCGATAGCCGTGATCATGCGGCGAGGACAGAAACGGCTCGCGGATCGTCACCAGATCAAAACGGTCCTGTTCATGGAGAGGCACCCCCGGCCGAACTCCCGCATGTACGAACAGATAATTACCCAGTTCATAGCGATAGAGCAGATCGCGCATAAAAAGAATGTGATGTTCGGGGACTTTCTCAATCAGCTCGGCAGCCAGTTTTTCCATATCGGAGGGTGTAAAAATACCGCCTTCGGGAATTTTCGCCCCATAGCTCAATGAAGTTTCAATCCCGCCATATTTCAGCCAAGCAAGACCGTAACGCATGGGATCGCGCAAGAAACCCAGAAAAGCGTTCTCGTGATTGCCGCGTAAGAACACACGATTGATGCCGTCATCTTGGGCTTGCAGCATCGCCAGACGCTCAACAAGCGCTTTGCTTTCAGGGCCGCGGTCGATATAGTCACCGAGATAGATAATGGTTGTCGGCATCTCTTCACGCTTTGCCATATCATTATCAATGGCAAGATGCATTTTTTGCAGCGCGCTCAAATGCCCGTGCAAGTCACCGATCGCATAAATGCGGGTGCCTGCGGGGATTGCATGATGTGTTTTAATGAAAGTCTCGGACATGGGTTTCACATACAGGATATATAGCAATCCGCGCTTTTTCCAACATGAAATGGGGCTTTCCCATCCGGAATCCCCCAAAAGACTGGAAAGTTTGAAAGCTTTATTCGAAAGCACCCCTTATTACGCCCAAGCCTGCCTTGACGTGACCCGCATGGCTGAACGCGAGGATATCTTACGCGCCCATAAGGCCTCTTACCTCGATATCCTAGAGGAATCCGTACCTGATGAGGATTACACGATGCTGGATGGTGATACCTCAATGAACCCTGCTTCTCTGGATGCCGCCAAACTTGCCGCAGGTGCTGCCCTGCAGGGGGTTGATGATCTGCTGGCAGGTCGGGCAAATCATGTTTTTATTGCTTCTCGCCCGCCAGGACACCATGCCGAACCCCACAAAGCCATGGGCTTTTGTTTTCTGAATACTGTCTTTATTGCCGCAAGCTATGCCCGTGCGAACGGCGCACAACGCGTTGCCCTGCTGGATTTCGACGTTCATCACGGCAACGGCACGGATGCGATGATGCGTGACAAAGACAGTGACGGGTTGTTCTTTATCTCCACTCATGAATGGCCTCTTTATCCGGGCACAGGCGGGCCTGATACATCTGTTGCGGGAAAAATCCTCAATATCCCGCTGCCCAACCGCTCAGGATCAACTGAGATGCGGGATATATACAAGTATGCGGTCTTTCCTGCCTTAAAAGACTTTAATCCCGATCTTGTGGTCGTTTCTGCCGGATTTGATGCGCACGCAGCCGACCCTCTTGCCTCGCTCCGCTGGACAAATGATGACTATGCCTATCTTGGCAAACAGCTTCACGCCTATAAGACTCTGGCCTGTCTTGAGGGCGGATATGATACGGATGCGCTGGCTGAAGCCGCCGATGCGTTTTTGCGTCCGCTTTTTGGCATTTCGACTTGAGATAAAGCCGCCTTTCGCATACACTTCACCCGCTTTTTAAAATAAAAAACCCGCTAACCAGACCTTAAACGACATGGCAAATGCTGCAAAAGTTGAGGCTTTAAGCTTCGAAGATGCTTTGAATGAGCTGGAAACGCTTGTCCGTTCGCTTGAGAGCGGTAACACGCCCCTTGAGCAGTCGATTGAAGCGTATGAGCGCGGTGTGGCCCTGAAAAAGCATTGCGAGACCAAGCTGAAAGAAGCCCGTCTCAAAATTGAAAAAATTACGATCAGCCCTGACGGCACGCCCAAAGCGACCGAGGTCGATCCCGAAAGTTTTTAAGCCCTCATAAGAAAGAATAAGAGCACGTCATGGCCCCATCCTTACGCGAAGCGAGCCCCGAATTTACCGCACTGGTGAAAGATACAGCTGAAGCCGTTGAAAAGACCATCGGTCGCCTTTTGCCTGAAAGCGATTTGCCCGAAGCCCCGCTATACGAAGCCATGCGCTATGCCTCAATGGGCGGCGGTAAACGTCTGCGCCCCTTCATGGTTATTCAGTCTGCCAAATTGTTCGGCGTGGATGAGATGCGCGCACGTCGCGTTGGTGCGGCTCTCGAGATGCTGCACTGTTATTCGCTGATCCATGACGATTTACCTGCCATGGATAACTCCGAAACACGTCGCGGCAAGCCTGCCACGCATATTGAATTTGATGAAGCCACTGCCATTCTGGCAGGTGACGCGCTTTTGACGTTCGCTTTCCAGATTATTTCGGAAAATGAAACACACGAAGACCCCCGCGTACGTATTGAGCTTGTGAACATGCTCTCCCAAGCGGCAGGCGGTCACGGCATGGTCGGCGGACAAATGCTTGACCTGATTGCCGAAGGTGAGGATTTCGACCTTGGCACGATCTCGCGCCTGCAACGCATGAAAACAGGGAAACTGATGGCTTTTGCTTGCGAGAGCGGCGCGGTTCTGGGTAAAGCATCCGACATCTACCGTCGCTCCTTACGTAACTATGCCTTTGATCTCGGTCTCGCCTTCCAGGTGACCGACGATATTCTGGATGTGGAGGCCGATCCGGGCATCTTGGGCAAACCCGCCAATCAGGACGAAGCCGCAGGTAAGGCAACATTCGTATCCACTCTGGGTAAGGAACAAGCCCGCCAACGCGCTGAAATGCTGGTGGAACAGGCCGTCGGACATTTGCATGTCTTTGGCAATCGCGCCGATGTTTTGAAAGAACTGGCCTATTACGTGCTTGAACGCCGCGCATAAGAAGCTTATATAAGCTTCTTATGGCCCAAACCGTTTCACAGAATCCGCAAACATCCGATGAGCGCATTGCGCCCTCTTCTTTGCTTGATCGTGTCTCGACCCCTGCTGATCTGAAATCTTTTTCTGACGCCGAACTGAAAGCCCTCGCGAACGAAGTGCGTGACGAGCTAGTCTCTTCCGTTGCCAAAACGGGCGGGCATTTGGGCGCCTCTTTAGGCGTTGTCGAACTGACTGTCGCCATTCACGCCGTTTTCAATACACCCGATGACAAGCTGATCTGGGACGTCGGACACCAATGTTATCCGCATAAAATGCTGACGGGTCGTAAGGATCGCATGAGCACCATTCGCCAAGGCGGCGGGCTGTCAGGCTTTACCAAACGCTCGGAAAGCGAATATGACGCCTTTGGCGCGGGCCACTCCTCAACCTCGATCTCGGCAGGGTTGGGCATGGCTGTCGCCCGCGATTTGCAGGGTAAAAACAATCACGTGATTGCCGTGATCGGCGACGGTGCGATGTCGGCAGGGATGGCCTATGAAGCCATGAATAATGCGGGCGATCTGGGCTCACGCCTGATTGTCATTTTAAATGATAACGATATGTCGATTGCACCCCCGACGGGTGCGCTGCGCTCACACCTCAACCGTCTTGTCTCTTCGAAGCGCTATATCGGCGCGCGCGAAATTGCCAAAAAGGTTACGAACTTCCTGCCCCGCCCCCTAAAGCAAGCCGCCAAGCATGCCGAAGAGGCCGCACGCGTGGCAATGGGTGATGGTACATTGTTTGAGGAAATGGGCTTTTACTATGTGGGCCCTGTCGACGGACATAATTTGGATGAGCTGTTGCCGCTTCTGCGCAATCTGAAAGATGCCCCTAATCACGGGCCTGTCCTCTTACATGCTGTGACCAAAAAGGGCAAAGGCTATGCGCCTGCTGAAAATTCGGCGGATAAGATGCATGGCGTTGCCAAATTCGATGTCGTAACAGGTGCGCAAAATAAGCCCAAAGCCGCAGCCCCCGCTTACACCAAGGTTTTCGCTCAGCAGCTTATCAAGGAAGCTGCCGAAGATGACAAGATCGTCGCGATTACTGCCGCCATGCCGTCAGGCACGGGTCTTGATAGCTTTGCCGCAGAATACCCCAACCGTTCCTTCGATGTAGGTATTGCCGAACAACATGCCGTGACCTTTGCCGCAGGCTTGGCTGCTGAGGGTATGAAGCCTTTTGCCACAATCTACTCAACCTTCCTGCAACGCGCCTATGACCAACTCATTCATGATGTCGCAATCCAGAATTTGCCCGTGCGCTTTGCCATGGACCGCGCAGGTCTGGTTGGTGCGGATGGTGCGACACATGCGGGATCATTTGATCTCGCCTATCTTTGCTGCCTTCCCAATATGGTCGTGATGGCCCCCAGTGATGAGGCCGAACTTGTTCACGCCGTGCACACTGCAGCCCTTTATAATGACGGGCCGATTGCTTTCCGTTTCCCCCGCGGCAACGGGACAGGCGTTGAATTGCCTGATGCCCCCTTATCTATGCCGATCGGGAAATCACGCATTATTCGCGGCGGTGAGAAAGTCGCCATTCTTTCGCTCGGAACACGCCTTGCAGAGGCTTTGCCTGTCGCACAAGAACTGAATTGCACGTTGATTGACGCACGTTTTGCCAAGCCGCTGGACACAGCCATGCTGGATGGGATTGCCGAACATTACGACGCATTGATTACAATTGAAGAAGGTTCGGCAGGCGGCTTTGGGGCGCATGTCCTGTCTTATCTTGCCAATGCCGGAAAGCTCGATAAAGGGCTTAAAGTCCGCGCCCTCACCCTGCCCGACACGTATCAGGACCATGACAGCCCTGAAAAGCAATATGAGGCAGCAGGCCTTTCGACCGCCCACATCAAAAAAGCTGTTGAGGATTTGCTCTCTTAGCGGAGTTCCCTTAACGAAGCTCTAAGGGCGGTGCCATCACATCGTTGGGTGTGGCCTCGAACACATTCAACCAGCTCATCACATTTTTAAAGAAGATCGGCAAAGACGCACTTTGCTCAAGAAGATCTGAAAATTCCTGCCATGTGCTTTTCGGTTCGGGCAAACGCACGAGCGCGAGATCATCCGCACCTTGATAACCGAGCTTTGTCGCCAATCCGTCCAACGTGTCGCGGAAACCGCCCAGCTCATCGACAAGCCCGCGTTTTTCTGCTTGTTCGCCTGACCAGACACGACCCTTGGCAATGTCTTCAACGCGCTTGGGTGTCAGGCCACGCCCTTCCGCAACAATAGCTGTAAAGTCGGCATAGGTTTTATCGAGCATCGCATTAAAGCGAGCCTGTTGTTCAGGCGTAAAATGCGTGATGGATGACCAGAAATCGGTATTCGCCCCGTATGTGACTTTATCCCAGTTAATCCCGATTTTCTTATAAAGACCGCCTAACACAATCTTTCCGCCGACAACCCCGATCGAACCCGTTAATGTGCCGGGAAGCGCATAAATGCGGTCGGCCGAGGCCGCCGCCCAATAGCCGCCCGAAGCGGCAGTCGAGCCCATCGAAACATAAATCGGTTTGCCTTGTTCCTTAACAAACAGAACGGCTTTTCTCACCTCTTCGGCAGCCGCAGGCGTACCGCCAGGTGAATCAATACGCAAAAGAACCGCTTTGATATCATCACGCATGGCTGCTTCGTATAAGGCACGGGCCACTTCCGATGAAGACAGAACCGCTTCTTCGTCATTCTTCGTGTCATGAGGCAATTCCGCGCCGATTGCGCCTTCAAGCGTAATGAAAGCAACTTTGCTCTGCCCCTTGCTGAAGGGCTCAACATCTTTCACATAGCGTTTGAAACTGACGATCTCGGCATCAATATTCGCTTCACGGCGAAGATGATCCAGAAACATCGCGCCATTGCCCAAATGGTCAACCAACTTTGATTTTATCGCCTGTTCGGGCAGCAGCAATCCCTTATCAATCGCTGTCTTAACCTCTGCAGGAGACAGTCCGCGATCCTTGGCAATATCGGCAACAATCACACCAGCAAGCGAGTCAACAAGTGTACCAAGCGACTCTTTGGAGGCCTCCGACATATGGGTTGCCGTAAAGCTTTCCATCGCATTCTTATATTCTTTACGCTGGTAAAATTCAGGCTCAACCCCAAGCTTATCAAGGACGTTTTTCGCATAAGGCGCAGAAATACCCAGCCCCGGAAGAGAGAGAATTCCCGTTTCCTTCATCCAGATCTCGTTACAGGCCGCCGCCAGATAATATTCGCCTAAGCCCCCTGCACCGCCTGCACCATAATCGTCGGACAGGATAAAGACTTTCTTGCCCATACTGCGGGCGTACTGAATTTCCTCGCGCAATTCCTGCACAGCAGAGATGCTTTGTGAATTCCCGTACAGAGAAATGATCACGGCTTTGACACGTGTATCGGTTGCAGCCTTATGAAGTCCGGCCACGACACTTGGTAATGTCAGCCCTGCCCCAGCAAAAGGATCAACCAGTGAAGCCTTGGGTAAAACTTCAGCCAAAGGCGATTCAAGCTCAAGATGCAGCACCATGTCACGGGGCATAGGCTTCAACTTGCTCTCATCCGCCATTCCGCCGATAAACATACCAAGGACGATAAAGAACAAAAGAAACGCGCCAAGCACAAGACACGTCCCCTTCACCAGCTTTGTGAAGGTCAGCCACACCGCTGCAGGCAGGGTTTTCGGCTCTTTACGGGCGGGCGTTGCGGTCGGCGCTTTCCATCTACGAAAGAGTGTCGAACCGTATTTGCGCTTTTGAGCCATAATATCTTGCCTCTTATAAATTTTGAGCTTTGTGTCTGAGCCAATGATCGGCAAGAACACACGCCGCCATAGCCTCAACGACAGGCGTTCCGCGTAATCCTACGCAAGGATCGTGCCGCCCTTTGGTGATAATATCGGTTTCTTCTCCACCCGCCGTAATGGTTTTACGCGGTGTGAGAATGGAGCTGGTCGGTTTAAAGGCCACACGGATCACAATATCCTGACCACTAGAGATGCCGCCTAAAATACCGCCTGCGTGATTGGAGAGGAAAACGGGGTTGCGGTTATCATCCAAACGAATTTCATCGGCGTTTTCCTCGCCGCCAAGTGCAGCCGCATCAAAGCCTTCACCGATTTCAACGCCTTTGACGGCATTAATCGACATCATGGCTTTGGCAAGATCCGCGTCCAGCTTGTCATAGACGGGTGCGCCTAAACCTGCGGGGATGCCCGAAATATGGCATTCCACTACAGCGCCTGCCGATGAGCCGCTTTTGCGCTGCGCATCCAGATATGCTTCCCATTCTTTTGCCGATTTGGCTGAAGGACACCAAAGCGGATTATTACCGAGTTCCGCCCAGTCCCAGCTTGCGCGGTCGACTTTATGCGGGCCAACCTGAACGACGGCGGCACGGATTGTGACTTGCGCGCCGATCTGGCTTTCCAAAACTTTGCGGGCAACGGCACCTGCCGCAACACGTGAGGCGGTTTCACGGGCAGATGATCTTCCGCCGCCTCTATAATCACGAATGCCGTATTTTTCCTGATAGGTGAAATCAGCATGACCCGGGCGAAATGTATCTTTGATATCCGAATAATCTTTGGAGCGCTGATCGGTATTTTCAATCATCAACGAAATCGGCGTGCCTGTCGTTTGCCCCTCAAATACGCCAGAGAGAATTTTGACCAGATCGGCTTCCTGACGCTGTGTTGTAAAGCGCGACTGACCTGGTTTACGCGCATCCAGAAATTCTTGAATATCTGCTTCAGATAAAGAAATGCGCGGGGGAACACCGTCAACAACCACACCGATGGCAGGCCCGTGACTTTCGCCCCATGTCAAATACTGGAAGAGTGTTCCGAAGCGATTACCGCTCATTCCGCATATGTCTCCCTGTCCATTTCCAAAATATGGACGGTGACCGAACAATAAAGATCGGAAAGAAGATGGCTTTTGACAACTTTTTGCAAAGCTTCACCGATTGTGCGCCGGAGTTCGACACTGCGGCCTTCAAGTAACTTGACGGTGACATGCATCATCTGGTCGGGGTCATCATCATTGCCGACAATACAATCGGTTAGTGCCACAGCGCGTGTTTTAATTTTGTGCTTATCAACAGTCGGAAATGAAGCCAGCTCTTCATGCATGCGGCGCAGAAGCGTATGCAATTCGAAATGACCTTTGAGGCTTTCGGAATATTCAAGGGTGATATGGGGCATGAAAGAAGCCTCTTAAGCGTTTGAATTTTCTATTTTTCTAAATGGATCGGGTCTTTTTGAGTAGAGAGCGACCCTTGCTCGATAATAGCGACAGTGAGAGCCGAATAACAGACCCTTTTACCTGTTGCCTCCTCCACGATATCGGTGTGCCAGACTTGAGTTCTGCGCCCCGTATGGATGGCACGACATGTGCCGATCACAAACCCTTCGGTGACGGCACGAATATGGTTGGCATTAATTTCCAAGCCGACGGCGCGGTATTTCTTGGGATCAATTGTCATCCATGCCGCAACAGAACCCAGTGTTTCTGAAAGAACGCAGGATGCCCCGCCATGTAAAATACCGAACGGCTGGGTGGTACGTTCATTCACTGGCATGCGCGCCTGCAAATAATCAGGGCCGAGATCGGTAAAACGGATACCCAGAAACTCGCCCATATTCTTGTTACGAAGTCCTTCGAGATAGGACAAATCGTAATCTTCAAACCACAGGCGTGTTGCAGGCTGGTTCATGGGGGGGTACTTGCCTAGGCCGCCTCTTCCGAGCCGTTCTTGGGAGCAATATCGGAAAGAAGCTCCGCTGTTTCACGGGCCGCATCAATCGAGACCATGCCGACCGTGTGATAACCGCTATCAACGTGAAGAACTTCGCCTGTCACACCGCTTCCCAGTTCCGAGAGCAGGTAAAGGCCTGAGCGTCCGACATCTTCAAGCGTCACGTTACGGCGCAAGGGAGAATTCAGCTCGTTCCATTTCAGGATATAACGGAAATCACCGATACCGCTGGCCGCCAATGTCTTGATCGGGCCTGCCGAAATGGCATTGACGCGGATATTTTGCGGACCCAAATCCGTAGCAAGGTAACGCACGGAGGCCTCAAGTGCGGCCTTTGCAACACCCATCACATTGTAATGCGGCATCACGCGCTCGGCACCGTAATAGGTAAGTGTCACAAGTGAACCGCCTTCATTCATAAGAGGCGCTGCTTTTTGAGCCACAGCCGTGAATGAAAAGACCGAAATATCCATCGTGCGCAGGAAGTTATCACGGGATGTGTTGAGATACAGACCATCCAGTTCGGATTTATCGGAAAAAGCAATCGCGTGAACGACAAAATCAATCTTGCCCCATGCCTTTTCAATCTCGGCAAAAGTGGCTTCGAGTGATGCGTGATCTGTCACGTCGCAAGGCAGGACCAATGTCGAACCGAGTTTTTCAGCCAGCGGGCGAACGCGTTTTTCCAGAGCCTCGCCCTGATAGGTGAAGGCCAGCTCCGCGCCTTGCTCGTGGCAGGCTGTTGCCATACCCCAAGCGATTGAGCGGTCATTGGCAACGCCCATGATGAGACCGCGTTTGCCAGCCAAAATTCCGGATAAAGACATTGTGCTTTCCTTTGTCGTCTTATTTTTTAGATATCAATGCTGTGTTTGTTCGGATGTGATCCTACAAAACTCTTTTTAAAATAGCCAGCCCAAACCCGCTTCAAAAAGCCGTTTTACAAGGGTATTTCGGTAGTATCCTGTTAAGAAAGCCCGTGCTATCATGAGGACCGTCATGAGCTTCCAGACAGAAACCCTCCACGAAATGGCAACGGCCTTTTCCAACCATACGGAAAAGCTGTACCCCAAACTGGCTTTGAAATTCATCCTGCACCATCGCGGGCAGCGTAATGATGCGGTCGAACTGGAGCGCTCCTTTTTCGATTCCCACCCTGCAGGTCATCTTGCGATTAATATTTTGCGTAAAAGCAAAAGCACGCAAGCCTCCGCCTTTCATGGCCTTGCAGTCGAGACCAAACGCACATTGTTTGGTCTTAAAGAAACGCAATATGCGATCGGTCTGGTGACCCTCAATCTTGATTCATATGGCTCACAAGAGGCGGTTCTTGCCGACATGTATCATCTCGGATGCCATGCGATAGAAGCCGCCAATCTTCTGGATGATCCGCGCTATCGCGGCAAGTTTACAAGCGGACCGCTTGTGCCAAAACGCTCGCCGCTCTCGCTTGCCAAAGCCAATATGCTGGCTGATATTTTCTCGGTTCTCGTTCTTGCCAATCAAAAGCAACATCGCATGATCCGCGCCATCTCGGCAGAGCGTTGCCTTAATACGATGTTACCGAAAGCCTCGGGTCGCCCGTGGCATTACCCCTACCCTGTCGCAGCAGAAACCACCGAGGCAGTCTGGAAAGATATGATGGTTGACGGGCAAGCCGCCGATTACGACCCTGTCGCGACACCGATGGAAGTTGCCCAAGCCATCATGGAAGCCTTTGAAGAGGATTCCTATGCGCAATGGTGGACATTCTGCGAACCCGCACAGGAAATGGCATGGTATGGCGAACTGCCCGAAGCCATTCTGGGGGCGGCCCTCAACACCTCGATTGACCCGCTTGTTAAGGCCAACGCCCTTCTCATCCAGCAATATCTGAATGTGAAGCCAATGCGCGAAGAAGATCTGGAGGGACGTTACAATGCGTTCTTACGCGAAGATCAGAAACGCGAACAACATCAGCTTAAGATGGATGAAACTTTTGAACTGGTTCTCGCTGAAGGCTTACTCAGAGAGAGCGCCCGCCCCTTCCACGAGGCGGCAAATGCACAGAATATCCGCTTGAGCGAAGGGAAAATCTTCGGCTGGTGCGCTTCTGCCTTACAAGCCGCAGGCCGCGCCTTCGATCAGGCTCTCGCAGAAAAGCGTGAGCCCGGCATTGTTGCCCAGTTGGAGTTTAACGCCAACCAGAAGGATATTAATTATCAGGCTCTTTCGTCTATCAGTAAGGACGTGCTGAGCCGCCGTCAGGACGGGCATTCGGTGACCATGGATGATCTACATAATATCCTGACCATCAAGAATGAGGATTCCCTCTTTGTGAAATCAATTGAGAACACAATGAAGGACCCTGATTACAAGCGCGCCCTCGAAATGGCGAAAAATCCGGAGCCTGCCGTTATTCGTGCGCCCAAAGGCCCTTCTCCGCATGGACCTTCTGCCGCACCGCGCATGGCCCCGCAAGCCGCGCCACAAGTTTCGATGCCGGGTGGAGGCATGATGGGCGGTGGAGCTACAGCTACGCAACCTGCCACACAGGGATTGCCGGACGCAGAAGAAGACGATACGGACAATTAAAAAAGGCGGCTTAAAAGCCGCCTTTTCTTCGCTCCGGTTAGGTCAAACCACAAGCAAAATCAGTTTTTTTAGTTAGACATCTGCCATGTGCCGTCAGGATTCTTACAGGCTGTGCCGTAAGCTGTCTGGGCCTGACCGTCCACATAGATGGTCTGTTTGTATTCACGGCAGTAACGGCCTGAAGTCTGACCATAGCCTTCATTAACAGGCGTATAGGAACCGTAATTACCTGACTCAGGGTTTGTCCAAGAAACGGTTTCACCGATCGGGGCGCTGTAAGACTGGTTCAGAGCTTGCTGAGCATAGGCTTGATCAGCACGATCCAGAGACTTACCGACTTCGGAACCGACCAGAGCACCAAGCAGAACGCCCGCACCTGTTGCCCAAAGCTGACCTGATCCACCACCAACTTGTGAACCTAAAAGACCACCACCGATCGCACCTGCAGCGGTACCGATGGTTTGCTTGTTCCCTGCGCCCCAGCTAGAGCCGTCTTGCGCACATGCGCCAAGCAACAGAGTTGTCATTGCCAAGCAGAGTGTAAAAATATTTTTCATTCTCATTCCTCGTTTACTATGTTTGTTTGATCTGTTGATACCCGTAAGAACTGTTGCCAAACAGATCAAACTTGATACAGATGTAATCCTGATTTCCTTCGCGGTCCACACGAAAAATATGAGGTCTCACTTTCATGATCCCCAAAACCAGTAATCCATACGATTTATTTGGCAAATGGTTCGCCGAAGCCCACAAAGCCGAAGTGAATAACCCCAATGCCATGTGCCTTGCGACCGTTGACCGATCGGGTTTCCCCAATGCCCGTATGGTGTTGTTGAAAGACTATAATGCAAAAGGCTTTGTGTTCTACACAAACTACGAAAGTGTGAAAGGCACCGAATTACTGGCGACCAAAGAAGCCGCCTTGTGCTTTTACTGGAAATCCCTGCAAAAGCAGGTGCGTGTAACAGGCCGTGTGGAAACCGTTACAGAGGAAGAAGCCGATGCGTATTTTGCCTCGCGCCCTCGTGGGTCGCAAGTCGGCGCATGGGCCTCGCAACAATCACGCCCCATTCCCTCGCGCCAGACATTGCTGACGGCAATTGAGCTAACAGAAAAGAAATTTGAAGGTAAAGAGGTCCCGCGTCCTGAATATTGGTCTGGATTTCGCGTGATCCCTGATACAATTGAATTCTGGCAGGAAATGCCCTTCCGCCTACATGATCGCGTCTTGTTTGAGCGCAAAGGCAAAGGCTGGAAACAGACTCGTCTGTTTCCTTAAGGCAGCGGCTAAAGCTGCCCCTGATGATGGCGAGCGGTCAGTTCTTCGATATCTTCATCGGAAAAATCGAAATGCGCGCCGATCTCCTCAATCATGACCTGACGCAAGATATCGTTGAAGTCCGAGCATTCTTCACACCAGAAATCCAGAATCGGTCGACGGTAGAGTGTCAGCACGTCATGCCCGTTTGCGACCTTTTTTTGTACGCCCGGCGAAATTTCAGATGCCGCACGATACAGCCCCAATAAATCATAAGGCTGGTCAATCTCCAGATCCTGCAACGTCACCTGATCGGGCAGGTCTTCAACAAGGATATCCAGATCATCAAAACATTCGAGAAGTTCGTCAGGCAGGGAGTCGACCAAAGCTTGCGCAATCGTCGTGATATCGTCGATGCTGGGCGGCATGCCGATATTCATAATGATTTGGCGGCGGTCTGTTGCAGCTAGTGCCATAGAGTAACCCGTTTCAGGGGGAATCCCCTTCTTCCCTTATTCAAATCATAAATGTCGTTTGGTTGATAAATATCCTAGGCATAAAAAGAGTGTTTGCCAATGTCCAAACTGCGTGATTCAGCGGCTTGTCAACAGGCTCTTTAAAGCTTAAGCCGCCCGCAATTCCTGAAAAGCGGATTTTTCAAAGCGGGGGATCGGCGGCGGCGTATTTGTCGGCGTATCCGGTGAAGGTGCGGCTTTGAGCAAAACGGGAGGCGTTTCGACGTAATCTTTTGCCTCTTGATCGAAAGCGGAATCGGGGGCGCATTTCCACAAGCCCTCTTCATTGATTTCCAGATAGGCCGCGTCATTTTCTGCAATGAAATCTTTGATCTCGTCCTGATAATACGCAATCAAACTTCGTGTCTGCGAACGGCGCAAATTCTTCATGAAATACACGACAACAGGCATGTGTTCGCCCGACTCTGCAATCGAGTCATTTTCCAAAAGAATGCGGCGGCGGCGATATTGGGAAATGCCCTGAAAATCACTGTCCGCGGTCAGGATCATTTTAAAACGCTGATCAATTGCATATTGGAAAATATTCTTGTCGTCGTCGTTATTATCAAAGCACAGATTTTCGGCATAAGCATGCGTGGCCCGTCCGAAAATCTGCGCCAGATCCCACAACAACAAATAGGATGTATTCTCATCAACAAGAATGAAGTTTTCAGCCAAACTGGGGCCCAATTTATCGACGAGGGTTTCGGGGATATAGCTAACCTGATAGGCGCGACAGGCGGCGATATCGCCTTTTTTGAGTGCCCCTTGGGGGATAAGAGCCTCAACAGACCCGTCCCCATCCAGAACACGCAAAATGTCCCTGACCGGAATTTGTGATCGTTTCAAAACGGGATTATCTGTATCGACGCCGGCGATACGTCCGAATTCTTGGCGGTAGTTTGTCGACCAAAACATATGAACCCTGTTACGCTTATTTATTTTTTTATAAATAACATAAATACGGATTCTGGACTGTGAGGCAAGGCCAAATCACAGAGTTTTCATCACCCATTCACAAGATGTGCTTCTTCGACTTCGTGCAGGAAGGTTTCGACCTCGTTAATGAACGGGAAGGAAGACTGTGTGCCTTCCTTGCGGATCGACAATGAGGCCGCAACCGAGGCATAGCGCATGGCATCAGGCAGGATATGCCCTTCATGGAGTGCCGCAACGAATGTTCCGCAATAACAGTCCCCTGCCCCCGAAATGTCGATAATATCTTCCTCTGGGGTCAGGTAGGCCGGCACATGCCATGCCTTGCCCGAAGGCGTGACGGCATAAGAACCTGCACGGGATGATGTGATAATACAGGTGAGATCACCCGTTTTGGAGAGGGCTTGCGCAAGTTTCAAGGCATTATCCTGCTTGGGCAGTCCCAGTTTTTCCGCCATAATCGCAGCTTCATTGCTGTTCACAATCAGAAAATCGAGACTTTCCAGCGCCTTTTTCGGAATGGATGTGGCGGGTGCCAAATTCATGACCGTGTGCGTCCCGCGTGCCTTGGCGCGCTCAAGAAGGGCAAGTGTTTGTTCTGCTTCCAGCTCCATCTGCAACAGCAGATAATTTTGCGGATTTAAGATTTCTTCGGGCACTTGTTCATGTGTGGTATCGATATTCGCACCGGCAAAGATGGTTTTTTGCGTGTGCCCTGCTTTATCGCGCACAACAAGCGTTGTCCCTGTCGGACGGTCGGATCGGGCAACGCCTGTCACCATCGCGCCGTTACGCTTTAGATTGTCCGTCAATTCGATCCCGAAATCATCATCTCCGACGCAACCGACCATTGCGACTTTGGCACCAAAACGGGCTGCAGCGAATGCCTGATTTCCACCCTTGCCACTGGGCAGCATGCGTAATGCACGCGCTCTGGCAGGCTCGCCATCCGTTTTGGGCAACCCCTCCACGGGTAAGATCAAATCCATACCTAAATAACCGAAGACGATGAGCATTGAAGGTGTTTTCCTGCGTTTTATGCTTATGAAAGAGTGTCTTATGATCGGACACTACAAACCAGTATATCAGTTTCCTTTTCTCCTTTCACCTTCTATCACATCATGCTAAAGACGAATACACAGGTGGGGACCTGATAAAAAAGAGATAAAGAGGCGCTTAGAGCCATGCATTTTAACGGCAATTACACTGAGTTTTTCCAAGATCGCATCACCGACCTGCACGCAGAAGGCCGCTACCGCACCTTTGCCGCAATTGAGCGCATTCGCGGGCGTTTCCCTTCTGCTCTCTACCACCATGCGGATGGACGCCGTCAGGAAGTCACACTCTGGTGTTCAAATGACTATCTGGGAATGGGACAAAACCAGACCGTCCTCAAAGCCATGGATGACACGCTTTTCAAATATGGTTCAGGTGCGGGTGGTACGCGCAATATCTGCGGCACGACCCCCTTGCACAACATACTGGAATCTTCGGTCGCTGATCTGCACAAGAAAGAGGCAGGCCTCGTTTTTTCATCCGGTTATGTTGCCAATCAGGGCGCGCTGGCGGCTTTAGCCTCACTACTGCCCGAATGTGTGATTTTCAGCGATTCCAAAAACCACGCCTCGATGATTCACGGTATACGTGATTCCCGTGCCCAGAAATTCATTTTCAGACACTCTGAACTCACCCACCTTGAAGATCTTTTGAAAAGTGTCGATATCAAACGCCCGAAAATCATTGCATTTGAGAGCGTTTACTCGATGGATGGCGATATTGCCCCGATCAAGCAAATCTGCGCACTGGCAAAGAAATACAACGCCCTGACCTATCTGGATGAAGTCCATGCCGTGGGCCTTTACGGTAAGCGCGGCGGTGGAATTGCCGAACGTGACGGTCTTTTGGATCAGGTGGACATTATTGAAGGCACATTCGGTAAGGCCTATGGCCTCATGGGCGGCTTTATTACAGGGAAGGCCGCATTGGTTGATGCCGTACGTTCCTATGCCTCCAGCTTTATATTCACAACGTCGCTGCCTCCTGTTGTTCTGGCGGGTGCGATTGCCAGCGTCGAGCACCTCAAAGTTTCTGAGATTGAGCGCGCACGCCTTCATAAAAATGTTGCTTCGTTTAAGCAGCAGCTCGGAAAATATCACTTGCCCTTGATGGAAGGCGAAAGCCATATCGTACCGATGGTGATTGGTGAACCCAATTGCTGTAAAGCCGTCTCGAACATTCTGCTGAACCAGTATGATGTATACGTGCAGCCGATCAATTACCCGACCGTCCCCAAAGGCACGGAACGTCTGCGCCTCACCGCGACGGCAACGCACAGCCCTGAACAAATCCGCCATATGGTGAACGCCCTGCAGGCACTCTATAGCGAAAATCACGGCTTTAGTGCCGCGCAGGCCTCTTAAAAAATTTGGAAAATTTAGAAATTAAAGCGTCCGGCCAAGCTCTCGACACGCGATAAGGCTTTGTCGAGTGAGGCCATTGTTGCCGACATGTCAGGGGATTCGTCTTTCATCCACGCCCGCAGCACATGCGTGTAAACACCTGAAAGGCCTGCGACTTTTAAAGCGCCTTTTACACCATTCGTGTCTTCACCCGCCGCTTCCAGCATCCATGTCACCGACCGCGTTAAATGCGGCAGAGAATAAAGGGCTTGCTTAGGATCATAGCGGATCGCGTCCAGAATGGAGAGCACGGCTGTGCGGTCTTCATTCAGAATGTCAAAACGCTCCATCATCAAATCGAAAAGACGGTCGCGCACGGACAGGCTTGCGTCTCCCTCACCCGCCTCTTCCAGCATGCGTTTATCAATCATGCGCCCGTAGCCAATCAGAATATCGTTCTTATCGTCGAAATAGACACTAAGGCGGGACAACGGAATCTCAGCTTCCTCCGCGATGTCGGTCAAGGTCAAACCTTGCCAACCTATTGATGCGCATAAGGAAAGCATGGCACGAATAACCGCCTGCTTTTCATGAAGCGGGTCAGCATTTTTGACGGCAATTGCTTTTTGTGCGGTCATATCCTGTTCTTAAGGCTTGGGTTTTGTTCGAAAACTCTTTAAATAAATGAGGTGCAAACCTTGGTGACGTTATAACCAGAAAACACTTCAAAAAGGAAAAAGTTTTTCATGGATGATACGAAATACGGTCTTCTGGCTGTCGGCAACGCGATTGTCGATGTTCTCGCCAAAACGGATGATGCCTTTATCGGCTCACAGCGTGTGAAAGGCATGGAAAAAGGGGCGATGAGCCTGATTGATGCCGCACGCGCGGAAGAGCTTTATGCGCTGATGGGCCAGACAACCGAGATGTCGGGCGGCTCTGCAGGAAACACGATGGCTGTCTATGCGGCACTTGGCGGCACAGGTGCCTATATCGGCAAAGTCGGAAATGACCAGCTTGGCGAAGTCTTCCGCCACGATTTGACGGCCCAGGGCATTACATTCCCCGAAAATATCAGCACGACCGACACCCCGACCGCGCGCTGCCTGATTTTGGTCACGCCCGATGCCGAGCGCACGATGAACACTTATCTCGGCGCATGCGTCGAGCTGACCCCCAAAGATATTGATGACGAACTGGTGCGATCTGCCCAAGTCACCTATCTGGAAGGCTATCTGTTTGATCCGCCTTTGGCAAAAGAGGCCTTTTATAAAACGGCTTCAATCGTCAAAGTTTCGGGCCGCAAGCTGGCCCTCTCCCTGTCAGACGCGTTTTGTGTCAATCGTCACAAAGACGACTTCCTTGATCTGGTGAACAATCATGTCGACATTCTGTTTGCGAATGAGGAAGAGATCATGGCGCTTTACGGCGGTGATTACGCATCTGCATGTCAAAAAGCTGCCGACAAATGCGAGATTGTCTGTGCCACACAAGGGGCCAGCGGCTCAATCATCTATGTGAACGGTAAAACCTATCCGATCCAGCCCGTCAAACCCCGCGAGTTGATTGACACGACAGGTGCGGGTGACGCTTATGCAGCCGGCTTCCTTTATGGATACACGGAAGGTTTCGAATATGAGGAATGCGGCGCACTGGCTTCGGCGTGTGCTTCAACCGTCATCTCCCAGATCGGACCGCGTCCGATGGGGTCACTTACCCATCTTCTTAGCGGTGAGGCTGCATAAGCTTGGAAAGGCGCTCTTCCCATGCATCATGGGAAGACTGATCAAGACAGACAATCCGCACTTCCTGCAAAGATTTCGGGAATTTTTCAAGCATGGCCTGACAGGCAACGCGCACGGCGCGATCTTGCGGGAAGCCTTTGCGCCCCCCGCCTAATGAAGGCATTGCAATGGTCGCAACATGATCAGCGGCAAGCTTATCCATCAAATGCGTGTAACAACGCGCAAGAAAGCCCGCCTCATTCATAAACCCACCCTTCCATGATGGCATAATGCCGACATAAAGCTTGTCGACAGGCGCACCGAATGAGGGGACCTCGTAGACTTCACCTTCTTTGGGACGATAGAGATGTTCGCAGACATATTCGTCCAACTCCTCCCCAGCCTCATTCAGAACGGCCTTATTGGCCCCGCCTTCCCATTTCAGGTCAGGTGTCAGAAAGAAAAACCACGCATCAATATCGGTTTCACCCGTTAAAGATCCGCGTACAAGCGTAAAGGTTGGTGAAGATTGCATGCTTTCCCGTTGGAAGGATATGAAGGCTCTGTTATGTATGAACGTAAGATATGCGCCTGACAGTCAATATTTCATTTCTTGCCCTGCTCGCCTTCCTTTTTAGCATGAATTTTGCTCATGCCATAGAGGATGCGAAAGCTCCTGTCCTGACCATGGGGCAAGGGATTGCGATGCATGGGTCCCCCAAATACGGACCTGACGCCGCACAACTTGATTACGTGAACACCGATGCACCAAAAGGCGGGGCTTTCAAACAGGCTGCGATCGGCTCGTTTGATTCTCTTAACCCCTTTGCCTTGAAGGGTAAGGCAGCGCAAGGCTTGGGACTAGCCTATGATCGCCTGATGCAGCGCGTCTGGGATGAACCTTTTACGATGTACCCGCTGATTGCCGAACGTGCCGACATGCCCGAGGACCGCTCATCCATCACTTTCACACTCAATCCCGCCGCCCGCTTTAATGACGGCACACCGATTACGGTTGATGATGTGCTATTCTCGTTTGAAACCTTACGCGATTCAGGTCGCCCGAATATGCGCCGCGTCTATCAACTAGCCAGTGAAGCTAAAATCACAGGGCCGCGCAGTATCCGCTTCACCTTCGGTGAAGGAGCTGATCGCGAAACACCGATGATTTTTGCACTGATGCCCGTTCTTTCCAAAGCCTATTGGAGCGGCAAAACCTTCGACAAATCGACGCTTGAAGTGCCTGTCTCATCAGGACCTTACAAGATTGGCGCGTTTGAGCCCGGGCGCTCAATCACTTATGAACGCGACGTGAATTATTGGGCGAAAGACCTGCCCGTTAATCGCGGACAATTCAATTTTGACCGCCTGACCTATGATTATTACCGTGACGATACGGTCGCGCTGGAAAGCTTTTTGAAAGGCAATCTGGATATGCGCCGCGAATATGACATCACCAAGTGGCAACAAGGCTATCGCGACAGCGACAGATACAAGAAAGTCGCTTTCAAACATGAACGCCCCGTACGCATTGATTCCCTCATCTTCAATACGCGCCGCGCGCCCTTTGACGATATTCGCGTGCGTAAAGCACTTAATCTCGCCTTTGACGGGGCATGGGTGAACAAAAACCTCTATTTCTCACGCATGAAGCGGATCGGCAGTTTCTTTGAAAACTCCTATCTTGCCGCACCGAAAGCGCCCGACATATGGCAACCGCCTGCCTCTGATACACGCGAGGATATGCGTGAGAACCTGATCGAAGCGGATCGTCTGCTGACCGAAGCAGGCTGGCATGTCCGAAACGGCTTGCGTGCCAATGACGAAGGCACGGCTTTTACTTTTGAAATTCTTGTTTCTGCCAAAGATCAGGAAAAGCTGGCGCTCAACTTTGCCCGTAATTTACGCAAATTGGGCGTAGCCGCCCGCGTGCGCGTCCTCGATGCCGCAGCCTTTCTGGACCGCATGATGGGTTATGATTTCGATATGGCCTATAATTTCTGGCAATCCTCCCTCTCACCCGGAACCGAACAATATCTTTACTGGTCATGCGAGGCGGCAAATCAGGAGGGGCGCTTTAACTATGCGGGCATTTGTGACCCTGAAATTGATACGTTGGCCCTGAATGTGCCAAAGGCGCACACCAAGGAAGAGCTGGAGGCAACCGTGCACACATTGGATGCCGCCCTTTTGAACCAAGTGCCGACCGTACCGCTTTTCTATACGGATGCCGACCTGATTGCCGTTTCCAAGACTGTCGCCTACCCCGATAAAAGCCCGATTTACGGGGCAATTCTGGAGAGTTGGTGGTCTGCAAAAGGGAATTGAGCCTTTACGGTCAACCTGTTATGCTCAAGCCTCTAAACATGCTTAACAACCAATCAAAGCCGATATTATAAAATCCATGACAAAACGCTTTTGCCTGATCGCCCTTGGCGCTGTTGCTTTCCCCCTTCTCCTTTCGGCCTGTGATGCGCCGCGTGATTACCGCGACGGAGAATTCTGGCAACGCAAATCACCCTCCGAGGCGATTTATCAGCGCGGTCCCAAAGCCCAGCAAATGCTGCAACGTGATATTGCCCGCTGCACATCGGAATTGCGTGAACTGGATCGTTTGGATGTTATCCGCGACAGCTTCCCTGCCGACCGTGTGGCACGTGCCCATGATAAGGACGCAGTGGACAGCTATCCTGACCCTGATGGTCAAAGCCCGAAACTGGAAGAATTCGATTATCCCGATCGTGACGGTTACCTTCTGGCTGAAAACGCCGATTACTGGGATTTCGAAGGCTGCATGATGGCAAAAGGCTGGGATCGTCAGATGTATGTCCCTTATGCCACCGTGCAAAAAAGCCAGGAAGATTACGTGAACGCTGTTGAAGATGCGCGTTACCGTAACAAGCACCAAGGCCGTCCGAAACCTTCTGAAGAAGAATTGCGCCGCATGCAGCAATCGGCAAAAGTTCGTGCGCCCGAACAGGGCGGCTATAACGACTAAGCCGGTTTTTTCAGCTTTTCAAAGAAGTGAGACAATTCATCTTTAACCATTTCAGTGGTTAAAGACCCCATCAGCGTTTCCGTCAATTGAGAGGGATGATATCCCTCATAGTCCGTCAGCTCGGCAAACGTCTCGGGCGTTCTGGCATAAGCCGTATGCACACCCCACGGCCCATAGAGATGAGGCCAGCTTGCCCCAAATACGCCGAATGTGGGTACACCACTTGCCGCCGCGCAATGCATCAGACCTGAATCATTCCCGATATAAAAATCACACCGTGACAATGCTGCTGCCGCTTCAGCGGGGGACGCCTTTGCAATGATATCCAGCCCCATCCCTTCAGGGACAGATGCCAACACCTCACGCGCGGCTGGCTCTTCGCCCGGTGCGGCAAATACGGCAACGCGGGCTCCCTCATACGGCGATCCAGCAGAACGCAAGAATGAGACGATTTCAATAAAACGGTCAGTAGGCCAAGTTTTACCAATCCAGTTGGCAGTTGGCCCGACACCGATCACGGGTGTTTCACCATCGGGTATAAGCTCGGCAGCTTTGGCAAGTTGCGCATCCGTAAACCACAGTTTCGGCGCAGGTGCTGAAGAGAGCCTCATCGTCATGGCATTTTGGACAACCTTATGCGCCTCCCCGTCAATATGCGGGCCGTAAATATAACGTTCCTTGGCGCGCAATAGACGCGACACAACGGAGTTGCGCAAATCAATGACAACATCCCATTTGGTTGGGAAAGCTCTCTTCCAGAGCTTCACCCAATGCCCGTTACGCTTTTCTTTTTTAAGTGCGATCAACTCATGCAGCGCGGGATACCCTTCAAATAATGAGGCGGCAAGCGGGCCGCAGACGATTGTCACTTGCGGGTCATCATAGGTTTTTAAAATATGATCAAGAAGTCCTGTCGAGAGAACGGCGTCACCAATACGGGTCGAGGTAATAAACAAGATTTTTGTCATGGCGGTTAACTTCACGGCTCTCCATTGCCCAATGTCAGGAATAAGGCTAAATGAAAGGGAATGAAAATGACAGACCCCTTTTATGTGCACATCCCCAATCGCGGCCTGATTGAGCTGGAGGGCGAAGATGCCGTCCCTTTCTTGCAGCGCCTCATCTCCAATGATATGGCGCTATTGGAGACACAACCCGCTATCTATGCCTGTCTTTTGACGCCGCAAGGCAAATTCCTGCATGATTTTTTCGTAAGCCGTGGTCCGAATGTGATCTTGCTGGAATGCGAAGGCGGGGCACGTGCGCATGACCTGTTTGAGCGCCTTAAAAAATACCGCCTGCGCGCCAAGGTCAATATTTCGGTTGAAGACAATGTCCCTGTATTTGCCTGTTTCAATAACACGCCTGATGCGTCATACCCTGACCCGCGCCACGCGGAAATGGGACACCGTGCCTTCATTCATCCTGAAGGGGCGGAAGAAAAACCGTTCGAAATCTATGACGAACACCGTATCCGTTTGGGCATCCCCGACGGCTCACGCGATGCGGAACTGGAGCGCTCGACTTTAGCCGAGTTGAACCTTGATAAGCTCAATGCCGTTTCTTTTCAAAAAGGCTGCTATGTCGGACAGGAGCTTACGGCACGTATGGAGTACCGAGGGCTTGCCAAAAAGCACCTTGTCGCCATTACGGGAAAATCTTTACCTTCGCCCTTCCTTCCGCTAGAAATTGACGGCGAAGAACTTGGGGAGATGCGGTCATCCTGCGGCAATGTGGGGTTGGCATTGATCCGCGATGCGGACAGGGAAAAATTAAATGACACAGATCAAATACGTCTTTTGGGATAGCGACAATACGCTTGTCGATACGGCAACACATCACTGGAATAAACATCTCCATACATTGAAAGACCATTACGGGATTGATCTCGACCCCAAATATATGGATCGGATCTATACGAATAACGGTGCGCAAAACTGGGACTGGCTGTCAAAAGAGCTGGGCCTCAGTGCGGATAAAGAGACGTATCTCGATCAAATCGATCAATGGTATTTCGATCATATCGACCAAATCGCCATTCGCGACGGCATTCTCGAAGCTTTAGAGCAATGTCAGGCTGACGGCTTACAACAAGCGGTTGTCTCAAACGGACGTCGTCGCTCTGTGATGGCCGCGCAAAACGGCAAAAGCCTCACCGACTATTTCGCCTTTATCCTATGCAAGGAAGATTATGAGGGCAGAAAACCAGACCCTGCCCCTTACACTGCCGCTTTAAAGCGTATGGAAGAGGTCTGCGGCAGCAAAATCGATCCGCAAACCTGTCTGGTAATTGAAGATGATCCCAAAGGTGTCGAGGCAGGCCACGCAGCAGGCATGATGACACTGCATCGCCGCCTCTCCTATGATCAACCCGTCGCAATCAAGGCCGATGCAACGGCCTTTTCAGGCGACGAATTCTTGTCCGAGCTTTACAAGCTTACCAAGGGATAGACTGGCCTTTATAATCAATAAAGTGACCACTATCATCCATAGTGAGACCGTCAATCACCTTACGCATTCCGGCAATGGAATCTGCAGGTTTGACAGGCGCTTGCGTACCGCCCATATCGGTTTGCACCCATCCGGGATGTAAATTCACGACAACAACCTGATTGTCATTCGCCGCAGCAGCGACCATATGCATCGCCATATTCACGGCTGTCTTGGATGAGCGGTAAATAATATCGCCGCCAGAGGCATCCGCAATAGAGCCCATCAATGACGAAATCGTAATCAATTTCGGTTGGTCTGCTTTGGTGAGGTTATCAAAAAGAGCCTCGGCAACGCGCACGGGGCCCATCGTATTGATACGGAAGGTTTTCTCCCATGCCTCATAATCAATTCCACCGAAGGATTGGTGCGTCCCGCCATAAATGCCGGCATTATTGATGACGAGGTCAATCGCCTCGCCATTAAGGCTTTCTGCAAAACTTTTAAGAGCTTCAGAATCCGTCACATCGGCGCGCACGATCTGCACATCACCCTTAATTTCTTTCAACTCATCCGCAGAAGACGGGTCACGGCACAGCGCGTAAATCTTTGCGCCATCCGCCGCGTACTGACGGGTAAATTCCAACCCCAAACCACGGTTTGCACCAGTAATTACAATCGTTGTCATCTCGCGTTTCCTTTCATTTTTTTATGTTCAAAAAATGAATTATTGTGCGGGTGCAACAAAGCAAGTGAGGTTACGCGGCTTTTTTGGCTTTATCCGTGATCTTCATCCGCAAAGTGGCTTGCGCGGCAGCAAGGCGGGCAATCGGCACGCGGAAAGGTGAACAGGACACATAAGCCAGGCCCGCTTCTTCACAAAATGCGATTGAGGCAGGATCACCACCATGCTCCCCGCAAATACCAAGCTTGATATCGGATCGCGTCGCACGGCCCTTCTCGCATGCCATCGTGATCAACTGCCCGACACCTTCGCGATCAATCGAGACAAACGGGTCACCCGGCAAATAGGATTTTTCAACGTAAGTGGGCAGGAACGAACCCGCATCGTCACGGCTCAAGCCCAATGTCGTTTGCGTCAGGTCATTCGTCCCAAAGGAAAAGAAGCTCGCGTGTGTAGCCAGATGATCAGCCATCAGCGCGGCGCGGGGAAGCTCGATCATTGTTCCGATCAGATAGTCGATGGATGTGCCTTTTTCCGCAAAAACCTCTCCCGCGACACGTTCCGTCATGGCTTTCAGTGTGGCAAGCTCTGTTTCGAACGCCACCAACGGAATCATGATTTCAGGCAAAACCGCTTCTTTGGTCTCACTTGCGGCTTCCAATGCACCTTCCAAAATGGCACGCACCTGCATCTCGTAAATCTCGGGCGTCGTCATGCCCAAACGGCAGCCGCGATGCCCGAGCATCGGGTTACTTTCATGCAAAGAGGCCAGACGCTTCCTGACATGGGTTGCATCAATCCCTGCCTCTTTGGCAAAAGCCTCGATATCGGCCTCTTCATGCGGCAAGAATTCATGCAAAGGCGGATCCAGCAATCTGACCGTAACGGGCAACCCCGCCATAATCGAAAAGAGCGATTTGAAATCGGCGCGTTGTTCAGGAAGCAGATAGGAAAGCGCCTTGGCACGTTCATCCGCGCTCTCGGCAAAGATCATTTCACGTACTTTTTGAATACGAGACGGATCGAAAAACATATGTTCCGTACGGCATAAACCAATTCCTTCTGCTCCGAAATGCCTTGCATTCTGGGCATCCTGAGGAGTTTCGGCATTGGTACGGATCTTCATGCGGCGCGTGGCATCCGCCCATCCCATGAGGGTCGCAAAATCACCCGAGAGTTTCGGCTCAAGGGTTGGAACCTGCCCCTTCATCACTTCGCCGGTTGTCCCGTCAATGGTGATAATGTCCCCTTCCTTGACCGTGACAGAGGCAGAAGACAGCGTTTTGGCAGACATATCAATCGTGAGTGCACCGCACCCTGCCACGCAAGGACGCCCCATTCCGCGTGCAACCACAGCCGCATGCGAGGTCATACCGCCTCTGGTCGTGAGAATACCTTTGGCGGCATGCATACCGTGAATATCTTCGGGCGATGTTTCAATACGGGCCAGAATGACGGCCTCGCCCGCATGGGCTGCGCGTTCCGCCTCATCTGCAGTAAAGACAATCTTGCCGGACGCAGCACCGGGTGATGCGGGCAAGCCCTTCCCCATCACTTCGCGTTGTGCCATCGGATCAAGGGTCGGATGGAGAAGCTGATCGAGCGCTTGCGCATCAATGCGCAAGATCGCCTCGTCTTTGGTGATGAGTTTTTCTTCCACCATATCAACCGCAATTTTCAATGCCGCTGCCGCCGTGCGTTTGCCTGAACGGGTTTGCAGCATATACAGCTTGCCGCTTTGCACGGTAAATTCGATATCCTGCATATCACGGTAATGGGTTTCCAGTTTCGTGCGCACATCACACAATTGCTTGAACACGTCAGGCATAACCTCTTCCATGGCGGGAAGATCGGAGCCTTCTTTTTCCTTACCGTAAAGCGTCAGGGATTGCGGGGTGCGAATACCCGCCACGACATCTTCGCCTTGAGCATTCACCAGATATTCACCGTAAAAGTAATTTTCGCCCGTTGAGGGGTCACGAGTAAAGGCCACACCTGTTGCACAATCAGCCCCCATATTGCCAAAGACCATGGCCTGCACGTTGACCGCCGTGCCCCAGCTTTCAGGGATGGAGTGAATACGGCGGTACGTGACGGCGCGAGGTGTCTGCCATGATGAAAAGACCGCACCGATTGCACCCCAAAGCTGCTCCTCGGCGGTTTCCGGAAAAGCCTTACCCGTCTCGCTCTCAACAAGATCAAGATAGTCAGCCACAATCTCTTTCCAGTTCTCGGCAGAAATATCGGTATCGGCAGAGACATTCAAATCACGTTTGGCGCTGTCCAGAATATCCTCGAAATCATGGTGGGACACGCCTAACACCACATCGCCATACATCTGGATGAAGCGGCGGTAGCTGTCCCATGCAAAACGCTCATCGCCTGAAGCCTGTGCCAACCCCGCCACCGTTTGCGCATTCAAACCCAGATTGAGAACCGTATCCATCATGCCGGGCATCGACACACGGGCACCTGATCGCACAGAGACAAGGAGCGGATTGCGCGCATCACCGAATTTTGCGCCCACCTGCGCCTCAATCGCCGCGATACCTTCGATCACCTGTGCTTTTAATGCTGCGGGATAGGACTGACCATTCTCGTAGTAATGGGTGCAGGCCTCTGTCGTAATCGTGAAGCCCGGTGGAACGGGAAGATCGAGCGAGGCCATTTCTGCCAAATTTGCGCCTTTGCCGCCAAGCAGGTTTTTCTGGCTGGCATCCCCATCCGTTTTTGTCCCGAAATGATAGACCCATTTTTCGCCCATAATGCCCGTACTCCTGCTGCGCTGGTTTGCCCCGTTTTTCTATGCAGGTAAGAGTAGTGTGCGCTGCGCAAAAAAGAAAGCTTTGCGCCCCTTTACCCCCTGAAAACCATGGGGATTTTTAATTGACATAATTGAAGTATTTAAGGTATGAAAGACGATGCTTTTACGCTCCGAAGAAACGACCATGCTGATTATCGACTTCCAGCCGCATTACATGCGTCAGCGTAAACTTGCCCCCTATTTTAATACACAGAGCTTTGTGCGCGATGTTTTACCTGCTGCCGTCACACAAATCTGGGTTGCGCATGATGTTAAAAATCGTGGGCGCGACAAGACGGGGATCATTCCGTTTCGCGACCAACAGAATGATATATTCGGTAAAACTGTCCCCACACCCGATACGCTGACCATGGTCAAACCATCCTATTCCGCCTTTTTTGGAACGCCTCTTCTGGATTGGCTGGATGCACATGAAATGCGTAATGTCTTGGTTGCAGGACTTTATGGCGAAGCATGCGTAGGGCTTACAGCCCATGATGCAGCGGACTATGAATTCAACACGATCCTTCTGTCAGACATGATCCAGATGCATGACCCTGTTTCCGTCGAAACACTCAGTTCGCATAAGACGCCCCTCATGCACTCCAAAGATTTGCGATTCTTTTAACGTGAAAAAACGTATCTTTTCAGGGCACTTATTTTGGATATGATGCGTATGCAAGCCCGCATGATGAACGAAAGTGGATACGCCATGAAATCCTTACACACGCTGACATTTATGACTGCCCTCATTGCGACCCTCGGGTTTACAACTATGAGCCATGCCCAAACCAGCATGTATAAAAATCAGGACAATACAGTGACGTTTCACAGCGCGGGTGAAGGACAGAATCAGGTCCGAAACGGCACGCCTGTTTCAAAAACATATGTGAAAAATACTGACGGCACAGTCACCTTTCAGGAAACGCAAGTTACCCCCGCTGAAGGTCAACAGGTTCAGCAGCCGGTCGTCGTTGCCCCGCCTGTCGCTGTTCCTTACCCGATACAACCCTATCAGCCGATGGTTGCCCCCTACCCTCGTCAGGTGCAGCCGCAACCCAATATATTGCCG